>NZ_VUOT01000007.1:0-254651 GCF_009829295.1 Nocardia sp. CY15
CGGACACCGGCTGAGTACGCTGCGGCCTGCACCCACACCCACCACCCGGTGGACTGCGGGATCAACTGACAACTGACGAACAACCCGGGCTCTACTCCCGGGTGGTCGCATTATCGGGGACCGGCCACTGTCACGGCGGACCTGGCGGTCTTCGGGTGACAGTAGCCAAATGACCCGACCAGCTGACTCGACAGCGCTGCGGCACAACGCGGCGATGGCGGGGGCATGAAGCCTGCGGGACTGATTTGCTTGGATGAAGATGCCAGCGGCGGCCCCGACGCTGGCAGTTGCGCTCATCAGCGGCCAGAGTGCCGCTGACTCGAAACGACGCTCACCGAAGTCGCTCATCAGGCCCTGGTCATCGGCAGCCATACAGCTACCGGCATCGGCGTTCTGAGGATTCAGGCTCCATTGAAGAAGTTCTTCAGCACGCGCAGCGCGTTGCGTGATCCTCCCCAGCCGCTCCAGAAAGAGAACAGGGTCACCGTACGGATTCGACGTCACAAGGCCATCGTCCACGATCCAAGAAAGGCAATGCAGCCTACTTTCAGCGATCAGCAGATCGCTTGCGTCGTGCGGCGCGGATCTCGTCGTCGGCGACCTTGTCAGCGAGCAGTGCGTACACCTGGGTGGTCTCGGTGGAGGCGTGCCCGCCCGGCGACGATCAGCTCGGGATCGACGGGCTCGGGCTCGGTGCGGGTGCCGGCCGCGGTCCCACCGCGCAGTGCGGTGGTGTACTTGTCGCCCTCGCGGGCGGCGGCGCGAGCGCGTTTGGCGGCGGTGGGCTGCTTCTTCGGTGACATGCGTACTCCAGGTCTCGGCGGTACCCACGCTTCCCGCCGGGCGGTGTACGTCGGGGACCCCGCGGTTCCGAATGGCGAGCCCGACATATGCAGAAGTTAGGACTTACTGCGTGCGAAAAGAATCGCTTGCTGAGCTTTCGCATCCGGGTCGAGCAGCATCTGGGCCTCGACCACGAATCCGGCATCGTGCAGCCAGGACGCCACCTGGTCCGGCTGACGGCGGTGGACATGGACCTTCATCGGGTGACCGCCGTAGCCCTCCGTCTTCAACAGCGACTCGTCGCCGACGTGAAACAGGAGTTGCAACGGTCCGCCGGGACGCAATGCTCGGTGGAAGCGCCCGAATACAGTCGGCACCTCGTCGTCGGGGATGTGGATCAACGACTGCCAGGCGAGCAGGCCGGCCACCGAAGCGACGGGCAGGTTCAGTTCCGTCATCGAGCCCACCTCGAACCGCAGGCCGGGATGGTCGCGCCGGGCCACGTCGATCATCGCCGGGGAGAGGTCGATACCGAAGGCGTCGACACCGAGCTCATGCAGGTGGGCGGTGACTTCACCGGGGCCGCAGCCGACGTCCGCGACCGGTCCGCCGCCAGCGGTCCGCACGCTGTCGGCGAACAACGCCAGAGCCGCGCGAAGGTACTGGTGTCCGGCGAGGGCGCCGCGCACTTGGTCGGCATAGCTGACCGCGACCGTGTCATAAGAGGTTCGGGTGTCGGCCAACCAGTCATCCGTGGTCATGACCGGCACGATATTCCATGATCGCGGCGGACTCGGCGCTAGCCGGGAACGACGAAGGTGCCTCCACCCGGCCGGGTGGAGGCACCGGTAGGCAGGACGGCGTGGCTCATGGCGCGGGCCCAGAGACCCTGGCTGACTCTGTCATCCGGGGGCGTGGGCATCGGTGACTGCGGCGAACGGCGGTACGCGTCTGGCCGTGACCGCTCAACGATAGCAGTGGTACCCCGGATAATGGTCTGTTATCCGGGGTATCGTGAGGTTCGACTGCGGCGGACCTGCTCCGCCGGGTACACGAAGCGGCCCCGTTATCCGGGGTAAGCACTGACGAGGGGAATCCGATGGCCGCGAAGGTGACCCGGCTGCGCACAGCCCTGCCGGCGCGCACCCTGCGCACCGCCGCCGACGCGTTCCTCGACACCATCGGCTCGGCGAACACCCGCCGCGCCTACGGCATCGCGATCGTCAAGACCGTCGACCAGCTCGACGGCCGCGGCCCTGATGGGCTTATCGGGCACAGCCGCGCTCTGGACTCGGTCACCGACGCCGAAATCGGCGCCGCGCTGGAAACCCTGTGGGGCAACGCGGCGGTCAACACCTGGAACGCGCGCCGCGCCGCGGTCGGTAAATGGCTGAGCTGGTGCGCCGAACAGGGCTGGACCGCACCGACGCTCCCGGCCTCAGCCGGGCGGTCGACACCACCGGACTCCGAGACCCCGGTCCGTTCGCGCACCGCGATCGACCGGCTCATCGCCCGCCGCGAGATCCACCTGCGCGAGAAGACGCTGTGGCGGATGCTGTACGAAACCTGCGCCCGCGCCGAAGAACTACTCCAGGTCAACATCGAAGACCTCGACCTCGCCGGCCGCACCGCGGCGGTGAAGTCCAAGGGCGCCAAACCCCGCACCCGCCGCCGCGGCGCCACCCACCACGAACACGTCCTCGAAAACGTGTACTGGGACGCCGGCACCGCCCGCCTGCTGCCCCGGCTCATCCGCGACCGCACCCGCGGACCCGTGTTCGTGACCCACCGCCGACCGGGACCCGGCAAGTACCTCGCCGACCGCGACGTCTGCCCCGACACCGGCCTCGCCCGGCTGTCCTACGACCAGGCCCGCGACCTACTCGACACCGCCACCGCCATCGACGGGCCCGGAACCGGCTGGGACCTGCACGAACTACGCCATTCCGGCCTGACCCACCTCGGAGAATCCGGGGCCAGCCTGCTGGAACTGATGGCCAAGTCCCGACACCGCAAAGCCGAGAACCTGCGCCGCTACTTCAAACCATCCCCACAGGCGATGCGTGAGTTGACCTCGATCCTGGGCCCGGACACCAACCGCCGCTGAACAAGCTACGCCATATCCGTTGATTTTTCGGCGGTTACTACCGGAACCCCTACATGCGATCCGCGGCGGCAAGTTCTTCGGCCAGCAACTCCGCGAAAGTATAGGTGCCCGTGGGCTGATCGTCCTGGCCGAGCAGGTACAGCCGCTTCACCGAGATCAGAATGGCTTCGGCGATCACGTCGCGCATGCGCGGGTTGGTGAGCACCGAGGCGTCGTATCCGTTTGTCAGGTAACCGATGTCGACCTGCACGGTCGGCATCTTGGTGAGGCGCAGCAGGTCCCAGGTACGCGCATGAGTACGGCAGTCCTGCAACGAGGTTCGTGCGACGACTTCCCGCTGGATGAAGCCCGCCAGGACCTGTCCGATCATGGAGACCGAGCCGTGCGAGTTGCCGAAGTAGAACCCGGCGACGCCGTTGGCCAGCGGGCTGGGGTTGGTGGCGCAGCGCAGCGAGATCATCAGATCCGCGTCGAAGGCGTTGGAGGTGTCCGCGCGTTCGGCGTCGGTGGGGTTGGCGCCCCACGGACGCGACAGGAAGGTCTCCATACCCGTGGCCGCCATCCGCCCCTCCAGACGGCTTGCCAGGTCCCAGAGGATTTCCGACTCGTAGACGTCGCCGTACTCGGTCGGTACCGCCCAGCCCTTGTCCGGACCGCCGAGACCCGGATCGATGACGATCCGCTTGCCGGTCAGCTGCGGACCCGCTCGGTGCACCACCTCTTCTTCGGCGATCCGGTGGGGATTGCCGCCGGTCACGCGCGCGCCGAGCAGGTCGAGCGAGCGCAGCGTGTCGGGACCGCAGATGCCGTCGGCCGACAGCCCGATCTCCCGCTGGAACGCGGTCAGCGCGTCATGGGTGTGTGGACCGAAGTAGCCGTCGACGCGGTGCACGTAGAAACCGAGGTCCTGCAACCTGCGCTGGAGCGTGGCCACGTCATCGCCGTACAGCGGCGCGGACAGCTGATAGATCAGCGTGCGCGCGCCGAGCCGGTAGGACGCTTCCTTCAGTGCCCGGTAGGTCGCCGGGCCGACCACTCCGTCGACGAGCAAGCCGCGATGCTGCTGGAACGCGCGTACCGCGGAGTCGAGGTGGTGGTCGAAGTACACCTCGGTGTCCTTCCAGTACTCGCGTGCGTCCGCGTTACCGGTACCGACGTGCGCGTGTAGGAACCCGAGGCTTGCCAGGGTGCTCCGAACCTCTGCTACGGCTGGACCGGAATCGCCGTGACGAAGTCGGTGCATGCGTGAGAGCCCTTTCCTTCCGTCAACCCGCGGGTACCCACTCATGCGATGGGATACACCTTCGCACGACCGGAGCGTCGGTCGATTGTCTCAGACCTGGACCGGGTTTCGACAATCCCCGGGTCCAGGCATCCTACGGCGAGTCGTCGGATCGTGTCGTCAGATGACGTCTTCGAGTTCGCGCAGAAGGGCCGCTTTGCCCTTCGCTCCGACGATCTGCTTGACCGGCTTACCACCGCGGAACAGCATCATAGTGGGCAGCGAAAGGATCTGATAATCGCGGGCGGTGCTCGGGTTGGCGTCCACGTCCAGCTTCGCGATGGTCAGCTTGTCCGCGTGGGTGCCCGCGATCTCCTCCAGGACGGGCGCGACCATCTTGCACGGCCCGCACCAGTCGGCCCAGAAATCGACGAGGACGGGCTTCTCACTCAACAGCACATCGTCGGCGAAGGACGCGTCGGTGACGACGACCGTGTTGACGGACTTGGACATGAATATTCTCCTTGCGATACAGCGAGACGAAAGCTGGGCGGGCTCGATGGACTCGAGCTCAGTTGGCGGGGACGCTCACCGACCCGCCCGCGTGGGCGAGGGTGTTCGAGGTGATGTCGCCCTGCTCGGCCAACCAGCGCTCGGCGTCGATGGCTGCTCGGCAGCCGGTGCCCGCGGCGGTGATCGCCTGACGGTAGGTGTGGTCGACGAGATCGCCCGCGGCGAAGACGCCCGCGATGTCGGTCGCGGTCGTCGGGTGCTGCACCAGCACGTATCCCTCCTCGTCCAGTGCGACCTGGCCTTTGACGAGTTCGCTGCGCGGGTCGTGACCGATCGCGACGAACAGGCCGGTGGCGGGCAAGTCGGAGGTCTCACCGGTTCGGGTGTCGCGCAAGGTCAGATGGGTGACGCTGTTGTCACCGTGCACCTCGACCACTTCCGCGTTGAGCACGAACTTGATCTTCTCGTTCGCCTTCGCGCGCTCCAGCATGATGCGGGAGGCACGGAATTCCTCGCGGCGGTGCACGATGGTGACGCTGGAGGCGAACTTGGTCAGGAAGGTCGCCTCTTCCATCGCGGAGTCGCCGCCGCCGGCCACCACGATGTCCTGGCCCTTGAAGAAGAAGCCGTCGCAGGTGGCGCAGGCGCTGACACCGCGGCCGAGCAACCGCTGCTCACCCGGGACGTTCAGGTACCGCGCGGCCGACCCCATGGCGAGGATGACGGCGTAGGCCTCGAAAGTCTCCCCGCCGACGACGACCTTCTTGATCGGGCCGGTCAGGTCGACGGCATCCACGTCTTCGGTGCGGATGTCCGCGCCGAATCGTTTGGCTTGCTCGCGCATCTCCTCCATGAGATCAGGGCCCATGATGCCCCCGCGGAAGCCGGGGAAGTTCTCGACTTCGGTGGTGGTCATCAGCGCACCACCGAACTGGGTCCCCTCGAACTGCAGCGGCTGGAGCTCGGCGCGACCCGCGTAGACGGCGGCGGTGTAGCCGGCAGGTCCGGAGCCGATGATGATCAGGTCGCGAACTGGCGCGCCGGTGTCGCTTGTTCGCTCGCTACGCTCGCTCATGGGGCCCTTCCGGGAGGATTCGTTGGGACGTGTCGGTCAACAACAGGGTAATGGCTGTTGTTCCCGCATCACCGGGGTCACACCGTGCACGTGGTCCAGATCGCAGGAGCCGGATCGCCTCAGCCGATGTCCTGCAAAGCTCTGCGCTGTGGATCGCCTGTAGCGCAACCGGTCCCGACGACCAGCGCGGTGATCTTGGGCGGGTGGGGGCCGTTGAGCAGGATGAGCACCGCGTTGCCGCCGCGGAACCTGATGTCCGTGGAACCGAGTACCGTGCGGTCGAGCCCGTTCGCCTGGATACAACGCTCGAGTGCGCCCGGCCGGGCCAGCGATCCGGTGACGTTGTTGCGGCCGAGCGCGCTGAGGGCGACCGTGGCGGTGAGGTCGTCGCCCACATCCTCGTTGCCGGTGGTGGGCTGCGCGGTGGGTGCGGGGGCGTCGCCGTCGCGCATCGTCGTAACGAAGACACTCGCGCACGCCACGGTGACGATGGCCGCGGCGGCCGCGGCGAACCAGCGCAGCCTGCTACGGCGCCGGTCGTCGAGAGCGACCGGTGCGGAATCGGAAGCCCTTGACGAGTCGGGGATCTCATCCGCCGACGGGCGCGGCAGCTCATGAACCGTGGCGGCCCGCGCCGGCGCATCCTCGGGCGGTTCCAGCTCGTCGGCGAACAGCGCGAGCCGGGCCGCCACGTCCTCGGGCATCCGATGGATGACGCGCTCGTCCCGGCCGAGGGCACGCAACTCGGCGCTGACGTTGTCGAGGGAGCGCAGGTAGCGCATCGCTTCCGGATCTCGCGAGACCATCGGCCACAACTGCTCGCGCTGTGCCGGTGACACATTGCCGGCATGCAGGTCGGCCAGCAATTCGGACGTGAACGGGGGCTGCGGTACGGACCGGGTCGCCATCGCACCTCCGTTGTTCGCATCTGACATCGCGGGGATCCCCTCATCATCGGGGACGGCCTCTGGATCGTTCAGTGGTTCGTCACTGTTAATGACGCATCCCAACTACCTCCGGTTCCCCGGATCACGCAGAAAATCCAATCGCTCTTTCAAACGCTGCCGTGCGCGGGCGCACCGGCTTTTGATCGTTCCTTCGGGCACACCGAGCAACGCGGCTGCCTCGGCCACGCTATACCCCTCCACATCGACCGCGACGAGCGCGGTCCGCTGGTCCGGCGGCAACGAGAACAGAGCGCGATCGATGACCATGGACATCTCCACCTCGGCCATCTCGTCGCGGGTGTCCTTGGGCTCGGGCATCGTTTCCGGCGACAGCGACAACGCGTACCTGGTCTTGTTGCGGCGGATCCGGTCCAGGCAGGCGTTCACCACGATGGCGTGCAACCAGCTGCGGACCTCCGCTTCCGCGCGGAAGGAGGCAGCCGTGCGATGTGCCGACAACAGCGCGTCCTGAAGCGAATCCGCCGCGTCCTCACGTGTGTAGGACGTGCGTAGCGCGGTCTGCCACAGATGATCGTTGTGCCGGCGCAGCAGCTCGGCGAACGCGTGCCGCTGACCACGAACATGCGCCCGCAACAACTCCACATCGGTGCATTCACCGGGTACGAAGGAACGTTCGTGACATACCACCGGTCGCGACGACCCCCCGCCGAACTCCTCGTTCACTTCGGACGACAATGCCAACCCCTTGGACGGCCCTCACGGCGGCAACGGGCAGTGTTGACCATCACCGAGATTCGCAGCATCCAGGATCGAAACACGGAACCTGGGAAGCTCCCCTGCTGAGAGCGCCCGAAGATCATATCGTCCGTAACGATTTGGCAGCAACCAAGTGATCGAGCCGGGTACGGAGGAAGACGCGACGCTCTGCGTTGCGCTACGAATGGCCTGCACGAACGAGTGTGTGCGGCGAAAGCGGAGCCGGGCTAGGGTGCGGCGTCGAGACGAATATCGGCGATCGCGGTCTGGAACTGTCCTCCGGAGTTGCCGAGTCCGGTGATCCAGACGAGAACGTAGCGGGCGGCTTGGTCGGCCCGCACCGGGATGTCGGTGACGCCGTCGTCGAGCCGGGCGGAACCGATCAGCTGGGTCTGATCCAGCGTCGGCGAACCGGTGGGCGAGGTGCGGATCTCCACCGACGTGCCCGCGCTGGGCGAGTTGATCGAGACGTTCGTGAGCTTGGCGGGAGCGGGGAGCGTCGCCAGCAGCCCGACCCCCTTCTTGAGCGCCGGGAACTGCTGGAAGTACTGATCGGTGCGCCACTGGGTGGCCGGGTCGTCGTCCAGCACCGCCTGCACGTTGGCGACGCCGTCGGCGGTGCCCTCCGGCGAGAACACCGACACGCCGGTCACCGGGACCGGCACACCGTTCGAATTGAGGTTCGGGCCCGCGGCAGCGGGCGTCGGCACGGGCTGGTTGTTGGTCGTCAGACCGATGTTGCGTTGTTCGTTCAGCGGCGCATCGGAAGCGCCCGGCGCGAACACGCTGACCATCCACCAGATCACGATGCCGACGACCAGCGCGGCGAGGATGCCGAGGCCGACCATGATCCACATCATGCGCTGCGAGCGTTCGCGTTCGGCCGCGAGCAGTTCCGGATCGGCGAGCGAGTCGTCCATGTTCGCCGGCGCGCGCTGCCCGAGCCGCAGCACCGGAATGAAATCGGTCTTCTGATCGACCACCGACGCCTGCTCCAGCACATGCTGAACCGTCGCGGCGGTGCGCACGCCCTTGTTCGACTCCAGCGAGCGCACGGCGACCGCGGAGATCTCGAACGGTACCTCGGGACGGATCTGTCGCGGTTCCACCGGCGTGCCATCCGGGCCGAGGTCGGCCAGCCGGAGCCCGCCGACCGTTGCGGCGGCGCCCGTGACACCCCCGGAGCGGATCGGCCAGCGCGCCGTGATCAGCGCGTACAGCATCGCGCCGAGACCGCGCACGTCGGATTGCGCGTCGGAGTCGGACAAGGTGCCGGGGAAGGCGAGCACCGCGTCACCGGAGGCGCTGATACGCACCCGGTCGGGATGATCGATGGACAGCGAACCACCGCCGCGGTGAGCCAGCTCGGCCGCCGAAGCGAGGGCGCGGATGGCACGCGCCGCGCCGATCGGCGAGGGCACCGTCTCGGCCATCTCGCGCAGCGAGCGGCCCGGTGTCCACTCCGCCACCACGATGCCGCCGGAGCTGCCGCGCACGACGTCCAAGACGCGGGCCAGACCCGGCGAGTTGATCCGGCCGAGGCGCAGCGTCCGCGACAGGATCGCCTGGGGGCCGTCCTGGCCGGAGTTCTCGGTCGCCTTCTGGTCGGCGTCGACGAAGGTCAGCGCGACCTCGCGATCGAGTTTGATGTCCAGCGCCTGCCAGAACTTCAAGCCGCGGGCGCCGCCGTGACTGGCCAGCAGGCGATAGCGCCCGCCGGCCACCGAAGCGCCCGGAATCAGCTTGGGGCCGCGCGGGACTCGCCGCGCGCCCAGGTTCTCGCCACCCATCGGCGGCATTTCCGGCGATCCGATCGGGATCATCCCGGTGTCGTACATCGGATCGCGCGCAGGCAATTGGTTCTCCTGCGATCTCGGCGCGTCCTGATCCGGCGGAGCCGTGCCCGGCTCCTTGCTCGCGTACGCGGGATCCAACGGCTCCCCCGCGGTCGGCGGTACATCGGTGGACAGTCCGCCGGGCGTGGTCGCAGAAGAATCGGCGGCTGGGACGCCGCCCACCGCGTCGTCGCTCACCCTCGGTCCTCCTTCGCCCTGATATGTCGAGGTTCCGGCGAATTCGCCACTTGTGCTTGTCTGCCGAACAGGGTACGGGAACTCACCCATGCCGGTGCGGTCAACGGCGTCGGGTCTGATCACAGGCAGCACCATGGTCTGGGCGTCCATGTACGGATCGAACCGCGGGTACGCCAAGTAGGGGTCCGGCCTGCGGAGTACCTGTGTGACGTACGGGTCTTCGGCCGGGCTCTCCAGATCCAGCTCCGGCGCGGGCGGCGTCCAGCCGAGACGCCGGGAGATGGACACGGTTATGGCGACGATCTCCGGGATACCGGCCAGTCGCATCAAGCCGAAGGCCACCGCGAACATGACGATCGCGGTGATCGCCACCCGGATCAGCGAACCCGGTCCGTGGAATGCCGCGGTCAGCCGATCCAGACCGAGTACCCGGTCCACGATCCACATCACCGCCCCGCCCGCGAGTGACGCGAGCACGACACGTGTCACTGTGCGGCCGACGTTGGCCATCCGAAGATCACCGAGACTGCGGTGCAAGAGGTAACCGCCCACCACGGCGCCCACCGCGAAGCCGAGGCCGTTCGCGACGCCGAGCGCGATCACCACGTGCTCGGCGTCGGTGAGCACCGGAGCCAGCGCCGAGAAGACGATCTTGGCGGCGGTGATGCCGAGAATGATCCAGGTCGGAATCCATGCCTGCTCCCTGGCGTAGAACACGCGCAGGTGGATCAGCACGAGCGAGTACGGGATCAGCGCGAACGCCGACCAGCTGACCGCGAGCCCGAGTCGTTCGGCGTCGGATCCGAAATTGCCGTAGCCGTAGAGCGCCTGCCCGACCTGCGGACCGGCCAGCGTGAGGAAGGTGACCACCGGGACCAGGGCGATCATGGTCAACCGGGTGGCGGCGGAAAGATCGTCGACCACCGCGGGCGTGTCGTCGGCGGCGGCGTTGCGGCTCAGCCGAGGCATGATCGCGGTGAGCACCGTGACACCGAGTACGCCGTACGGCAGTTGCAGCAGCAGCCAGGCGTTGTTGTAGATCGCCGGGCCCGCCGCGTCGGCATGCGAGGAGATCCGCGTGGCGAACACGAAGCCCGCCTGGCTGATCAGGACGTACAGGATGATGGCCGCGCCCATGCCGCCGAACTGCTTGAGGCGGTCGTCGATGCCCCAGAGGGGGCGCAGGTCGATGCCTGCCCTGCGGATCGCCGGGATGAGACTGACCGCCTGTACCACCACGCCGATCGTGACGCCGACGCCGAGCACCAGCAGTTTCGGGTCGCTCATGCGGACCGGGTCCAGCGTGATCTCTCCCGGCATCAGGACGTACAAGCCCAGCACGGTGAGCACCACGAGGTTGTTCAACACCGGGGCCCATGCGCCGGGCTTGAACATCTGCTGGGTGTTGAGGATCGCCGTGAGCAGCGCCGACATGCCGTAGAACAAGATCGCTGGCAACAGCAGGAAGGCCAGCGCCGTAGTGAGCGCGGTGTTGACCTTGCCGTCGTCGGAAAGGAAGACGTGGGTGGTCAGTACCGGCGCCGCGGCCGTCGCCAACAGCGCGGCGGTGGCCAGAACCACGAAAGCGGCGGTCACCAGACGCCGGACGAACGCGGCTCCGCGATCCGGATCCTCCTGCTCCGCGCGCACCAGTGTCGGCACCACGATCGCCGTGAGCACCGCGCCGAGCACCAGTTCCGCGATCATGTTCGGGATCTGGCTGGCGACGGTGAACGCACTGGCGATGGCGGGGCCGAGCACGGTCAGCAGCAGCAGTTGCTTGCCGAACCCGGTGATCCTGCTGATCAACGTCGCGAAGGCGATCGATCCCGAATCGCTGAGCAGCCGGGAACTCGAGCTCTGCTTCGAATCGTCCGCCTTCGGCTCCGCGGTGGCGGTGGCGGTGGCGGCGGGCCACTCCCTGGTCCGCGGGCGACCCGGTTCGGCGGGCTCGCGCCGGACCGGGGCAGCCGGTCGTTGCCGTGGCGGGGGCGGGAACTGCTGCGGCTGCGGCGGGGCGTAGCGGGGCGGCGGCACTCGATCGGATTCCGGCGCGGCGGCCGGGATCGGCCCGGAGTGTGGTGGCCGCTGCGCGGCGGGGATCGGACCCGACTGCGGGGGCCGGGGCACAGCCGGAATGCCACCGGGCCGAGGCGGACGCGGTGCGACCGGAATCCCGCCGGACCGCGGCGCGCGTGGCGGCACGGGCGGCGGCGCTTGCCTCGGGGCGCCGGCTGATGGGCCGGCGGGCGCTGGACGAGCGGGGGCAGGCGGTACCGGTCGCGGTTGTGCGGGACCCCCGGCCGGGCCCGCCGGCGGGGCAGGATATTGCCGTTGGTTCGGGTGTGGCGCGGGGCCGGGGCGCGGCGGTGGCGGCACGGGCGGCCGCGGCTGGGCGGCAGGCGGTGGCGGCGGTGGCATGCGCTGACCAGGCCGCGGCTGCGGCGCGGCCGGAGGACGACTCACCTGCGGTACCCGAGGCGGCGGTCCGTCGTGGTACGGGCCGCCGTTCAAGCCGGGATTCTCCGCATCGGGCTGTGCCGGGCCGCGTTCCCACGGAGCGGCGGGAGCTCGGCGAACCGGCGGCCCGTCGAGGCGCTCGCCTGGTCGAGGGCGATGAGCCGATATGTCATCGTCGCTCATCATGCCTCCTGTACCCGCCGGGATATCCGCACCCCCATCGGTGCGGTGAGCCGCGGCCCGCCGCAACGGTCCGCCGTGATCGGCGAACATTCTGTCAGTGGTTCCCTCCCGGACCGGGCGGGCCCGGGAACGTAATTGTCCTCCACCGTGCCACACCCCACCGCGGTACACCACATCGACGCAGGTAGACGCAATGTGCGCGGCCCCGTCGAAGCGGGATCGGTCACCGCGTCTCCTGAAGCTGCTCCTGCTCCTGCTCCCGCAGCATCCGCCTGCGCGCGCGCCGGTACCGGTTGACCCGGCGTCTGGTGCCCGGATCGAAGCCCTCGTCCGCCGGATCGGGCTGCCCGCGGAACCGGCGCCACAAACGGCGACCGGCCAGCAGAAGCAGCAGGAGTGCGGCGCATCCCGTAATTATCGCCAAGGCCTGACCATAGGCGTTCGAACGCACCGAGACCTGCGTGGGATTGCCGAGCGCGACACCCTCCGGTGTGGTGAGCGAGATCGGAATGACCAGGTTCCGGCTGTCGCTGACCTCCGTCGGAATCTGGAACGACCGCGATCCGTTCGCCGGGAGCTGCTGTTCGCCGGGATCGGTGATCTCCGTCTCCGCAGGCGCCTCGATCCGGAACCTGACGCGGATGGCCACCGGCAGATCATTGCGTGCGACCAGCAGCAAAGGACTCTGCTCGGAAGCGAGGGTGTACACCCCGCCCGGTGGAAGCACGGTGACCGAGCGATAGAGCTTGTCCATCGTCCGCGTGTTCTGGTCCAGTCGGCGCTGAGCGAACGTGTCCGCCGGCGCGGCGTCGCCCGTACGCCGATCCGAAAGGCTCAGCACGCGCAACAGGTCGTCGCGCAGCGGCGTCAGGAAATCGTGTGGCGTCGGCTCGGCCTCCGGCACGTCCACCAGCGCGCGCATCATCTCGGTGATCCCACGGCCCTGGTCGCGCACGGGCAGCACGAACCGGTCCGGGACCGCGTCCTGCGCCGCCTGCGGGAGGTAGTCCAGCTCGTAGGGCTGTGAGTCCGGCGGCAGCGCCACCAGCTCAGGGAACGGACGTGCGGTGGCGAGGTTGCCGCGCAGCAGCAGGTCGACTTGGCGCAGCAAAGCGGTCGCCTCGTCCTTGTTCGCACCCCACTGCTGTGGCGGGACGAGCAACAGCGAACGCGGCCGGTTCGTCTCCGGATGCAGCGCGCTCCACGAGATCGCCCCGAGCGCGTCCTGCAAGCGTGCCGCGCGCGAGTCGTTGGTGACGTCGTAGCGGACCCGGGACGGGGTGAACGGCGGGGTGGGCGGATTCGAGCCCAGCGCGGCGAGCGCCGTCGCGGACCAGATGTCGAACGTCACCGCGCGCAGCGCGGGGTCGGCGGGCGGGATGGGTGGACTCGCGGCAGGTGGTGCGGGGTTGCCCGCGACCGGCGGCGTCGGCGGCGCGGGTGCGGGCGGCCGACTCGCGGTGATTTCGGGCAGCCGAACCACTTCCGGGATGGCCGGGTCCGGGGTCGTCACGTCCTCGCTCGAACCGCTTGTGGTGTGTCCGCTGTCACTGCTGGACTGCGCCCAGTCCATGCTTCCCTGTGGAACGGCCGCCGTCGAGGCGAGCACAGCGGTGTCGAAACCATGGTCGCGCAACAGCTGGCCCGCCCCCGCGTCGATGCTGCCGGAATCCGGCAGGCTGACCCCGCGCACCGAGCGGGTGGCCAGGATCGAGTCGACGACCTCGGCCGGTTCGTTGATCGCGCGCGCGGACAGCGCCGGATCTTCGACCGCGGCGAGCGCGGTGAGATCGACCTGCGCGAACGGCAGCGCCACCGTGCACATCGACCCGGACAGCGCGCGCAACCGGTCCAGCCAGATCTGCGCCTGTTCGGCGCCCGCGCCCGCCCGCGTCGCCCCGTCGGGATCGGACGGGCTGGCGAGCACGCGATAACCGTTGGTCATCGCACGCACCGTGAGCAGCAGGTCGGGATCGATGGCGACGCACACGGCCGAAGCCAGTTCGGCGTCACGGACCGCATCCGGACCGGACATTCCCTCCAGCGCGGCCAACAACTGATCGAGACGGCCGCCCTTGCCGAGCGAAGCGGCCAGTTCGTCGTCGGTCAGCTCCACCTTGCCGTCGACGCTGCCCGGATGGCCCGCGACGAGCCGCGGCCGGTCGGCCAGCGGCCACAGCAATGTCGTCGCCACCGGCGCGTCGGTGGGCGCGGACACCGGCGGGGCGGCGGAGGCGGCGCCGTCGCTGGGCGCGGGCGGCACGCCGAGCACCGGGAGCAAGAACCGGGCGTCGTCGAGCCTGGCCTGTGTGCCGTAGGCCGGTTCACCGTTCACGTTCAGCAACAGCGGGTAGACACCCGGCTCCGTGATGCGCAGCGACGTGGCGCCGGTCTCGGAGCGCAACGGGATGCTCAGTGTGAACTGCTTGCGTTGCCCGGGATTCAGCCGCTGCGCGACATCCTCGAACTCGCCGTTGACGTCGTAATTGACTTCGTCGAGGCGCAAAGTGGCGCGCAACCCCACCGGCGCCGTGATCGCCGCCGCACGCTGGATGCGGATGCTGACGTCGTCCACCACGCGATCGCCGATATTGGTGACCGTGCCCGCGACCGTGAGCACCGAATCGCTGGTGGTGGTCACCGTGGTCGGCGTCACCGAATCGAGCGACAGCTTCAGGAATCTGGGATTCGACGTGGCGCCGGACCCGGTCGGTTGCGCCACGGCCGACGCGGAATCGAGCAGTGGCAGCGTCGTCACCGGGCCGAGGATGGTCAGGACCGCCACGAAGATCCGGAACAGTCCACGCGTCATCGCTTGCCGGTCTCCATCCGGTCGATCAGCTTGTTCGCCATCTCCGCAAGCCGCCGCTCGTCGGCATAGGCCAGCCGAGAATCCAGTTCAGTCAAGGGAACCCAGGCGACCTGGGTCACTTCCACGTCGGCGTCGGACAGTTCGCCACCGACCGAACGCAGCAGATAATGATGCACCGTTTTGTGTACCCGCCGACCGTCGGTCACGAACCAGTAATCGATGCTGCCGAGTTCGGCGACCACCACGCCGTTGATGCCGGTCTCCTCGGCGACCTCGCGGATCGCGGTCTGCTCGGCGGTCTCACCTTCTTCGATATGTCCTTTCGGCAGCGACCACAGTAACCGCCCGCGGCGATCGGTGCGTCCGATGAGCGCGGCGCTGCGTGATTCCCGAGGACCGTCCAAGCCGTCGACGACCAGCCCGCCCGCCGAGGTCTCCCGGACCGTGCGCATCCGTGGCTTCGCGGCATTGGCGGCCGAACCGCGGCGCCGAGGCTGGCGGCGTCGACTGTTCGCACGATCGGCCGGAGACACCTGGCAATCCTACTGTGTTGAATTTGTCCCGCCTGCGTCGCGGCGTGTTGTGGTCTTCAGCACTGCGGGCTGCGGTGGATCGCGTGAAGCGCGGAATGGCGGGCAGGTGACTCCCTGGGTGTGCGGAGGCTGCTGGCTGGGTAGATGCCGGTGTCCTTATATATCTGGGCTGCTGCGTGGGCCTGCGGCGCGATATCCGTTCGCGCGGCTCGGTAAGCTGCTCATTCGTGGTTTCGCCGAAGTCCAAGGACGCTGCGCTGGATAGACGTACCCGACTGCTGGCCGCCGCGGCGGTGACACTCGGGGGGCTGTCGGATGTGCTGACGCCCCTCGGCGAGATGTTCGCGGCGCGGGGGCACGAGCTGTACTTGGTCGGTGGGAGCGTGCGGGACGCGGTGCTCG
Source organism: Nocardia sp. CY15 (assembly GCF_009829295.1). Lineage (NCBI taxonomy): Bacteria > Bacillati > Actinomycetota > Actinomycetes > Mycobacteriales > Nocardiaceae > Nocardia > Nocardia sp. CY15. The sequence continues at coordinate 15,788 of NZ_VUOT01000007.1, forward strand.
GCCGGCTGGGGACGGATCTGGACTTCACCACCGACGCGCGGCCGGAAGTCGTGCAGGACATCCTGCGCGGGTGGGCCGACCATCTGTGGGATACCGGTGGTCTGGCGTTCGGCACGGTCAGCGCGGCCAAGGCCGGTCACCAGCTGGAGATCACCACGTTCCGCGCCGACAGCTACGACCGGGTCTCCCGCAATCCCCAGGTGACCTTCGGTGACTCGCTCGAGGAAGACCTGGTGCGCCGGGACTTCACGGTGAACGCGATGGCCGTGAAGATCGGCGCGGACGGCGCGCTGGAATTCGTCGACCCGCTCGACGGCATGAACGCCCTGCTCGAGGGTGTGCTGGATACGCCTGCGGCGCCGGAGGATTCGTTCAACGACGACCCGCTGCGCATGCTGCGCGCCGCACGGTTCGTCTCCCAACTGGGCTTCGAGCCGCTTCCCCGGGTGCGGGCCGCGATCACCGCGATGGCCGACCAGATCGATCGCATCACCGCCGAGCGGGTGCGGGTCGAACTGGACAAGCTCATCGCGGGCGCGCACCCGATCGACGGCATCAACGTCATGTGCGAGACCGGGCTTGCGCAGCGGGTGCTGCCCGAGGTGCCCGCGATGAAGCTGGAGATCGACGAACATCACCAGCACAAGGACGTCTACTGGCATTCGCTCACCGTGCTGGAGCAGGCCATCGACCAGGAGGAGGGCGACCCCGATCTGGTGCTGCGCTGGGCCGCGCTGCTGCACGACATCGGCAAGCCAGACACCAAGCGCAACGAGCCGGGCGGCGGCGTCAGCTTCCATCACCACGAGGTGGTCGGTGCGAAGATGGTGCGCAAACGGATGCGGGCGCTGAAATACCCGAAGCAGTTCACCGAGGACGTGGCCCGGCTGGTGTTCCTGCATCTGCGCTTCCACGGTTACGGCAAAGGTCAGTGGACCGATTCCGCGGTGCGCCGCTATGTCACCGACGCCGCCGAGCTGCTCCCCCGCCTGCACAAACTCGTCCGCGCCGACTGCACCACCCGCAACAAGCGCAGGGCCGCCGCGCTGCGGGCCACCTACGACGAGTTGGAGGCGCGGATCGAGCGGTTGCGGGAGCAGGAGGACCTGGCCAAGGTACGTCCGGATCTGGACGGCAACGCGATCATGGAACTGCTCGGTGTGCCGCCGGGCCCCGAAGTCGGCCGGGCTTGGCGCTTCCTGAAGGAGCTTCGCCTCGACCGTGGTCCGCTCAGCCGGGACGAGGCCGAGGCGGCGCTGCTCGAGTGGTGGAAGTCGCAGAGCTGATCGGGTCAGAACACGATCAGGGTGGTACCCGCCAAGATCGCCGAGCGCATCTGGGCCAGGTCGAACGACCCGGTGATCTCCGGCAGTTCGACGCGGAAACGGATCAGGTCGCCCTCCCGATCGGCACGCGCGATCCGCGCGTCCTTGGGCAGGTGCTCGAGCGGAACGGCGGGAACGTCGATCATCCGTCGCGGTATCCGGACGCCGAACCAGCTCGCAGCGCGTACGTCGATGTCCAGTCGGTTGTCCCTGATCGACGCGTCCACCAGGGCGGTCAGCAGCCGTCGGCGGTGCCGGGCTCGGATCAGTCCGCTCGGGTGCACGTCCAGGGCCCAGTCCAGTGGCTGGGTGTTGAGCCATCCGACCAGCGCCGCGGTGCTGACGGTGCCGTCGAGGTCGAGCCGGGCGGTACGGATCTTTGTCGGCACGCCCGGAATCAGGCGGACGCCGTGTGCGATGACGGTCACGGCCTCGATCGGGTGATCGTCCCAGCGCAGCCGCGACAGCACCGTCTTGGTCTGGAAGTGCGCGCCGCGGCGACGCACCTTCAGCACTTGCAAGGTGGCGTGCAGATCGTGACCCAGCAGGGTCGCGCTGACCTCCTGCCCGCCGAACCGACTCAGGATGCCCTCGCTGAGCATGGTCATCAGCACGTCCGGCAGCAGCGCCGTGACGGTGCCCGCGCCGAGGTCGGCGACCGGATCCACCCAGGCGGTGCTGAGCGCGACCCACTGCTCCAGCCAGGATTGATCGAACAGGCGCTTTCCGAGGTCGACGGCCCGCATGGGCGACCAGGACTTCGGATCGAAATACGTGGCCATGATTGGACTGAGCGTACTTGGCGCGGCGGTCCGGACCCGCGCGTTGTGATCCACCTCGCGCGGACCGGACGTCCTTGCCGAGGGCCACGCTCGGGCACGAGAATCGGAAGGCCGCCTGCGACACACTGCTGGGAGGACGCACATGGCGCTGGACCTGAACAGTGATCTCGGCGAGGGCTTCGGTCCGTGGACGATGGGCGACGACGCCGCCATGCTCGACATCGTCACCAGTGCGAACATCGCCTGCGGATTCCACGCGGGCGACCCTGCGATCATGCGCAGGACCTGCGCTCTCGCGGTCGAGAAGGGTGTTCGGATCGGCGCCCACGTCGGTTATCGCGACCTGGCCGGTTTCGGGCGGCGAGAGATCGCGGTCGCGCCCGGTGAGCTGCGCGACGAGGTGCTGTATCAGATCGGCGGCCTGGACGCTTTCGCGAAGGCCGCGGGCGACCGGGTCCGCTACGTGAAACCGCATGGGGCGCTCTATCACTCGGCCGCGCGAGATCGGCAGCTGGCCGACGCAGTGCTGGCCGCGATCGCGGAGTACGACCCGCGGCTGGCCCTGCTGGGCCCGGCGGGCACCCAGTTGGAGTCGGCGGCCCAGGCAGCCGGAGTGCGATTCGTCGGCGAAGGTTTCGCCGACCGGGCCTACACGCCCGATGGCTCGCTGGCCGCACGCGGTGCGGCCGGGGCGGTGTTGGGTCCGCGGGAGGCCGTCGCCCAGGCGGTCTCGATCGCCAAGTCCGGCGCCGTGCGGACGGCCGATGGCTCCAGCGAGGTCGCGGTGCGTGCCGCGAGCATCTGCGTGCACGGTGATTCGCCCGCCGCCGTGGAGATGGCGCGGCACATCCGCACCGCGCTGGACGAGGTCGGCGTGCCGGTGGAGCCGTTCGGCTGAGGCGTGGATATGACGGCCTGGATATGACGACGAAGGGCGCGGGAACCCACGCGGAGCGGAAGGCGGCGGAGGACGCGATCCGCGCGGCGGGTGATCGGGCGCTGCTGATCACGCCGCAGCGGCGCGAGGTGGTCGCGGCACTCGTCACCGCGCTGCGGGACCGCCCGGTGCCCGGCGTGCAGGACCTGCTCCCCGCCGCGGAAACGGTACTGCTCACGCTCGATTCACCCCGTGACGCCGAAGCCGTCCGCAGGGTGTTGACAACGCTGCTGGTCGCGCTGCACGCCGAGCAGTCGCCCGGTGTTTCCCGTGGAACATTGCCGGACCTGGCATTCGGTGCCGACCCGGTGTCGATTCCGGTGCGCTACGACGGCGCCGACCTCGATGACGTCGCCCGGGCATTGGAACTCACGACCGCGGAAGTGGTGGCCGCGCACACCGGCACGGTGTGGCGGTGTGCTTTCGTCGGATTCGCGCCGGGCTTCGGCTACCTGGAATCGCCCGACGGCAGGCTGTCGGTTCCGCGCAGAGCCCAGGCGCGTACGTCGATTCCGGCGGGTGCGGTAGCACTCGCCGGTGGATACAGCGCCGTGTATCCACGCAGCACACCCGGCGGGTGGCAGCTGATCGGGACCACCGACCTCAGGATGTGGGATGCCGAGCGCGACCCGCCCGCGTTGATTCGCGCGGGCGCCACGGTCCGATTCCTCGACGCGGGGGGTGGCGGATGATCGTCGTCGAGCAGGTGGGTCCGTTCGCGACCATCCAAGATCTCGGGCGGCCGGGCTGGTTCGATTCCGGTGTCGGTCCCGCTGGGGCGGCCGATCGCGGGTCGTTGCGGTTGGCCAATCGGCTGGTCGGCAATCCGGAGGGTCACGCGGCCATCGAGGTGCTGCTCGGCGGGCTCGCCCTGCACGCCGAGGAGCACGTCATGCTGGCCGTCACCGGCGCGCCCGCGCCCGCTACCGTCGACGGCAGGCCCGTCGGCCACGCGAGCGTGCTGGAACTCGAGCCCGGGCAGGCGCTGCGGCTCGGTTACGCGTCCACCGGACTGCGCAGCTACATCGCGGTGCGTGGCGGCATCGATGTGCCGAAGACGCTCGGGTCTCGCAGCCGCGACACCCTGTCCGGACTGGGGCCGGAGCCTCTGGCGAAGGGCGATCGTCTGCCGGTCGGGCCTTCTCCGCGCACCATTCCGGTGGTGGACCTCGCCCCTGTCGCCGATTTGCCCGCTGACGTCCTCACCGTGCGCGCCGTACTCGGTCCGCGCGACGACTGGTTCACCGACGCCACCGCCTTGTTCCACGGCGAATGGGAGGTATCCGCCGATACCGACCGGGTCGGCGCACGGTTGGATCGCCGGGCCGGGCAGCCGCTGACCCGCGCTGTCACTCGCGAACTGCCGACCGAAGGCATGGCCCTCGGCTCGATCCAGGTGCCGCCGAGCGGACAGCCGGTCGTCTTCCTCGCCGATCATCCGGTCACGGGCGGGTATCCGGTGATCGCGGTGGTCGTCGACGCCGACGTGGACGCGGTCGCGCAGGCGCGCCCGGGTCAGCCCGTGCGGTTCGAGCGTGCCGGCTGAATCCGGCTCGCGCTCGGATTCAGCCGGGCGTGCATGAGATATACGTTGTAGCTGTCCCACTCCGAGAGGACAAAGTACAGGTCCTCGCTGGTCGACCACGGATGGATGAACCCGCCGTAGGACTTCGGATAGTCGGCGGTGGACACCAGCGGGATCGCGTCCGTCCAGGCCCCCTGCGGGCTTGCCGCGGTACGCAGAACGATCGCGCCCCGCGCCGAATCCAGGTAGACCATCTGCCACTGCTCGGTCTCCTGGTCGTAGCGCACCGACAGCTCACTGGCCATGCCGAGCACCAATGGGGTGGCCTGGTTCTCGGCGGCGGGAGCCCAACTGCCACCTACCCAGTACTGATAGGCGGACTTGTTCAGGATGTGGCGCTTGGGCACGCGGGCCAAGCCGATCACGCCGATGCGTCCGTTGGGCGTGCCGAACATGTAGACGTGCTCGCCGTGGGGCACCATCGCCGCGACCTGGAACCTGCCCAGACCGAAGAAGTTCTCCCACTTGGCATGCTGGTCTTTCTTCCAGGTGCGCCCACGATCGTCGGAGTAGGCGATGCCGCCGTAGTTGGTCCACCACAGGCCGGGGATACGGCTCCACCTGTTCACCGACATGTAGCTGAGGTACTGCCGGTTCCCGACGGCGAAACCGGAGGTGGGGATGGTGGTGGTCTCCCAGTTCTTGATCTTGCGGCTGCCCAGGATCTCCGCGGCGTGGCACCGGCTGTCCTGCGCGAAGGTATCGAGCGTCAAGCCGTCGGACAGATCGCTGTCGGTGCTGAAACCGATGACGTTGCTGCGCCAATCCTGGTCGTCGTTGCCCGCGCCGCCACCGCCCCAGCCTTTACCGAAGGTGTCGCCGAAGACCACGGCGACCTCGCCGGGCTCCGTCTCCCACATCAGCCCCAGGTCGGTTCCGTCGACCTGCCAGCGCATGTCGGTGCGGTTCTGCGAGCCGTGCCCGGTCACCTGCTCGACCAGCCGCACCGACTCGACCATCGGCGCGGCCACCGGGGCCGCGAGCGGGCCCGGTTCGGCCGGATGCACCACATGCGGTGGAGCGGGCTGGGGCTCCTCGCCGGGACCGCCGGGCACCGGGACCGGGATCGGCTCGACCTCCGGCTCGAATTCGATGCGCGGCAGTTTGACCGGCTCGCCGGAACCCGAGCTGGAACCGGTGCCTGGACCACTGCTCGAACCGGATCCCGACGCGGAGCCGGAGGAGCCGGAACTCGAACCGGTCCCCTCGTCGGCCCCGGTCTCGGGCGTCGGGCTCGGCTCGGGATCCGGCTCGGGGTGCTTCGGGTTGTCCCTGATGTCCGGGCACGGGTTGTCGCACGGATTCGCGGGCAACGGGTCGGGCACGATCCGTGTGTTGTCCTGCGGCGGATCGGGCACGGGAACCGGCGTGAGTTCCGGAATCGGCACCGGGATGTTGATCTGCGGGGGCAGCGGCGGCGGCGGGGGTTGCGCGGGATCCGGCTCGCGGTTGAGCGGGTCGAATCCGATCTCGCCGCAGCTGTTCACCGGCGGGGGCGCCCAGGGGAACGGTGCGGCCTGCGCGGCGGGCATCGGCACGGTGAGGGCGCCGACGAGCAGTGCGCCGAACAGGGCCGGTGCACAGGGGGATTTGATTCCGGATTCGCGCATCAGGTCCGCCCGGCCGCGGCTATCCGGTGGTCGGACGCCCGGTGGCGGACCGAGTCTTCCACGCGCCCAGCAGTTGTCGTACCGCGTCGGGGTCGTGCACCGGAAAACCCATGTCGTGTGGACTCCTGTCGGTCGGCCGCTGACAGGTCAACTTACCGGAACAAGGCCCGCGAACGGGGGACGGCGAATCGAAAAAGCCCACGTGATGGAACCGGCGTCGCGGCGGGCGCGTCCAAAGACATATGAACGAGATCGAGTACGTGTTCGGTACCGGTGACGGACCCGTGCATGTCTGGACCAGCGAGGCCGATCTGGAACTCGGCAATACGGGCGCGGCCGACGCGGTGCGGCTGGATTTCGACGGCGACGGCATCGCCGACGACGCGCTGTGGGACACGGCAGGCTCGGGCCGCGCCGACATCGCGGCGCTGGATCTCGACGACGACGGTGTGCTCGACCATTTCTTCACCGATCCCACCGGCCTCGGCACGTGGAACCACGAGATCACGGGTCTGCCCGGCGATGCGGACAGCGAGCCGCTCGACTGGATCGTCCGCACCGACGCGGACGTGCCGGATCGTCTGCTCGGCGACACTCGACTACCGGATTCCGATCGTGCGGCCGCACGGCCCGGCGGCGCGGTGCCAGACGCGCTGCCCGAGCACCTCGCGCACTGGCTGAGCCGCGAAGACGAGCGAAAATCCGGCGACGAACCGTCTTTCAGCTGATCGCGCCGCGTCGCGTGTTCAACGCGATGGCCACGATGCCCGCGGCGTAGATCGCGGCGCCGGCCAGCACCACCCCCGCCGATCGGCCGTCGGCCGGAACGATCAGGGCCGCGGCCGCGATCGCCAGCACGAACGCGACGTTGAAGACGGTGTCCTGCAGCGCGAACACCTGACCGCGGCGGGCGTCGTCGATATCGATCTGCATGGTCGCGTCACCGGTCAGCTTGATCGTCTGTCCGGCGAGTCCGAGGAGGAAGGCGCCGGCCAGGAGAAGTTGGTGCGCACGCTCCACCGCGGCGCCCGAGTCTGCGAACGCGATCGGCGTGACCAGCGTCAGTTGCACCAGCATCGCGGTGATCAGGCCGACGACCACGGTGCGCGCCCGTCCCAGCCGGGGGATGAGCAGTGGCGCGACGCCGGCGGCCACCAGCATGCCCGCCGCGGTGGCGGCGATCGCGACGCCGAAGCCGACCAAGCCCCCGCTGAGTCCGGAGCCGTCGATCGGAGTCTGGCGTAACACCAGCACCATGATCAGCGTATTGACGCCGAAGACGATCCGATGCGTGCCGATGCCCAGCATCGCGGTCGTGACCGCTCTGGACTCCCACACCGCCGTCGCGCCGGTACGCAGACCGGTGGCGATCGCGTGCACGGTGTTGTCCCCCTTCGCCGCGTCCGGCGCGGGACCGAGCGCCCGCGGCCGGAACCCCGCCGCCAAGGCCGCACCGAGCACCGACCCGGCGCCGCTGATGGTGACCGCGACCGCCGAGGCCCAGTCTCCCGCCCCGATCAGCCCGATGATTCCCACCGCCATGGCCGCGCCCAATCCGGCGCATCCGGACGCGACCGTGGCCAGCACCGAGTTCATCGGCACCAGCCACTCCTGCGGCAGTATCCGCGGCAGCGCCGCCGAGACCCCCGCCAGGACGAAACGGCTGACGCCGACCACAGCCAAAGCCAGCAGCAGCAGCGGCGTCTCGCCGACCCCGGCCAGCAGGCCCGCGCTCACCAGCGCGATCAGAACGGCGCGCAGTACGTTGGCCACCAGCAGCACGGTGCGCCGGTCCCAACGATCCAGCAGCGCGCCCGCGTACGGGCCGATCAGCGAATACGGCAGCAGAAGTACCGCGAAGCCCGCCGCGATGGCCGTCGGATCGGTCTGCCGCTCCGGATTGAACAGGATCGCGCCCGACAGCGCCGCCTGGAACATCCCGTCGCCGAACTGCCCGGCGAAACGCACAACGGCCAGCCGCGACACGCCCGGGCTTGCCCGAAGTGTGGCGCGCAGTCCACCCGGCCGTTGCTCCGCGGGAGTGAGGCCTTCGGCGGGACCAGTCGACACGTCCGCGAGCGTACTGCGTTCGCCGACGTCGCCGCACGCTCGCGCGTCGGGCGCGAAGGACGCGGCGCGCGAGTCAGACCCGGTCGACCAGCATGCTCACCATCCGCCGCATATCCGGCGCCATCGGCAGCTCGTCGAGCGCGGTAGCGTCGATCCACGCGAACGCGTCGTGCTCCCCTGGCGCGAGGGCGACATCGCCTGGCTCCGCCTCCACGACGAAGCAATATTTCCGCACTTTCGACTTGGTCCGGGTCGCGTAATCGAATCCGTCGAGGAAGTCGGTGACGGCGCGCATCCGCAACCCCGTTTCCTCCAGCAATTCCCGCTCGACGCACTCGGCGAATGTCTCCCCCGATTCGACACCTCCTCCGGGCAGTTCGTACATACCGCCGTGATAGTCGTCCGCGACTCGGCGCACCACCAGGAGCAGGTTTTCGCGGAACACGGCGACGCCGACCACGAAATGCGCGATGCCATCGCGACGCGCTTCGCTGCGGAGTTGCTGCTCGATCCGGGCGAGGTCATCGGGCTGGAGCACGTCGTTACCTCCGGGCGGCGTTGCGGCGCTTGGCAATCGGGACCGGACCGCGATATCCGACGAGGTGGCCCGACGTTTCGACGTACCGGTTGGTTCTGCTCGCCTCCCGTTCACCTTCCGGTCGCTCGCGTAAAATGCCGAGTGCGGCACAATTTACTAGGAATGTGGAGTACCGCGGTGGAAGTGCTCCTACCCTGAATGGCGATCGGTGCACGGTCCCGAGAGGAGGACCATGATGTCCACACTCACGACACCACACATCGATGTCCACCGTGGCGGCGACCGCATGAAGACGCGGGTCTCCTGGCTGGATTCGAAGCATTCGTTCTCCTTCGGGGAGCACTACGATCCCGACAACACCCACCACGGCCTGCTGCTGGTCAACAACGAAGACGTCGTCTCCCCGGGCCAGGGTTTCGACACCCACCCGCATCGGGACATGGAGATCGTCACCTGGGTGCTAGGGGGCAGTCTGGTGCACCAGGATTCCCTGGGCCACAGCGGCGTCATCTATCCGGGGCTGGCCCAGCGTATGAGCGCGGGCACCGGCATCCTGCATTCTGAGAAGAACGACGCGTGGCGGTTGGACGGCCGAGCCCCCGAACACGACGAGCCCGTGCATTTCGTGCAGATGTGGGTCGTGCCCGACGAACCGGGTCTCACCCCCGGCTACGAGCAGCTCGAAATCGATGACGAACTGGCAGGCGGTGGCCTGGTGACGGTCGCCTCGGGACTGCCCCGGTACCGCGATCGGACTGCCATCGCCATCAACAGCAGCCATTCGGCGCTGCATGTGGCGCGGATGGCCGGCGCGGAGTCGGGCGAGCAGGTGATCGATCTGCCCGATGCGCCGTACTTGCATTTGTTCGTGGCGCGCGGGGAGGTGGACATGGAGGGTGTCGGCCCGCTCTACGAGGGGGACGCGGTGCGTTTGACCAGGTCGGGAGGCCAACGTGTGGTGGCGCGCAGGCCTTCGGAAATCTTGGTTTGGGAGATGCACGCGAGGCTGGGCGCCCAGTAGCCGTTTCGCATTAACATCCGTCCGCGGGGAGCGCGATCAGTAGGCGACCGCCGCGCACCTCCGGACCACCTCGTCCGGACCGAGCATCGCGAGGCACCGACGGAGAGGAAGTCCATGTCGCAATATCCGCCCCCGCCGCCCGGCCAGTACCCGCCGCCCGGGCAATATCCGCAGCCGCCGGGCGGCCAGTACCCGGGCGGCCCCGCCTACTGGCAGGAATCGCCGAAAGGCAGGGGCCTGGCGATCACCGCGCTGGTGCTCGGCATCCTCGCGCTGCTGTTCTTCTGGACGGTCGTCGGCGGCTACCTCTTCGGCATCTTGGCCGTCATCCTCGGGATCGTCGCGGTGTTCAAGGCCCGTGCGGGCACCGCCGGAGGCATGGGGATGGCGATCACCGGTGTGGTCCTCGGCGCGCTGGGCATCGTCGGCGCCATCCTGCTCACCATCGTGGGTTACAGCTTCTTCGTCGACTCGGGCGGAAAAGACTTCGTGGACTGTGTGAACAAGGCGGGCAACGACCAGGCCGAGATCGAGCGGTGCGAGCGCGAGTGGAATCAGAAGCTGGAGGACAAGTTCAGCATCACGCTCACTCCACCGCCCGCGCCGACGCCCCGGTAGCCGCCGCGCACGCCCGGGTCGTGGCGATCACCTCGGCGAAATCACGGCGGAAGTCGCCGTCGGGCGCCGCGACCCAGGTTCGGTAGCCGCTGTGCTCGTCGGTGGGTGAGGGCAGCACGATATGGCTGCCCGGCAACCCGATCGAGGCGCAGACCCGGAAAAGGTCGGTGAACAGTCCGGTATCCAGGTACGAGTTGTCTGTAGGCCCGGTCAGGAAAGTCCAGCGATCCGCGCGCGGATGCGCGATGATCGGCCCCGGCCGGGCCTCGGGCCCCGCGGCCAGCCGCTCGCGCACCTGTCGGCCGAACCCGCTCGGCATCACGACCGCGCCGACCGAGCCCACTTCCAGCATGATGCGACCGAGGAGCGGGTCAACGAGACCGTAGAGCCCGTTGTCATCGCGGTAGCGACGGCAGCGAGCGAACGCGTCCTGGATCGACGGGAAATCCGTGGACGCCAGATGCCTGCCCGATTGGATGCGCGATGTACTCATGACGAACAACCTCGCCTCGCTGTGGTGGACGCGTGCTCGGAAGAATCGATCGCTGGACCCGACCCTAGTCCTGGGCAAGTCACTTGACAATAGTCACCACGACCGCGCGGCGGAGTGGGCGTAGCATCCCCACACATGGCACCCGTCTCGCCCACCGTTGCCCGCTGGGAACTGGTGCTTCGGCTGCGGGAACTGCGTGAACAGCGCGGGTTCGACTCCGCGGGCTTCGCCAGGCGGGTGGGCTTCACGCCGGCCAACTGGTCGCACGTGGAGAAAGGCAGGCGCGTACTGACCACCGAGACCATCGGCCCGGTGCTCGAACTGCTGGAGGTGGAAGCCGAGGAGCGCGCGGAGCTGCTCGCCTTGCTCGAGGCCAGCAAGCAGCGCGGATGGTGGGCGAGGTCCTCGGCGTTGATCGGACCGGAGCTGCAGCGGCTCTACGGCATGGAATACGGTGCGCAGAGCATCCGCAGCTACGACAGCCTCGTCGTTCCGGGGCTGCTGCAGACCGAGGACTACGCTCGCGCGTTGATCAGCGCCGACGTGATGATCCGGCCTGTCCAGGTCGAGCAGCTGGTGGCGATCCGGATGCGGCGCCAAGAGCGGCTGCGCGGCGCGGACCCGGTCGAGTTGACCGCGGTGTTCGGTGAGGGCACTCTGCTCCAGCAGACCGGCGGCCCGGACGTATTGCGGGGACAGTTGCGCTACCTGGCCGATCTGATCGAAGAACTGGACACCGTCGAGGTGCGCGTGATCCCGTTCGCGGCCACCGCGGGCGCGGTACTCGGCGGGTCCAGCTTCCACCTCATCGACTTCGCCGGCGAGCAACTGCCCACCTTCGGCTGGGTGGAGAGCGCGGTGTTCGGCGGGGCCGTCGAGGACCCGGATCTGGTCCGCGATCTACGCTTCGCCTACCTGCGCGCGGTGGACCAATCGTTGTCACGGTTGGACTCATTGGCCCTGATCAGACGCTATTCCGGCGTGTAAAATCCTGCCCATGGCCATCACCGCGCGGCCGGTACGTACCGGCTGGTTCACATCGACCAGATCGAACAATGGCAACCAATGCGTCGAGGTCCGGTTCGATGGTGATGCGGTGCTCATCCGTGACAGCAAATATCGCCGCGACCCGGCGAACCGCCCCGCCGAAGAGCCCGTCATCACCGTCACCGCAGCCGAATGGACCGCGTTCCTCGATACCCTGCGCACCCGCGGGCGATCGAATGGCGAACTGCGCGCACACACCGCCGCCAACGGTCACACCACTCTGCGTCACGGCGGAATCACCCTCGTCTACACCCCCGAGGAGTGGGACGCCTTCCTGCTCGGCGCCTACGACGGCGAATTCGATTGCATCGTCTTGCCTGCCTGATTTCCCTGTTCGACGCCCCCGGTCGGCTGCGGCCGGGGGCCGACTCATCCCCCACATCGGCATACTGGAGACCGTGACTTCCGAACCGACCCGTCCTTCCGGTATCGATCTGTCCTACCTCGACCAGGGCGTGCGGGTGCAGGATGACTTGTTCGCGCACGTAAACGGCAAATGGCTGGCCGAGCACAAGATCCCGGCCGACCGGGCCGTGGACGGCGCCTTCCGCGCGCTGTACGACCAGGCGGAGCTGGACGTCAAGGCAATCATCCAGAATGCCGCGGACGCCGGCGCCGAGCCGGGCAGCGACGCCCGCAAGATCGGTGACCTGTACTCCAGCTTCATGGACACCGACGCGGTGGCCGCCGCCGGGCTCGCGCCGATCGCCGCCGAACTCGCCGCGATCGCCGAGGTCGGCGACAAGGTGGCTTTCGCGTCGCTGCTCGGCTGGTTGCAGCGCACCGGCGTCGGTGGCGCCGTCGCCGTGTTCGTCGACACCGACGACAAGGACTCCGACCGCTATCTGGTGCACGCCACCCAGTCCGGCATCGGCCTGCCCGACGAGTCGTATTACCGGCAGGACGAGTTCGCCGAGATCCGCGCGAAGTACATCGCGCACATCAACCGCATGTTCGCCCTGGCTGCCGCCGACCCGCAGGTCGCCGGGCTGCTGCCGGACGAACTCGACACCGTGGGCGAGCGCGTCTTCGCGCTGGAGCGGAAACTGGCCGCCGGGCACTGGGACGTGGTACGCCGCCGTGACGCCGAACTCAGGTACAACCTGACCACCTTCGACGCGTTGGCCGCCGAAAACCCCGAGTTCGACTGGGCCGCGTGGACTTCCGCGCTGGCCGAAGGCGTCGAGGGGGCAGGGTCCGAGCTGTTCGCCGAGGTGGTCGTCCGCCAGCCGGATTATCTGCGCACGTTCGCCCGGCTCTGGGCCGACGAGCCGCTCGCGAACTGGCGGGCATGGGCGGCGTGGCGGGTGCTGCGCTCGCGTGCACCGTATCTGACCGACGAGGTGGTCGAGGAGAACTTCGACTTCTACGGCCGCACGCTCACCGGCGCGGAGGAGAATCGGGAGCGCTGGAAGCGCGGCGTCACGCTGGTGCAGGACCTGCTGGGCGAGGCGGTCGGCAAACTGTATGTGGCCGAACATTTCCCGCCGCAGGCCAAGGCACGGATGGTCGAGTTGGTGGCCAATCTGCAGGAGGCCTACCGCCGCAACATCGCCGAGCTGGAGTGGATGGGCCAGGGCACCAGGATCGCCGCGCTGGAGAAACTGGAGAAGTTCACCCCGAAGATCGGCTATCCGGACAAGTGGCGGGACTACTCGGGCGTGGTGATCGACCCGGCCGACCTGGTCGGCAACTACCGCAGAGGCTACGCCGCCGAGCACGATCGGGAGTTGAGCAAGCTCGGCGGTCCGGTCGACCGGGACGAGTGGTTCATGACGCCCCAGACGGTGAACGCCTACTACAACCCGGGTATGAACGAGATCGTCTTCCCGGCCGCCATTCTCCAGCCGCCGTTTTTCGACATGAACGCCGACGACGCGGCCAACTACGGCGGCATCGGCGCGGTGATCGGTCACGAGATCGGGCACGGCTTCGACGACCAGGGCGCGAAGTACGACGGCGACGGCAACATGGTCGACTGGTGGACCGACGAGGACCGCGCCGAATTCGGCAAGCGGACAAAGGCGTTGATCGATCAGTACGACGTGCTCTCCCCCAAGGATCTGCCGGACGAGCACACCGTGAACGGCCAGTTCACCATCGGCGAGAACATCGGTGACCTCGGCGGCCTCTCCATCGCGCTGGAGGCGTACAAGATCTCGCTCGGCGGCGCCGACGCGCCGGAGATCGACGGGCTCACCGGCCTGCAACGGGTGTTCTACGGCTGGGCGCAAGTGTGGCGCACGAAAGCCCGCACAGAGGAAGCCATTCGGCGCCTGGCCACCGATCCGCACTCGCCGCCGGAGTTCCGCTGCAATGCCGTCGTGCGCAATATCGACCGCTTCCACGAGGCGTTCGGCGTCGAACCCGGCGATGCGCTGTACCTGGAACCCGCTGAGCGCGTGAAGATCTGGTGATTGCCGGGCCCGAGCGGTCTTGAAGAAAGCAAAAGCCGAACACTACGACCGATCGCCTCGAGCAATCGTTCGTAGTGTTCGGCTTCAGGTGGACCCGGGGTTGCCGGACCCTCAGTTCCAGTCGCCCAATCCGTCGCTCGCGCTGAGCGTGCCGCCCTGGGTGTTCTGCACGATCACCGGGTCGCCCCGCCGCGCGTTCTCGAAGAACCACTTGCCGTCTTCGGTGCTGACGTTCAGGCAGCCGTGGCTGGCGTTGGAGACGCCCTGCTGCGCGACCGACCAGGGAGCCGCGTGCACGAAGATGCCGCTGTTGGAGATGCGGGTGGCGTACTCGACCTCGAGCTTGTAGCCCTCGGGGTCGGTGATCGGCACGCCGTAGGTCGACGAGTCCATGATCATCTTGCGCTGCTGCTCGCCGACGATGTAGATGCCGTTCGGCGTCTCGTGCTTGGGCTTGCCCATCGAGGTGGGCATTTCCCGCACCACCTCCCCGTTGCGGGTGACGGTGATGGTGTGGGTCTCGTCGTCGGCGGTCGCAACGAACGCGTCACCGATGCGGAACGAGCTGGTGGTGCCGCCCGCCTGCACCTGCACGTCGGTGTTGTCCGGCCAGAAGTCGTTCGGCCGCCAGCGCACCTGCTTGTCGCCGCGCCAGTAGAAGTGGCCGGGAACAGGCTTCGACGAGGTGATCTGAATGGCCTTCTCGGCGGTGGCGTGGTCGGTCACCGGTTCCTTGAAGGTGATGATGATCGGCTGTGCGACGCCGACGACCTCGCCGTCGGCGATGTTGATCGAGGGCGGCGCGAAGTTCGCCTGCGGGGTGGGCTCGGTGGCCGCGGCGGCCGAGCCGGTGCCGATCCCCGGGATCGGTTCGGCGTGCGCGGGCGCGACGAGCAGAACACCGGCCGTCGCGATCGCGGCGGACAGCAGGACGCCCTCGCGCATCCGGCGGGTCAGCCGCGCTCCCCTGCGGCGAGCAGGCAACGACCCGGTGTGCAAAGCGGCATGCATAGGTTAATCGTCCATTCCATCTCTCGCGCGCACGCAGACGCACGCGTAGCGAGATCTTTCATTTCAGCGCGGAGTCAGAAGAGCGGCCCCACTGGTATCGACGGCCCGACCCGTTGTCCATTCCTACCGTCCCGGCGCGTACCGAAGCCAGTTGTATTTCAGAGTTATTCACCACAGCGAGTTGTTGTGGCTCAGGTCACAATTGATTACGTCGGGTATAGATGAGGGGAAACGTCCCGGTCACGCGGGATCGCGCAGCGCCGAGTCGGTAGCCGAGCGGTCGCGAAATATGGTTCGCCACAAACCTGTTAGTGATGAAGCTCACTGAGGATGGCGGACGAAATCGGGCGATACGGACCGGTAGTGATGGTGTGCGGCGCAGAGCCCGCGACCACACCGGTTCGGTGCGCCCGGCAGCCTCGTAGAAGCGGCCGAGCCTAGTGTGCGGCCTGCTTGTGCTTGTGCACCGTGGTCTGCGCCGTTGCCGCCAGTCGCGCCAGCCTGGCGTCGCCGAGCGCGGTCACCATGCTGCCGAGCCCGTTGGTCACGAACGCGATCGACATGCCGAGATCCAGGTCGGCGTACGCGCCCGAGCCGCCCACCCCGTAATGGCCGAACGCATGGTGTGGTTGCTGCTTGGACATCAGCACCGGACGGTGATAGCCGAGCGTGAAGCGAATCGGCACGCCGAGCACGTAGTCGCGGCTCTGGGCGGGCTGCACCCGACCGATCGTCTCGATCGTTTTCGGGTCCAGGAACCGCACGACCCGCTCTGATTCGGCCGCGCCGACACCGTACACGCCCCGATCCGCCCGGCCCGCGTAGACGACGCCGCCGTTGGCCAAGGCCCCGTACATCCGCGCCAGCGCGCGCGCCGAGAACACCCCGTTCCAGCCCGGCATCACCGAGTCGTGCACCCGGGGGTCGCGGACCAGCTCGTCGAAGCTCTCCGGCATGCCGGCCTCGGCCAGCCCGCGCACCGGCCGCACCCAGGACAGCACCGAAGAGGCCGTGTTCCAGCGAATGCCCGGCGGACCGAGGGGGCGGAAGATCTTGGCGATCCGGTGTCGTTCGGATTCCGGGACGCGGAACCAGTACTCATCCAGGCCGAGCGGCTCGGCGATCTCGCTGCGCAGCACATCGGTGAACGACGCGCCCGTCACCCGTTGCACGATTTCGGCGACCAGCCAGCCGAAGGTGATCGCGTGATAGCCGGAGGTGCGGATGCGCCGGGGGTCCGGCGGGCTGTCGGCCAGCGCCCGCACCACGGCGTCGTAGTTCAGGATGCCTTCGCGGCCGGGGACCAGGCCGCGCACCCGGTGCAAGCCGGCGCGGTGACACAGCACGTCACGAACCGTGATGTCGTCTTTGCCGTGCGCGGCGAACTCCGGCCAGTATTCGGCGACCGGTGTGTCGTAGCCGATCAGCCCGCGTTCGGCCAGGCGATGCACCACAGTCGAGGCCACGCCCTTGCCGGTGGAGAAGGTCAGCGCGACGGTTTCGCCGTTCCAGCGGCGCTCCTTGTCCGCCCAGCCGGCCCAGATGTCGACCACGGGGCGGCCGTCGAGGTAGACCGCCAGCGCGCCGCCCCCGCGCGCGGGCTGGGCGAACATGCCGAAGAACTGATCGGCCAGCCGGATGAAACGCGGGTCGACCAGCATTTCGCGCGGTGCCGCCAGTTTCGCGCGCGTGGAATCAGCGGGCTCGAAGCCGTCCGCCGCCATTGCCGAAACCATGGGGTCACCTCCTGACCGCCGTTATCCGGGCTGGTCAACCAGGGTAACTCGTTCAGTCGGTCTGCCAGAGCCCGAAAGGCGTGGCCAGGCATGCGTCGCCGGTACCCGCGTTCCACGCGAAGGCAGCCACGCCCAGGCAGACGACCGCTTGTTCGGCGGTCTCCACCCCCGCTCGCGACCCTTCGAACGCGATCGAGACCGCGAACGTCCGCGCCTCGGGATCGTCGGTGGTCGAGGTCAGCGCGACGGCGTCCGGGCCGAGGCCGACCGCCACCGGAACTCCACCGGCACCCGAGCTCGCGCCGACGCCTCCCGCCGCGCCGATGCCGATGGCCGTCGCGCCGAGGGTCGCGTTGGCGTAGCCGACCCCGTCGATGCCGGTGGCTGTGGCCGTGGCTCGGCCGTGACTGTCGGTCGCCGCTCGGCAGGCCGTCTCCCCGTCGATGACGGTGATGTCGGTCCCGTGTTCGGATCGGCAGTGCACATCGACAGCGGCAGCCGTTCCCGGAAAGACGAGGGAGCCTCCGATCGCGGCGGTGGAACACGCGATTGCGCTGATCAGCTTCACCGGGGACTCCTCTCGCACCAGAAATCCCACCATACCCAGACCTATTGACCGCCGCGCGTTTCCGGCTCCGGCTCGACGTGCGCTCGGTCCATGGTGTATTCATGGCGTGGTATTTCAAGCACAGCCATGGCAACTTCGGATTCCGGGGGCGTGAGTTCGCCAAAGCGTTACAGCTCGGGAGGACTGTACGTGTCTCGTCAACTGACCTGGGGTCGTCTCGCCTTCGCCGGTCTCGCCATCGCGGCCGGGCTGACGTTGGTCGGGTGCAGTTCCACGATCAACGGTACCGCCCAGCCCGCCGTCGACAACGGCACGATCGACGCGGTCTCGGTGACCAACACGCCGAAACCGTCGTCCGGCAAACCCACCCCGAGCACCGGCAAGCCGACGACGAGCAAGCCCAGCGGCGACACCGACTTCCAGGCCGAGGTCGGTGACTGCGTGACACTCGGCGGCACCACCACCAACGCCACCATCGAGAAGGCGTCCTGCGGTAGTCGCGCCTCGAACTACAAGGTGATCGACAAGAAGGCCAAGAGCTCGCAGTGCAGCAGCGACGCCGACAACTACTACGCCGAGACGATCAACGGCATCGAACAAGGCGCGTTCTGCCTGGACATCGACTGGGTGGTCGGTGGCTGCATGGACGTCGGCGGCGATGATCCCAAGCGCATCGACTGCGCCGGTTCGTCGCCCGCGAAGGGTGTGAAGGTGGTCAAGATCCAGCAGGGCGCCGACGACGTCAGCGTCTGCGGCAGCGGCACCGGGTACGTCTACGACAAGCGCCGTTTCGTCGTCTGTGTCCAGGAACTCTGACCGGAACTTCCCATCGCCGGTGGACCGCTAAGTTGAGTTGGTGAGCACCACCGAGCTACCGCGGCTGCGGTCCGGCAGCGGTCGTTGGATTCTGCTGGCCACCATCCTCGGATCGTCGGTGGCCTCGCTCGACGCGACGGTCGTGAACATCGCGCTGCCGCGGATCGGCGAATCGCTGCATACGGATGTGGCCGGGCTGCAATGGACGCTGAACGGGTACACCCTCACCCTCGCCTCGTTCATCCTGCTCGGCGGCTCGCTCGGCGACAAACTCGGCCGCCGCCGGGTCTTCGTGTGGGGAACCGTGGCCTTCGCGATCGCGTCCGTGCTCTGCGGCGCCGCGACGAGCATCGAAATGCTGGTAGGGGCCCGGATCCTGCAGGGCGTCGCGGGCGCGATGCTCACCCCGGGCAGCCTGGCCCTGATCTCCTCATCGATCGATCGGCGCGACCAGGGCGCGGCGATCGGCCTGTGGTCCGGATTCGGTGGTGTGGCGGGCGCGCTCGGGCCGTTTCTCGGTGGCTGGCTCATCGAGGTCGCGGGGTGGCGGTCCATCTTCTTCCTCAACATTCCGCTCGCCCTGGTCGTGGTGCTGGTCGCGCTGAGACATGTGCCGGAAAGCCGCGATCCGAACGCGGCGGGGAAGCTCGACGTGCCCGGCGCGCTGGTGGTGGCGGTCGCGCTCGGTGCGCTGACCCTGGGACTGATCGACACCATGCCCCTGCTCATCGTGGCCGGTGTGGTGCTGCTCGGGGCCTTCGTTCTGATCGAATTGCGCAGTGACCACCCGCTGGTGCCGCCGTCGCTGTTCAGTTCCCGGGTGTTCACCGCCGCGAATCTCGTGACGCTGGCGGTCTACGCCGCACTCGGGGGCGTGTTCTTCCTGCTGGTGCTGGAACTGCAGTTGGTGGCGGGATACTCGCCGCTGATGTCCGGCGTCGCGACCGTGCCGGTCACGTTGATCATGCTCGTGCTCTCGGCTCCGGCCGGGCGCTGGGCGCAAGTGCACGGGCCGCGAATCCCGATGACCGCCGGCCCGCTGCTGGCGGCGGCGGGTCTGGTGCTGTTGCTGCGCATCGGACCCGACACCGGGTACCTGACCGATGTGCTGCCCGGCGTCCTCGTCTTCGGGCTGGGGCTCGCGGTGCTGGTCGCGCCGCTGACCGGGGCGGTGCTCGGCGCGGTCCCGGCCGGTGAGGCGGGCATCGCCTCGGGCGTGAACAATGCCGTGGCGCGGACCGCGCAACTGCTCGCCGTCGCGGCGCTGCCCGGGCTCGTCGGTATCTCGGATGCCCTGGATGATCCGGCAGCCTTCGACGACGGCTTCGCCGCCGCGATGTGGCTGTGCGCCGGACTGCTGGTGACCGGGGCGGTACTCGCAGCGGTGCTGCTACGTCCGGAGCGGCGCGCGCCCACATTGGACAGCGTCGACTGCATGCCGCAGTGCGCGGTCGCCGGTCCGGCGGTGGCGCCGGCCGGAAGCGAGAAATAAGCGGCCCGAACGGATCGCTGTCCGCTCGGGCCGCTCATCGAATGGCGTCGGTGTTCGATTCAGGTCGGTATTCGATTCAGATCGGAATGTAGCCCGCGCCGACGCCGCCGCGTCCGTTGACGTCGGCCATGATCGCGCTCATGTTGGTGCCGACCTCAGGACCGAAGCAAGCCAGAGCCAGGTAGGCGTTCACCATGCCCACCAGCGTCGAGCCGACGACGACCGGAGCACCGGAGTCGCCTTCCACCACGCACATCTGGCTCCAGGTCTCGACATTCGTCCGGAACACGTCGCCCCACGCGATACCGCAGGTGTTACCGGTGGTGCGCCCTTCCTTGCAGACGATCTGCGGGAAGGTGGCCGGTGCGCCGAGTCCGGTGATGGTGACGTTGCCGATCCGGTTCACCGGGGTGATCCTGCCCGGATCGAACTGGATGACGGCGTAGTCGAGGTCGTGGTTGGAGTAGACGAACCGGCCGATCACGCCCGCGCCCCGATCGGCTTCGGCGTAGACCTGTGCGCCCGGGTCGCCGCAGTGGCCCGCGGTCAGTCCGACCAGACGCCCCGCGTTGTCGTGGCCGACAGTCGTGACCGTGCATTCGAATTGGTTGTCGATGATGATGCCGGATCCACCGCCCAACACCGGCGGGCCCGTTTGGGCGTTAGCGGCCCCAGCGCCCGTGCCGAGCAGCGCCGCGCCCAGGGCGACGGCGAAGGCGGCGTTGGCCACCTTGGCGAGTTTGCTGAACATGTCCCTCCAGACGTCGGAAGCCCGCACGATATCAATCTGTCGCACCCATCGTGTCAGTAATCGACCTCGGGCGCGTCACCTACTCCGGGGTTGTCCCCACTGCTCGGCGCTTCAACCCTATTTAATACATTCTAGATCAAACGTATCTTACCTCTTCGATAGCATTCGGCTATCGCATTTGTGAAAATCCCGTGGCCGTTAGTGATTCGGTGATAGTAAGGAGTCGTCGTGTTGGTCTCCGGAAACAAAATTGATTTTCGATGATAAATCTCCAAGTAATTCGTCGATCCGCTCGGCATAGCTGCGGATTCGCGCAGGTGGGCTGTGGCTTGTGCTAGAGGTCGGGCACCTGACTTTGGGCTCGTTCCCAGTGTTTCCAGGCGTCGACCATTGCTTTCCGGCAACAGTGAGCGACATCTATGACTGCGATCACAAGGGGGTGGTGTGTTCCGCACTACTCCGTAGTAAGGTGCGTCAAGCAAACGAGTCGTCGGGGCAGCCAACCGGCGTCGAGGAGGATTAGCCAGTGCAGTCGACCGAGAGTCCACCAACAGGGTCACGGTTCAGTGATGCGGTCGATTGGACGAGGTCTTACTGGCAAGATCATCCGAAGCGTTCGCTGGAGACTTTCGGCAGGCAGATCACCATGGGCTTCGCCGCCGTCGCCGAACTGTTCGTCTCGATTTTCCGCAGGCGCTTTCCCTTCGGCGAGTTCGTCCGGCAATGCGCGTTCATGGCCAGTGTCTCCGCGGCGCCGACGCTGCTGGTCGCCATCCCCATCGGCGTGATCGTCTCCATCCAGGTCGGATCGGTCGCCGGTCAGGTCGGCGCCACCTCGTTCATCGGCGCGGCCAACGGCCTCGGCATTATTCAGCAGGGCGCCCCGCTGGTCACCTCGCTGATGATCGCGGGCGCCGTCGGCTCCGCGGTCTGCGCCGACCTCGGCTCGCGCACCATCCGCGAGGAGATCGACGCCATGAAGGTCATGGGCGTCGACCCGCTGCGCAGGCTGGTGGCTCCGCGCCTGGGCGCCGCGATGCTGGTGAGCGTGCTGCTGTGCGGCTTCGTGGTCTTCGTCGGATTCTTGACCGGCTACATCTTCAATATCTTCGCGCAGAACGGCACGCCCGGCTCCTACGTCGGCACCTTCTCGTCGTTCGCGGTGACCACCGATCTGCTTGTCGCTCTCGGGAAATCGCTGATTTTCGGCCTGCTCGCGGCAATCATCGCCTGCGATACCGGATTGAACACCCGGGGCGGCCCCGGCGGTGTCGCCAACTCGGTGAATTCCGCAGTGGTGAGTTCCGCCATCATGCTGTTCGGGGTGAACCTCATCATCACCCAGGTTTACAACGCACTATTCCCGTCACAGGTGGTCTGAGCCGGTGTCATCAACCTATGTACCGCCGCTGCTGCGGCCTCTCCAGACGATCCGGAAATCCGCGCACGCACCGGTCGATCTGCTCGCCAGGCTCGGCCACCAGGTGTTCTTCCTGTTGCGCTCGATCGGGTCGATTCCGCTGGCGCTCAAGCATTACCCCAAGGAAGTGTGGCGCCTGCTCTCGGACGTCACCTGGGGCAACGGCAATCTCATCGTCGGTGGCGGCACCATCGGCGTCGTCGTCATTCTGAGCGCCTTCGGCGGCATGACCGTGGGCATCCAGGGTTACAACTCGTTGAACCTGCTCGGCCTGAGTCCGATCACCGGTGCGATATCGGCGTTCGCGACCACCCGCGAACTCGGCCCGCTGCTGGCGACACTGGCCTTCGCCGCCCAGGCCGGCTGCCGGTTCACCGCGCAGCTGGGCGCCATGCGCATCTCCGAGGAGATCGACGCGCTGGAATCCATCGCCATCCGGCCGCTGCCCTATCTGATCAGCACCAGGATGTTCGCGGCGATGGTGGCCATCATTCCGCTCTACTGCCTCGGCCTCACCATGGCCTACGTCTCCTGCGCGCTGACCGTGCAGCTGATCGGCGGCACCGCCACCGGCACCTACCAGCACTACTTCTATCAGTTCCTCATCCCGACCGACGTCATCTACTCGCTGATCAAGGCGATCCTGTTCGTAGCGATCACCACGTTCATCCAGTGCTACTACGGCTTCTTCGCCTCCGGTGGCCCCGAGGGCGTCGGCGTGGCCGCGGGCCGTGCGATCAAGATGTGCATCATCGCGGTCGTTTTCGCGAACCTGTTCATGACATTGGCTATCTGGGGTGTCAACCCAGGCATTCGGATCTCGGGGTAAATACCAGATGATCATCGATCCCAGTGGGCGCGGGCCCACGATGCGACAGTTGCTGATCGCAGGCGTGTGCGGTCTGGTCGTCTTCGCGTTGGTGCTCGGCTTCCTGATGTTGCGCTACCAGGGGTATTTCCAGGAGAAGATCAACGTCACGGCGAACCTGACCACCACGGGTGACGGTCTGCCCGAGCAGGCCGACGTCAAGTTCCGCGGCGTGCTCGTCGGCGCGGTGAAGACCGTCGATGTCGCGGCCAAGGGTGAGCTGCAGAAGGTCCGGATCGAGATGAAGCCGGAATTCGCCGGCGACATCCCGGCCAACGTGACCGCCCGCGTGGTGCCGAGCAATCTCTTCGCCGTCACCTCGGTCGAACTCGTCTTCAACGGCCCGGCCGACCAGTACCTGCACGAGGGTTCGGTCATCGAGGAGGACCGCAGCAAGGGAACCATCGCGCTGCAGGACACGCTCACCACGGTGCGCAACATCCTCGACAAGATCGATCCGGTGCAATTCGGCCGGGTCCTCGGCACCCTGTCCCAGGCGTTGGACGGCAGCGGCCGGATGCCCGGCTCCACCGTCGAGCGGCTGGACCGCTGGCTGCTGGCCGTCGATGAGTCCATCCCGGATCTCGGTGTGCTGCTGAGCGACTTCTCCGCTTCGTTCAACGCGCTCAACCAGTCCGCGCCCGAGCTGGTCGACGTGCTCGGCAGCTCGGTGCAGACCGCGCGCACCATCGCAGACCGCCGCAGTGAGCTGGTCTCCCTGATCACCGGCACCGCCGGAACCATCGAGACGGTCAACGACCTGTTCGCCCGCAACCCCAACGTCGGCATCGAGGTCACCGCCGGTACGAACGACATGTTCGGCGCACTCGCCGCGGACCCGGACGCGATCACCAGGAGCCTGTTGAACCTGAGCGAGACGATGCGGCGGATGGACACCACGTTCACCTGGGGTCCGCAGAAGCAGCAGGTCTGGGACGCCGGTCTCACGCTCACCCCGTACCGCCCGTACACCGTGGCCGACTGCCCGCGCTACGGCGAGATGGTCGGCCCGAGCTGCTACACCGCACCCGCCGTCGCCGACGTCGGCGAGCTGCCCGAACAGCTGAAGCCGCGCGCGCTGGACTCGGCCGCCGGGCTCCCGCCGGTGGTGCCCATGCCCGGTCTGCCGCTGATTCCCGGCGTCACCACCCCGGACCCGAACCGCGCCACCGCGGCCGCCCCCACCGGCGGCGTGCCCGCGCCGTTCGCGGGCACCCCGCTCGAAGGTCTGTTCCCGATGCTGCCGCCGGGCTTGCTCCCGCCCGCCGCGGCACCGGCGCCCGCCGCTCCGGCTGCCGCGCCCGAGGGCACGCCGTCGGCGGCGCCGATCTCCTACCGGGGCGACTCGGCGATCACCGCGCTGCTCGGCCGCAAGCCGACCACCGCCGAATATCTGCTGCTGAGCTCGATTCTGAAGGGCGGAACCATGCAGGTGTCCGACAACGGTGCCCGACGATGAGCATTCGCAAACCGCTGATCGGATTCAGCATCTTCGCCATCGTGTCGATCCTGGTGACGGTGGTGGTGTGGAACACGCTGGCGCGCATCGTCAGCGGTGACACCTACACCTATTCCGCGACGTTCTCCGACGTGCTCGGTTTGCACGAAGGCGACGACGTCCGCATGGCGGGCGTGCGGGTCGGCAAGGTCGAGAAGATCGAGCGGGGCCGGGACGCGAACCTGAAGAAATCGGTCGCGAAGGTCACCTTCGTCGTGCAGCGCGACCAGACGATCTACGACGACACCAAGGCGCTGGTCCGTTACCAGAACCTGATCGGCCAGCGGTATGTGGCGCTGGCTCCCGGCAAGGCGCCGAACCCCGCGCCGCTGAGGAACAACGGTTCGATCCCGATCGACCGCACCGAGCCGTCGTTCGACGTGTCGGGTCTGCTCAACGGCTTCCAGCCCCTGTTCCAGGTGTTGCAGCCGGAGCAGGTCAACCGGCTGTCGGAGACGTTCATCCAGGCATTGCAGGGGGACGGCGTCTCATTGAGCGCGTTCATCGTCCAGGCTGCCCAGCTGGCCACCGACTTCCAGCGCAGAGACGCGATCCTGTCCGATGTGATCACCAACCTGTCGGGCGTGATGTCGGGGTTGGCGAAACGAGGAGATGAATTGGAGACCCTGGTAACCCAGACCCGGGCCTTGATCGGCGGGCTGTACGAGCAAGGACAGTCCTTGCTCGCATCCACCGAGCAGATCGCGAGCGCGACCACGTCACTGGTCGGCATGATGGACCAGATCCAGCCGAGCTTGCGCAACGCGCAGAACTCCACCAGCGCGGCGCTGACGCTGTTGCTGGACAACGGCGCCAAACTCGACCAGGCGGCGATCGACCTGCCGAACGTCTTGTCGGCGGCGGGCAGGCACACCTCCGAGGGCGCCTACGCCAACGCCTACCTGTGCGGGCTGGACGTGTCGCTCTACGGCATCCTCTTCCCCCGCGGTCTGTTCTCCCAGATCGGCGGAACCTCGCACTCGGCGGTGTGCCGCCCATGATGACCAGACTCAGGTCCAGGTTCGAAAGCAACCGGTACTTCTGGTTGGGCATCATCGGCGGCGTCCTCATCGTGGTGCTGCTGCTGGTGTCCAGCGTGTACAAGCTCATCGGCGTCGGCGAGCAGTCGATCAAAGCCGAGTTCGTGCAGGCCGCGGGCATCAAGGTCGGCGACAAGGTGAACATCGCGGGCGTGTCCTCCGGCCGGGTCGTCGACGCCGAACTGGAGGGCAGCCACGTGCTGCTCACGCTGAGCGTCAGCGACGACGTGAAGCTCGGCCCGGACGCCCGCGCCTCGATCAAGATGGCCACGCTGCTCGGCGCCAGGTACGTCGACCTGGAGCCGGGCGACGGCTCGGGCCTGAAGGGCAAGCGGATCCCGGTCTCCAACACCGCGGTTCCGTACAACCTGGCCGACGTGGTGCAGGTCGGCACCCCGAAGTTCGAAGCGCTCGACACCAGGAAGCTGGCCGAGTCGCTGAACCTGATCAACGAGCAGATGAACGGCTCGCCTCAGCTCACCGCCCAGGCACTGGACAGCGTCGGCGCACTGGCCAAAGTGATCGATAGCCGCAAGACCGAGGTGGACATCCTGCTCAAGGATTTGGACCGCGTCACCCAGATCCTCGGCGACAACCGCAACAGCATTCTGCTGGTGATCACCCAAGGCGAGGCCATCGCGAATCGGGTGATGGAGCGCCAGGCACTGCTGCGCCAGCTGCTGGACAACATCGCCGCCCTGACCAAGCAGCTGGAGGTGATCGGCGCGGAGAACAACGATCAGCTCGGCCCGACCATCCAGCAGCTGAACACCATGGCCGAAGGCTTGCAGAAGAACAAGGACAACCTGGACCGGATGCTGTCGCTCATGCCGCCGACCGTGCGCTACCTGGCGAACTCCTGGGGTGGCAGCGGTCCGTACGGTGACGTCGGCCTGCCGTGGCTGTTCCCGGACAACTGGTTGTGCTTCGCCGAAGTTATCGAGGGGTGCCAGGGATGAGATTCCGCATGGGCTTTCGGCCCGAGACCGTCGCGAAGACGCTGATGATCAGCGCCGCCGCGCTGACGGTCGGCAGTTGCTCGCTGCTGCCGAGCTCGGTGAACGACGCATTGGGTAATACCCTCCAGATCACCGCGGACTTCGACAACATCGCGGGCATCTACGAGGGCAACCCGATCACGGTGCTCGGGCTCGATGTCGGCAAGGTCGACAAGATCGTGCCCAAGGGCACTCTGGTCGAGGTGCACATGTCGATCGACAAGGACGTGAAGGTCCCGAAGGACGCGGTCGCCGCGATCATCTCGCCGTCCATCGTGACCGACCGGCACATCGAGCTCACCCCCGTCTACACCGGCGGCGAGACCTTGTCCGACGGCGCGCACCTGCCCAAGGCCCGTACCAAGACGCCGGTCGAGCTGGACACGATGATCAAGACCATCGACCAGTTCGCGGCCGCGCTGAAGCCGGAGCCGGGCCAGGAGGGCATCGGCCCGCTGTCCGGCCGGGTGCTCTACCCCATGCTCAACGGCAACGGCGAGAAGATTCGCGACACCCTCAACGCGCTGTCGAGTGCGCTGAAGGTCGGTGTGGACAACAAGGACGCGATCTCCAGCATCATCATCAAGCTGAACGATCTCACCACCATGCTGGCCGAGAACGACCAGTCGGTGCGCGACTTCAGCAACCGGGTCACCCAGATGACCGGCCTGCTCGCCGAGCAGGCCCCCGGCCTGCAGGCCACGCTCGACCAACTGCTCGCCTTCCTGCGGAACACCAGCACCACGTTGACCCAGTACGAGGATCAGTTGTCGGGGACCATGACCGGCCTGACCAACGTGACCCAGCAGCTGCGCGACAACGCTTACGGCCTCACCGAAGTCGCCGACCTGGCGCCGATGGTCATGCAGAACATCGACGGGATCGTCAACCGCGAGCACGGGTACGTCCGGCTGCACGCGGTGATCGGCACCGCGCTGTCGGGTGAGATCGTCAGCCTGTTCTGCGAACGCATCCAAATGAAGGCCGACGGCTGCCGCACCGGGAACATGCAGGACTTCGGACCCGACTACGGGCTCACCGCCGCACTGCTCGGACTGACGAAATGACGTACCGAATGACGATCAAGGCACGCAGGGCGCTGGTCGCCGTGGCCGCGGTGGCCGGTGTGGCGGTCACCTCCGGCTGCGGGCTCACCGTGGAGAAGCTGCCGCTGCCGAAACCGGGTCTGGCCGGAGAGACCTACACCATCCACGCGGTCTTCGAGAACGCGCTGAACCTGCCCGATCAGGCGAAGGTGAAGATCGGCGGCTCGGACGTCGGCGTGGTCACCGACATCAAGACGAAGAACTTCCAGGCCATCGTGGACCTGACCATCAGCAAGGACATCGAGTTGCCCAAGGGCAGCACGGCGGAGCTGCGGCAGGCCACCCCCCTCGGCGACGTGTTCGTCGCGGTGTCCAAGCCCAAGACCGAGCCCGGCGCGGAAATGCTGAACGACGGCGACACGCTCACCCTCGACAGCACCTCCGCGGGCGCGACCGTCGAGCAGTTGCTCATCTCGGTCTCCATGCTGTTCAACGGCGGCGGCATCGCCAGCCTGTCCAAGCTGGGCTCCGAGCTGGACTCCATCGTCGGCGGCCGCGGCGAGCAGCTGGCCCACCTGATCACCGAGCTGACCGGCGTGGTGGGCAGCTTGAACGCCAACTCCGCCCGGATCGACAGCGTGCTCGGCGAGTTCAGCACTCTCGCCAACACGCTCGAGGGCAGGCGGGCACAACTGGGCGAAGTGGCCGACACGCTGCCGCAGATGATCGGCGCCGTCGCCGAGAACAACCGGGCCATCGGCGATCTGCTGACCAAGTTGTCGACGGCCAGCGCCGCACTCGGCAATTACGCCGACACCTCCAGCGAACAGCTGACCGGACTGCTGGAGAACACCCGCCAGCTGATGGACGCGATAGCCAAGACCGGTGACGGCTTCGGCGTACTGCTGGACCGGCTGCGGGAGATCCGGCCGAAGGTCGACGCGACCTTCCGCGGCAGCAGCTTCGCGGTGTACGCGACCGCGACCAACCTGGACATCAGCGCGCTCACCGATCCGGAGCACGGCAAGTTCCAGGATCTGCACGACTTGCAGGACTTCGCGGGCAGCCTCATCCAGGTGCTGCAACTGGTGCAGGGCCGGATCGCGGGAGGACAGCGATGAGTTCCCTGCGCAAATTGCTCGGACACAAGATATTCCTGTCGAACGTGGGCTTGGTGCTCGTGCTGCTGATCGGCGCGACCTACCTGATGGTGAACGTCATGCGGGTCAACCCGTTGGCGTCCGACTACACGGTGACGGTGAACCTGGACCGCTCCGGCGGTCTACAGCCCGGCAACGACGTGACGCTGCGCGGGTGGCGGATCGGCAAGGTGACCTCGATCGAGCTGACCGATCGCGGTCAGGCCATCGCCGCTACCGCGCAGATCGAGTCCAAGTACAAGATTCCGTTGGACACCCGGATCGCGGTGCAGGCGCTGTCCGGCGCGGGTGAGCAGTACATCGACTTCCGGCCCAACGCCGAGCAGGGGCCGTACCTGGCCAACGGCGCGGTGATCAAGTTCGATCCGGAGAAGATCTACACGCCCACGCCGGTGTGGTCGGTGCTGGACAACTCCAGCGCACTGATCGCGCAGATCAATCCGGACCACTTCCAGGTCATCCTGAACGAGCTGGACATCGCGCTCAGCGGGGGTCCGGATCAGCTGCGCGGCATGATCAACGGGATCAGCCTGGCGATGGCCGGCCTGGACTCATTGCTCCCCCAGACCACGAACCTGATCACCAACCTGCGTACCATCGCCAACACGACGTCCAACGCGCAGCCTGATCTCGCCACTCTGACCAGCAACTCGGGAGTGCTGTTCGAGCAGTTCAACAACGCGAACGCGGAACTGCAACGCGTGCTCGAGCAGGCGCCAGGTCAGCTCACCAGCCTCGGTGCGGTGGTGGACCGGACGGCCGATCCGATCACCAGCCTCGCGACCAACTTCCAGGCGATCACCAAGGCGGCGCAGCTGCGGCTGCCCGCGCTGCGCGCACTGTTCCCCTCGCTCGCACTCGGAGGCGAAGCGCTCGGCGTCCCGGCCCACAACGGCGAATTCCACGCCATGATCGACATCTGGCCGCGGCCGTTCTGCACCTACGACACCCCGAAGATCCGCAACGAGGTCGTGCAGGACGGCACGATCCCGAAGTGGAACTACTGTGAGAACCCTCCGCCGGGTCAGTTGATCCGCGGCGCCGCGAACGCGCCGCGGCCCGACGTGCCGAACAACGGCGCGCACATGCCGCCGGGTGTGGATCCGAACGAGCGGACCCTGCCTCCGGTGCGGTGAGTCGCACCCGGCCCGGCGGCCATCCCGTCGGCCGGGCATACTCGCTGGTGGAACGCCCAAGGTTCGCTCTCGCGAGCCGCTGAAGCCAATCGGGGCGCATCGACGCGCGCCGGGAAAGTGCAGGTTTTATCGATGTCTACCGACGACGCCGAGACCGACAAGGACGCCGAGAGCACGGCCGCCGCCTCCGACAAGGACACCGACGCGGTGACCGGGAAGTCGGAGGATGCCGCTGGCGCGGCGAAGCCCGAGATGTCCAAGGCGGAGAAGGCAGACAAATCCGAGCCGGCCGCGAAGCGTGACTCGCCCAAGGCGGCCGCGCCCTCCGGGAAATCCACGTCGCTCCCGCTGGTGGCCGCGTTCGTGGCCGGTGTGCTCGCGGTCGCGGCGATCACCGCGGTGGTCGTGTTCTTCATGCAGGGCAAGGACCGCGGCGACAAGCTCGACGCGATCCGCGACTCGACCAACGCCGCGTGCACCTTCGGCAAGGACGTCTCGGTCTACGACTATTCGAAGAACCTCGACGACTACTTCACCAAGGTGAAGGCCGGCTCGACGGGCGAGTTCCTCAAGGAGTTCGACGACGCGACCAAGGCGTTGAAGGACGCGATGACGCAGGCGCAGGTCAAGTCGTGGGTCGATGACGTGCAATGCGGCTACCAGTCGGGTGACACGACCTCGGCCAAAGTGCTGGTGACCCTCACGCAGTTCCGGACCAACTTCACCCAGACCAACCCCGAGCGCCAGTTCGTCGTGGTGATCGCCCAGCTGCAGAAATCGGGCGACAAGTGGCTGGTCGAGAAGCTCGATTCGCCGATGCTGAAGGGTGCGGGCACC
This sequence comes from Nocardia sp. CY15, assembly GCF_009829295.1. Lineage (NCBI taxonomy): Bacteria > Bacillati > Actinomycetota > Actinomycetes > Mycobacteriales > Nocardiaceae > Nocardia > Nocardia sp. CY15. The sequence goes on from NZ_VUOT01000007.1 coordinate 46,608, forward strand.
GGACTGCCGGGCGCTCCCGCGCCGGGCGGAGCTCCGCAGCCCGCACCGTCTGGTCAACCCGCACCGCAGCCGGGCAACTAGCCGAGCGCCTCCGGCGGTGGGCCGAGCCACCACCGCCGGAGGTCATTCGGGCAGCTTTCGGCGATTCGGGCGCATCAGAACAGCGTCAAAGTCTGTGGCGCCGACGGCGCGGCCGCCTTCCCCGCGGCCTTGTCCTTCGGCGCTTCCGGCGCCGTCGACGCTTCCTCCACAGTCACCGCGAGCATTTCCACGGTGTTCGCCTCGGCGACAGCCGCGGTGACCGCGGCCTGCCGAGCCGCTTCTCCGGCCAGTGCGTCGGCCTGCTCGTTGAAATAGTTACCGACATGTCCCCGAACCCAACGGAACCGGACCGGGCCCGGCCTGCTCGCGATGGCCCGATCGATCTGCCGGACGAGTTCGACATTCTTCACCGCGCCACCGGTGGACGTGCGCCAGCCGTTGACCCGCCACCCTGCCACCCATTCCGAGGCGCACTTGATCGCATAGAGCGAATCGCTCTCGATGAGCAGGGGTTCGGACCCGGGATGGGCGACGATCGCCTCCAGCACCGCGCGCAACTCCGCGACCTGGTTGGTTCCGGACGCGGCTCCTCCGCTCGCCGAGGAGCCCTGATGATTGACCCAAGCCCAGCCGATGGCGCCGCCGGGATTGCGGAGGCAGGATCCGTCGGTGCTCACGATGATCATGGCTGGCACCCTACGCAATCCGACCGACAAGATCGGTACCGTGGAATTCCTCTATCTCCCTCCGTAACCGGGACTCGGTACGCCGTAGCGCCGATTTGACCGCGGCGTCGACAAGGCCGGCGCCGAGTCGCCCGGTGACTCCGCGAGGTGGACTGTACTCCGCCTCGGAGGTCAGCACCGAGCGTCCGTAACCCAACGGGTCGAAACGCAGTCTCAGCGTTCCGGACAATCGCCCCCGCAACGTATACTCGATCACCGCATTGCGGCGGTATTCGGTGATCTCGCAGGCGGAAGTCGGCCGCCACAGCGCGAGGCGTGTGGTGGTGGCGAAAGTCGCGCCGAGTCCGCGGTCCTGATCGCTGGTCGGCACGAAGTCCGCGATGCCGAACATCCAATCCGGTACGAACAGATGGTTGTCCGTGTAGTTGAAAGCGACCTCGACGGGCGCTCCGACGTCACTCGCGTACTTGATGTGGCCCATAGGCCCTCCCTGTCCCACGACTGGCGTTAAAAGTACTACAGCTCTCCTATTTATTCGAGGGCTCTGCGCGATTCGGTGCGCCGTATTGCCGGATTCGACCGAATGGTTGGTTGGGAAGGGTTTGGTCCGGCGCCTGCTCAGAGCTGATCGACGATGTGCTCGGCGATCGGCATGGCCGAAGTCGCCGCAGGTGAGGGGGCATTGAGCAGATGGACCGAGCGCTCGGTGCGCTCGATCATGAAGTCGTGCACCAAAGTTCCGTCTCGCAGAACCGCCTGCGCGCGAATACCCGCTTCCCGCGGGAGCAGATCGGTGAGCGTCAGCTCCGGACAGTAGCGGCGGCACTGCGCGAGATATCCGCGCTTGAACAACGAGTTGCGCAGTTCACGCAGGCCGGTGCGTACGTTCGCCTTGGCGACCCGGTGAAATCCGGGAAACGCGAGAATTTCTCGCGCATCCCTGAGGTCGAGACTGCCTTTGCCGTAGCCCTCCCTGGCGAGCCCGAGCACCGCGTTCGGGCCCACGGTCAGCGCTCCGTCGATCGTCGGGCTCAAATGCACTCCGAGGAACGGCAATTCGGGGTCCGGGATTGGATAGATCAACGTGTTGACCAGTCCGTGCCGCTCCGGCGGCAGCTGGTAGTACTCACCGCGGAAGGGAACGATGCGAAAGTCGGTGCGCAGCCCGGCAGCTCGAGCCATCCGGTCCGCCTGCAGACCAGCGCAGACCACCAGGCGGCGTGCCGTCCACGAGCCGGTCGGGCCTGCGGCGACCACCGCGTCCGAGTTCTCGGTGAGCGCGGTGATTTCGGTGCCGAGCACGAATTCCCCACCCGCGCGACGAACTTCATCGGCGAGCGTTTCGGTCACCCGGCTGAAGTCGACGATGCCGGTGTCGGGAACGAACAGTGCGCCGACCCCGGTGACGCGCGGCTCGCGCCGAGCGAGTTCCGCCGCATCGATCAGCTCGACGGACACGCCATTGGTGATCGATCGTTCGTGGAGCGCGAGCATGCGTCCGTATTCGGCGTCGTCGGTGGCGACCAGGAGTTTGCCGCACACCCGATACGGGATGTCGTGGCGCGCGGCGAAATCCTTGGTCCAGCGCGCACCCCGGCGGCACAGCGTGGCTTTCAGGCTGTCCGGCGGATAGTAGATGCCGGAGTGGATGACGCCGCTGTTGTGCCCGGTTTGGTGGGCGGCCAGATGCTGCGCTTTTTCCAGCAGCACCAGGCTCGCACCGGGGTTGCGCGCCAGAATCCGGTGCGCGGTCGCGACGCCGACTATGCCGCCGCCGATGACGCAGAAGTCGTAGGCGCTCATGCCGAGCAGGGTAAACGGTAGGTCACACCGCCACGGAATTCGCTGTCCCGAGCGCGGGTTCGGCGGGGTGCTGGCGGCGGTCTCCGTCCGGCGATGGGGTTGCGGCGGGCGCGGCGTGACGATCGAGGCGCAGATCGTGCTCGCCGAGCTTCGGATCGGAGAACGCCAGTCGCACTTCACCGCTCCGAGTGTCGACGTCGGTGCGCATAGTGGTGACAGCGGACTCGTCCGGCTGCTGCGGCGCGGGTTCGGAATGGAGGAAATCCGTCAGCATCGTGAAGGCGTTCGTGTCCACGGTGACGGAGACGGTGTCGTGCTGGACTTCCGCGACCTGCGCACCGACATAGGCGTCGCCGAGCCGGACTTTGCCGCCGATAGGTGCGGGCGCGGTCGGCGCGGTCGGCTCTGTCGGCGAAATAATATGCGGGGCAGAGGTTTCCGGCTCGGCGGCACGTGGAGCGGAAACCGCTGCGGGCAAGACGAAGCTGCTGCCGGTCAATGCCGGATAGGGGACGGCTCTGTGTCCCTGGTCGGGCTCGTGCGGGGTCTCCGGGGCTGTCGGCGCGGCGAGCCGGGTATCGGGGCGCTGTGAGTCGGCGATCTGTTGGACGACATAAGCGCCGGCCGCGGCGGTCAGGCTCAAGCTGGCGGCACCGGCGAGCACGACGGCGGCATGCCGCGCGACCTGGGCAGGTCGGTGTGCTGTCACGATGCGTTCCTTTCCCTGCGATGCTGCTCCCACAGGCGACCAGCACCATGGGAAGCTGTACGCTCGTCCAGATTACCTGTGGGATCGGGGAGAGTGCCGCGTCGAAGAGAGCGGGATCACATCGACGCTCGGTCGTAAGGCCGAAAAATCACAGGTCCCCACCATGGACATGGCGTCGATGTTTCCGCGAACGCAGCGGCGGGTAAATATCATTCAGCTGGCGAGCGTCATTCTCGACTGCCACCTCGAGACACCCGGCCAACGGCGTCCGGCCGTCGACATGAACACGGCGCACCCAAGTGTGGCGCTCGCCCGCTCCCGAATCGTCATCGATCGGGTCGGGTGTGGGCGGGTCAGGCGAACTGGCCCGCTGTCCGCCCCGCACCCGTCGGACCTGCGAAAGCCTGCGCGATAGTGAGCCATTCCGCGGCGTCGTCGCCGTGCGCCACGAGCGCCAGGTCGTCCGGATGACGGCGCTGGGTCACCAGTAGGCAGAAGTCGAGCGCAGGCCCGGTCACGCGCTGCTCGGCGGTCTCGGGGCCCCACGACCAGATCGTGCGATCAGGCGCGATCAGCTCGACCCGGAATTCCGCCGCCGGGGCGGTCTTTCCGTGCACGGTGTAGGCGAAGTTCCTGGTGCGGACGCCGATATGGGCCACGGTGCGCAGGCGCTCCGTCGGCCTGCGGTACACGCCGAGCGCGTCGGCCACATCCTGCCCGTGCGCCCAGGTCTCCATGATGCGGGCGGTGATCATCGACGCGGCGCTCATCGGCGGACCGAACCACGGCAGTTTGACCCCCGCGGGCACGGCGCGCAGCGCGGCGGTGAGCGACGCGCGGCCACGCCGCCATCGATCGAGCAGGTCGGCCGGGGGTTCGGTGGCGGCTTTCTCGGCCGCCTCGTCGACGAACGTGAGCGCACGAGGGCCGGCCTCGGCCAGCAGCTTCTGAAAGCCTTCGGCGTCCGCGGCGGCGATCGTCGCGACCTCGTCGGTCCAGGCCAGATGGCCGATCTGATGGGCGATGGTCCAGCCGGCCGCAGGTGTGGCGCGCGCCCACTCCTCGACGGCCAACGGGCCGACGAGTCGTTCCAGGTCCGCGCATTCGTCGGCGAAATCGCCGAGCAGCGCCTCGAGGTCAGCCATCCGTTCCCCTACCGATCCGGGCACACCGCCTCGTGCGCCGCCGCCGTCCAGCATCGCAGCGGGACCAAAAAAAGGCAAGCATGCTTGTTTTATCTTGCCCGCAAAGAGCCTCGCTACCAGCCGAAAGCCACCAGGTGGGCCGCCCCGACGACGAGGCCGAGCACCGCGCCGTGCAGATACAGCAGCCAGGCGTCCTGTTCCACGGACGCGTAGAACATCTCCATGAACTCCCCCGGCGTAAGGTCTCGCAATTTGCGCGCCGCGAATTCATCGATGGTCTTGGCCTGCTCCAGGTTGAATTCTTCGTCCTCGGTCAGGGTCGGAGCCAGACCGACCGCGGCGCCCGCCGCGCCCACCGTGAGGTTGTCGAACTGGCGACGACCCAGAGCCGCCCGCACCAGTGTGGTGGTCGGCCCGAGTTGACGATTGATCTCGTCGGCGATCAACCGTTCCAGCAGTTGCCTGGTCTTGTCCCCGTTCGGGCCCTCCAGCAGTTCCTCGGACAGGTTCGGCAGCGTCAACACCTGGTAGGCCAGGATATGGGCCAGATCGGTCGCCGCCTGCGGCTGTCGTTTCGCCAGCAGCGCCTGCTTCCACAGGTACTTGTACCTCGGTTGCGGGTCGCCGGGCTCGAACACCATCTTCACCGCGATGACGTTGACGATCACACCGATCGCCGCCGAGGAGAGCAGGACGATCACCCAGCCCGGAACCCAGCCGAATACCGGAATGTGCTGGTGTACATGCAGATACAGGGCCAGCAGCACGCCGAAGGGAGCGCCGAGCAAGCCGATGCGCACCATGAAGCGCAGCTCGGGCGCCGCGATGGTGGTGGTCAGGTCCTTCAGGATGGCCGGGTTCTGCTGGAGGTAGCGGATCACGAAGCTCTTGATATCGATGAGCTGGTCGACGTTGTCGCCGAGCGAGGCGAAAGCGCGGCGTGACAGCGCGGGCAGTTCGCGATCCACCCGCTGGTAGATCAGCTGTTTGGCGGCGCGCGGCACCGTGCGCCACAGGTCCGGGTTCTCCCGGTACATCAGCTCGTCGACCAGCGGCCGCACCTGCTGGCGCGCGAGCACCGCGACGTAGTCGGCGATGCCGTCGAGGTCGAGTTCGTGGATGAAGTCCTTCGGGCTCCCGATCCGCATCAGCGCCTTGTCCACGCAGATGCTGGCCATCTTTTCCGCACGCGCCGGTATGAAGCCCTGGAATCCGAGGCGGCGGCCGTCGCCGGAGAAGGTGGGCAACACCTGGACCCGGCGCGGGAAGTAGGGATAGAGCACGTGCAGGCCCGGGATGCGGATGCCGCGGAACCGGATCGGCCAGAACAGCATCAGCACGCCGGTCCAGTTGGTCAGCCAACCGGCCAGCGCGCTGAAGATCGGGAACGTGATCAGGTCGACCACGAATTTCGGCTGCCCGGTCAATCCTTCCCAGTCGATGAACACGCCAGCGGCGAGCGACGACATGGATAGGACTCCCTAAGCCGATCCGGCGGTACCGCCGGTATGAGATATCAAGGCCCCCACGTTCTCATTGCCTTGGACGGGGTGTCAACGAGGAGTATCCGGCGAATCGGAAGTCGAATGGCGGGGCGAGGATCCGAAGAGGCTCGGTGTCCGCGTCCGTGGCGCGCGTCACAGTTCCGAGTGGGGAATTCGCCGTCGGCGAACGTTCGGTCGTGGACGGAACAAACCCGAACCATCGCGGGTTGAGTAGGCATCGCTCAACTTTTGGAAGGGTCGAAGACGTGACTACACCACAGAACCTGCCGGTGCTGTTCCTGACCGATCCGATCGTGCTGCCGGGCATGGTCGTGCCCATCGAACTGGACGAATCGGCGCAGGCCGCGATCGATGCCGCGCGCGCCGCCGGGACCGACGCCGTGCTGCTCGCGCCGCGCCTGAACGAGGGCTACGCCACCTACGGTGTGGTCGCCACCATCGAACAGGTCGGCCGGATGCGCGGTGGTGCTCCGGCGGCCGTCCTCAAGGCCGAACGGCGCGCAAAGATCGGGCACGGGGTCACCGGCCCCGGCGCGGCCTTGTGGGTCGAGGCGGAGCCGGTCGAGACTTCAGCCCCGGACGGCCGCACCAAGGAACTGGCCGCCGAATACAAGAAGCTGGTCGTCTCGGTGCTGCAGCGCCGCGAGGCGTGGCAGATCATCGATGCGGTCAATCAATTGACCGATCCGTCGGCCATCGCCGACACCGCGGGTTACGCCACGTACCTCACTTCCGAGCAGAAGCGTGAACTGCTCGAGACCCCCGAGGTGGCCAAGCGGCTCGCCACCCTGATCGAGTGGACCAAAGCGCACATCGCCGAGGCCGAGATCAGCGAGAAGATCAGCGAAGACGTGCGCGAGGGCATGGAGAAGAGCCAGCGCGAATTCCTGCTGCGCCAGCAGCTCAACGCCATCCGCAAGGAACTCGGTGAGGACGAGCCGGACGGCGCCGACGATTACCGCACCCGCGTCGAGCAGGCCGATCTACCCGACACGGTTCGCGAAGCGGCGCTGCGCGAGGTCGGCAGGCTGGAGCGAGCCAGCGATCAGAGTCCGGAATCCGGCTGGATCCGGACTTGGCTGGACATGGTGCTCGAGCTGCCGTGGACGGTGAAGACCACCGACAGCACCGATGTGTCGGCCGCCCGCGCGGTCCTGGACGCCGACCACCACGGTCTGGACGAGGTCAAGGACCGCATGGTGGAGTACCTGGCCGTCCGGGCTCGCCGTGCGGCCCGGGGCTTGGAGGTCGTCGGCGGACGCGGCTCCGGCGCGGTGCTGGTGCTGGTCGGGCCGCCCGGCGTCGGCAAGACATCGCTGGGTGAGTCCGTGGCGCGGGCGCTGGGCCGCAAGTTCGTCCGCGTGGCTCTGGGTGGCGTACGCGACGAGGCCGAGATCCGTGGCCACCGCCGGACCTACGTCGGCGCACTGCCCGGTCGCATCGTCCGCGCCATGAAGGAAGCCGGTTCGATGAACCCGGTCGTCCTGCTGGACGAGATCGACAAGGTCGGCTCGGACTTCCGCGGCGACCCGGCGGCCGCCCTGCTCGAGGTGCTGGACCCGGCGCAGAACCATACGTTCCGCGATCACTACCTCGATCTGGACCTGGACCTGTCCGACGTGCTGTTCATCGCCACGGCGAACGTGATGGAGACCATCCCCGGCCCGCTGCTGGACCGGATGGAGCTGATCACCGTCGATGGCTACACCGAGGACGACAAGGTGGCCATCGCCCGCGACTTCCTGGTGCCGCGGCAGCTCGAGCGCAACGCGTTGACCGCCGACGAGGTGACGGTCAGCGAGGAGGCGCTGCGGGAAATCGCGGCCAACTACACCAGGGAGGCCGGGGTCCGGCAGATGGAGCGGCTGATCGCGAAAGCGTTGCGCAAGGCCGCCACTCGGCTGTCGGAGCGCGAGAGTGTTCCCGCTGCGGCGGGTTACGACCCCGAACTGGGCTACGAGGTGCCGGTCGAGGAAGCACTGACGATCGGATTGGACGACTTGAAGGACTACCTGGGTCGTCCGCGCTTCACCCCCGATTCGGTGGAACGCACCGCCGTCCCGGGTGTGGCCACCGGCCTCGCCGTCACCGGCGCGGGCGGCGACGTCCTCTACATCGAGGCGAACGCCGCCGAGGGCGAGCGCTCCCTGACGCTCACCGGCCAGCTCGGCGACGTCATGAAGGAGTCCGCGCAGATCGCGCTGACCTACGTGCGCTCCCACCTGGAGGAAATCGGGATCGAGCCGTCGGTGCTCGATCGCAACATCCACATCCACTTCCCGGCGGGCGCGGTGCCGAAGGACGGGCCGTCCGCGGGCGTCACGATGGTCACCGCTCTGGTGTCGCTGGCGCTGGGTCGTCAGGTGCGATCGGATGTCGGCATGACCGGTGAGGTCACGCTGAACGGCCGGGTGCTGCCGATCGGCGGCGTGAAGCAGAAGCTGCTCGCCGCCCAGCGGGCGGGGTTGAAGACGGTCTTCATCCCGGCGCGCAACGAGCCGGATCTGGACGACGTCCCGGCGGAAGTGCTGGCCGCGCTGGATGTCCGCCCCGTCGCCGACGTGGCCGACATCCTGGCCTACGCCATCGAACCGGTCACCGAATCGGCTTTGGGCCCTGCCTACGCGGCAACCGCCTGACCTGTGCTGGAAGGGCCGGGCACGGAGAATGCTCCGTGCCCGGCCTTTCGTCTGCCGCACGGCGCGCGAGCTGGGCGCACTGGGTCCACGACGATTCGCGCGTGGGGCGAGTCAGGCGGGGTTGGAGTTCGTCAGGTCGCTTTCCGCGAGCCGGGTGGTGCCTTGTGCCACCGCGCGCAGGATCGGTTCACGGTCGGCGCTCTCCGCGTAGATCCGGCAGTGGGCAACCGCCTGGCGGCGCGTCGACCCGGTGACGGATGCCTCGGCGCGCAACCGAGTGCCCGCGCCCGGTCGCAGGTAGGTGATGGTGAAACCGCCGGTGAGCACGTTCGCGCCGAGAACCGTCCCCGCGGCGAAGGTGAGGGCGTTGTCGGCGGCGTAGGCGAGCACGCCGCCGTGCACGTAGCCGAACTGCTGGGTCAGTTCGCGGCGCAACGGGATGATCAGGGTGGCGGCTCCGTCGCCGAAGGCGGTGATCTCGGTGCCGACCAGGTCGGCAAAAGGCTGTGCGGCCAGCACTTTCCTGGCGCTGTCGAGGCTCATGGCTGTTGTCATCGGGATACCTCTTGCGCGGCTCGGGTGCGATCGGCGGCGAGGGCGAGCCATGCGGCGTCGGCGAGTTCGCCCGCGACTTCGGCCGGGGCGATGCGCATCTCGCCGCCCAGCCACTGCCGCGTGTATTCCTGCGCGGGGCCCAGCCACAGCGCGTAGACCAGATCGACCGGCAGATCACGCACCACCCCGTATCCGGCGTGCGTGCGCCACCAGCGCGTCACATCGGACAAGAAGCGGCGATTGCTCTCGCTCTCGCGCACTCCTGGCGGACGGGCGGAGGTGAGCACCGTGGCCCGGTACTGGTTCTCGCTCACCCACCGCAAGTGCTCGCGCACGCCGGAGGTGACGCCCGCACGCGCGTCGGTGCTGTCGCCCACTACCGCCCAGAAATGCTTCTGGTAGTCCGTCAGCGCGTTGGCCCACACCTGCCGGTAGAGGTCGGCCTTGTCCGGGAAGTGGTGGTAGAGCGCCCCCACGCTGGCGCCCGCCGCGTCCCGGATCTGCGTCAGCGTCGCGTCGAGCGCACCGTGCTCGGCGAACTGGCGCTCGGCCGCCAGCAGCAACCGATCTCGAATCTTCATATACCGAATTTAATTCTGTTTCTCGGGCAGCGCAATGCGCATGGCGAGACGTGCTTCCTCGACGGCATGGGACTGCCGGGCGAACATCGGCGGATCTGCCTGGCAGCGGCGGGCAGTTCGCACCCTGATGGCGGGTCCGGCACCCTGGGAACGGTCCAGCGAGGTGTCCGCGGGACACACGCACGCTCGCGGCGCGGTGGAAACGCCGGTCGGCCGCCGATTCGCACTGGAATTACGCATGGTGTCGCAGCACTGCGGTAAGAACGGCATGTGGCCAGATGGCTGTTGCACGTCGATCTCGACCAGTTCCAGGCGGCGGTGGAATTCCGCCGTCATCCGGAACTGCGGGGACTGCCGGTCATCGTCGGCGGCCACGGCGATCCCACCGAGGCGCGCAAGGTGGTGACCTGCGCGTCCTATCCGGCGCGCGCGTTCGGCGTGCGGGCCGGGATGCCGTTGCGCAGCGCCCAGCGCAAGTGCCCCGACGGCGTCTTCCTTCCCGTGGACATGACCGCCTACGAGGACGCCTCCGACGAGGTCATGGCGCTGCTGCGGACGTTTCCCGGGCGGGTCGAGGTGTGGGGCTGGGACGAGGCGTTCCTCGCAGCCGACACCGACGACCCTGAGGCCCTCGCGCACCAGGTGCGCGCCGCCATCGCCGGACTGGAACTGACCTGCTCCATCGGCATCGGTGACAACAAGCTCACCGCCAAGCTCGCGACCGGTTTCGCCAAATCGGCGGGCAAGTCCTCGGCCGAGCCCGTGGCCGGCGCGGGCGCCGCCACGGGCGTCTTCCGGCTCACCGCGGCGAACTGGACCGAAGTGATGGCCCATCGCCCGACGAACGCGCTGTGGGGTATCGGCGACCGAATCGCCGCGCGTCTCGCCGACCTCGGCATCCGAACCGTCGGCGACCTGATGGCGGCCGACCGGCATCGTCTCGCCGCGGAGTTCGGGCCGAACACCGGGCCGTATCTCCGGGTGCTCGGCCACGGCAAGGGCGATACGGATGTCACCACCGAACCGCGAATCCCCGTAGGTCGCAGCAAATCCGAGACCTTCCCGCACGATCTGACCGATCCCGGCGAGATCCGCGCCCAAGTCGCGCGACTGGCCACCGAGGTCGCCGAGGAGATGGCCGCGGCAGGCCGGATCGGCACCCGTGTTTCCGTGACGGTGCGCACCAACACCTTCTATACCCGCAGTAAACAGGAGAAACTCCCCGAACCGACCATCGACGTCGCGCGGATCGCCGAGACCGCGCTGCGGATCGTCGACCGGTTCGACCTCGACCGGCCGGTTCGTCTGCTCGGCGTCCGGCTGGAACTCGTGCCGCAGTAGCTCCCGGAACCCGTCCGGACACTCGTATGCTCGTCCGCATGGAGTTCTGGGCGATGGTGGCACACGAATCGGATAGCGGGATCGTCCTGACCCGGCAGCAGGTCGGCGAGGATTTCCTCGGGCCGGGCGACGTGACGATCAAAGTGCACTACTCGAGCGCGAACTACAAGGACGCTCTGGCGATCACCAAGGGCGGCGGAGTGGTCCGCAACTACCCGATCGTGCCCGGAATCGATCTCGTGGGCGAAGTGGTCGAGTCCGCCGACGACGATTTCGCCCCGGGTGACCCGGTGATCGCGCACGGATACGACATCGGCGTTGCACACAACGGCGGCTTCGCCGAATACGCCAGGGTGCCCGCCGAATGGGTGGTCAAGCTGGAGGATCTGAGCCTTCGTGACGCCGCCGCGCTCGGCACCGCCGGTTTCACCGCGGCCCTCAGCGTGCAGGCACTGCTCGATCGCGGTCTCACCCCGGACGCGGGCCCGGTGCTGGTCACGGGCGCGACGGGTGGAGTCGGCAGCGTGAGTATCGACATCCTCTCCGGGCTCGGCTTCGAAGTTATCGCTTCCACCGGCAAGACCGATGCGGGCGACCTGCTCAGTGAGATCGGCGCGAACGAGGTGATCGGAAGGCTGCCCGAGGAGCCGAGCGCCAAGCCGCGGCCCCTGACGAAGGCGCGGTGGGCCGCGGCCGTGGACAGTGTCGGCGGCGCCTCGCTCGCCTACGTTCTCAGCGCCATCGGCTACGGCGGCGTGGTCGCGGCCAGCGGCCTCACCGGCGGATCCGAGCTGCCCACCACGGTGATGCCGTTCATCCTGCGCGGCGTCGCCCTGGAGGGCATCGATTCGGTCAACCTCCCGATCGAGCGCCGTCGCGAAGTATGGTCCCAGCTCGGCAAGGACTTGCGCCCTCAGCATCTTTCGACCCTGGCGAACCACGCCCCGATCACCGAGGTGGAGAAGGTGCTGCGCTCCATTCAGAAAGGCAGCCACCGGGGCCGAACCGTTCTCGGCGTCTCGGGCGAATTCTGATCGTCACCTGTGTGCCTGCGCTCGGCGGGCTCGGGTAGCGCTCGCGGAACCCGGACCGGACGCATGCGGCGCGCGCCGTGACGAGGCCCGGCTCGATCCGTTCGAGCCGGATTTCGGTGGTTGACGGGCCGGGGTTCGGTCCCGCATCGGCACCGGCGAGCGTTGTACGCATTCGCGAACACCGTGCGCTACGCTGGAGATGGACGAAAGGAGTGTCATGCCCGCGGAGAAGCAGCCGGTGGGATCGGTGTGGACGCGCCCGCGGCGCGGCCGGGAGCAACCGGCGCTGACCAGGAAACAGATCGTGGCCGAAGCGGTCGCGCTATTGGACGCGGAGGGCATGGAGGCGCTGAGCATGCGTCAGCTCGGCGCTCGCCTGAACGCAGGCGCCACCTCCCTCTACCGCCACGTGGCCAATCGGGACGAGCTGATCGAACTGGTGGTCGACGAGGTCTACGGTGAGATCGACGTCCCACGGATCGATGACCCGGCGCGATGGCGCGCCGCGGCGCAGGAGTGCGCAACGAGCCTGCGCGCGATGATCCTGCGGCATCCGTGGATGGCCTCGACCCTGGGCCAGGTCGGGCTGTCCTATCTGGGCCCGAACGTTATGCGGCTCAACGACCGGATGGTCGGGCTGTTCGAAGCCGGTGGCTTCCCCGCCGAGGAGGCGGGCGACGGCATCGGCGCCGTCATCAGCTACGTGGTCGGTATCGGCATCACCGAGGCGGCGTATCTGAGCATGCTGACTCGCAGCGGGAAGACGGAGAAGGAGTGGCTGGCCGAGCTGCGACCGGCAGTCGAAGCGGCGGCGCGCGAGTTTCCGCGAGTCGCGCAGGAGAACTGGAACCAGGATCCAGAACGGTTGCGCGAGCGGAAGTTCCGCTACGGACTGGACCGGGTGCTGGACGGGCTCGACGCACGCCGGGCCACCTGACGCGCACCTCGCGCGACGCCGCGCGTGGGAAGGGTGCCACCATCGAAGGCTCCGATCCGATACGGTTCTTCCGCATCCACCCACGTGCTCGCTCCGGTCGAGAGGCGAAGTCTGTTGCCCGCGAAGCCGTTCTGGCGTTCGATTTCGATAGCGGCGGTGTCCGTGCTGCTGGCCGTGCCCGCCTACACCCAGGCCGAGCCGGTGGCCGACCCGTACCCGGCCGGCCTGGACCGGTTCTATCGTCAGCTGCCCGAGTGGAAGCCTTGCGGTGTCGAGAATCTGGACAAAGCTGGTGGCGAGTGCGCCGAAGTTCTGGTGCCGCTGGACTACGGGCGGCCTGGCGATCGCACGATCACCGTGGCGATATCCCGGGTGAAGGCGGGCGATCCGGCACGGCGCCGGGGAGTCCTGCTGTCGAATCCCGGCGGTCCCGGCGGGCCGGGCCTGGACAGCGTGGATCTGCTCGGTGACGTGCTGTCGCCGGATGTGCTGGCGAGTTATGACCTGATCGGGATGGACCCGCGCGGGGTCGGCGAATCCAGCCGCAGTCCCCGGTGCGGGTGGCCGGTCGGCGAGATGGTGCGCTCGGCCGGCTTGGAACCGCTGGGTTTTGTGCACGACACCGTGCAGTCCGCGGGCATGGCCGCGAGCTGCGTCATCCGCGATCCGGATTTGGTGCGGCAGTTCACCACTCGCAACACGGCGCGCGACATGGACATCGTCCGGGCCGTCTTGGGCGAGCAGAAGGTCAACTTCTACGGCTTGTCCTACGGCACCTACCTCGGCGCGGTGTTCACGCAGATGTTTCCCGAGCGCACGGATCGAATCGTGCTCGACAGCGCGATCGACCCGGACCGGTACTGGACCGGCTTGGTGCAGGATTGGGGTCCCGCCGACGAGATCGCGCTGGACGACTGGGCCGTGTGGGCCGCCGCCCGGGACGACGAGTTCCGGCTCGGCGCGACTGCGCAGCAGGTGCGGGCGAAGGTCGAGGAACTGGTGCGCATCGCCGCACGGCAACCGATCGTCATCGATGGGTTCGCGATCGATGACCACTGGCTTCCGTTCATCCTGCACGCCTTGCTGACGAACTTCCGGTTGAACGAGCCGTTGGCCGCGACGGTGCGTGAGATCGCCGATGCCGCGGGCGGCCCGCCGACGACCTCGCGTACGCCCCGGTTGCGCGCCATTGTGCAGGCGCTGCGGGACAACGAGAACTCCGTGCTGGCGCAGATCGCCTGCGGCGATGTCGGCGCACCGATCGATCCCACCTGGTACTGGCGCACCATCGAAGAGAACCGGGCCACGCAACCGGTGTTCGGCGCGCTGGCGGGCAACATCCAGCCGTGCGCCTTCTGGCCTCGCCCGGTCGAACCTCCGACGGTGGTCCGGAACGCGGTGCCCGCGCTCATCGTGCAGGCGACGGGAGATCCACGCACCCCTTACGCCCACGGGGTTCGACTGCATCAGCATCTGTCCGAGTCGCGCATGGTCACTCTGCGCGATGTCCGTATCCATATGACGTTCCGGCCCGAATTGAGCAGTTGCGTGAACGACGCGATCAACACCTACTTCGGCGCGGGGGTGCTGCCGGACACCGACACCACCTGCACCGCGGACCAGACTGCGAGCTAGCCGGTAGCCGCGGTCAGGCCGCGGCCGTGACGGGCTCCTCGGCGAACTGGGTGCGGTACAGCTCCGCGTAGCGGCCGTCGGCGGCCAGCAGTTGGGTGTGCGTGCCACGCTCCACGATCCGTCCCTGCTCGAGCACCAAGATCTGGTCGGCGGCGCGGATCGTCGACAGCCGGTGTGCGATCACCAGCGCGGTCCTGCCCTCGAGCGCTTCGGACAGCGCTTCCTGCACGGCGGCTTCCGAGGTCGAGTCCAACGACGCGGTCGCCTCGTCCAGGATCACCACGCGCGGCTGCTTGAGCAGAAGGCGCGCGATGGTCAGACGCTGGCGCTCACCGCCGGAGAGCCGGTAGCCGCGCTCGCCGACCACGGTCTCCAGCCCGTCCGGCAAGGAAGCGACCAGCTCTCGCAGGCGGGCGCGTTCCAGCGCGTCCCAGAGTTCGTCCTCGGTGGCCTCGGGCCGCGCGAGCAGCAGGTTGGCCCGGATGGTGTCGTGGAACAGGTGCCCGTCCTGAGTGACGAGCCCGACCGTTTCGCGGATCGACCGGCTGGTCAGCTCGCGCACGTCGGCGCCGTTCAACCGCACCGCGCCGCCCTCGACGTCGTAGAGCCGCGAGACCAGCTGGGCGATGGTGGATTTGCCCGCGCCGGACGAGCCGACCAGTGCGATCAGCTGACCGGGTTCGGCCCGCAGCGATACCTGGTGCAGCACCTCCACCCCGCCGCGAGTGTCCAGGTTCGCCACGTCCTCCAGCGAGGCCAGCGACACCTTGTCGGCCGACGGGTAGCCGAAGCTCACCGCGTCCAATTCCACCGCGACCGGGCCCTCCGGAACTGATTTCGCGCCCGGCGCGTCCTCGATCAGCGGTTTCAGGTCGAGCACTTCGAAGACGCGCTCGAAGCTCACCAGCGCGGACATGATCTCCATGCGGGCGCTGGCCAGCGCGGTCAGCGGCGAGTAGAGCCTGGTCAACAGCAGCGACAGCGACACGACCGCGCCCGCGTCCAACTGTCCGCGCAACGCGTACCAGCCGCCGAGCCCGTACACCAACGCGATCGCCAGCGCGGAAACCAGCGTGAGCGAGGTGACGAAGACGGTCTGCAACATCGCGGTGCGCACGCCGATGTCGCGCACCCGGCGCGCCCGTAGTGCGAATTCCGAGGACTCCTGCTCCGGACGGCCGAAGAGTTTGACCAGCGTCGCACCCGGCGCGGAGAAACGCTCGGTCATCTGGGTGCTCATCGAGGCGTTCAACCGGGCCGCTTCCCGCTGCATGTCCGCCAGGCGGTTGCCCATCCGGCGCGCGGGGAGCACGAACACCGGGAGCAGCACCAGCGCGAGCACGGTGATCTGCCAGGAGATGCTGACCATCACGGCGAGCGTCAGCGCGAGGGTCACCAAGTTGGCCACCACGCCGGACAGGGTGTCGCTGAACGCGCGCTGGGCGCCGATGACGTCGTTGTTCAGGCGGCTGACCAGCGCACCGGTCCTGGTCCGGGTGAAGAACGCGACCGGCATCTTCTGCACGTGGTCGAACACGGCGGTGCGCAGATCGAGAATGAGCCCTTCACCGATCCGCGCCGACATCCATCGAATCGCCAGCCCGAGCCCGGCGTCGAACACCGCGAGCACGCCGATCATCGCGGCGAGCAGGACGACCACCCGTGGCGCGTCGCCGCCGACGATCGCGTCGACCACCCGGCCCGCCAGCACCGGCGTCGCCACGGCGAGCACCGCGGACACGACGCTGAGCAGGAGGAACGCGCCGATCCTCCGTTGGTGCCGCGCGGCGAACCGGATGATGCGCTTGGCGGTGGCCAGGCGGAACGGCCGCTGTTCCTGCGGCGCGTTCGCCCGTCGGTACATCTGGCTCCACGCCACGGATTCGATGCTCACGTTCTTCTTCCTCTCGCTCCCCGCCCCATCAAAGACCTGGCCACCGACACTAAGACCTCAACAATGGTTTAGTTCAAGTCGATTCCGCCCGCAGGGCGTTTCCGCCGAGGGCGAAACCGAGATCGTTCGAAGGACCGGCACATGGGCGAGGGCCGCGCGAACGGCCGTGCCGACGCCCCGATACGGACGACGCCACACCGCGGCAGAGAGGCAATGAAACCGCGAGTAGCGGCCCGCCCGAACCAGAGGTGCGGATGCCGAACGAGACCATATGGCGGTGGAAACGCCACGGGACCAGCCACGCCGAGCTGAGCTGGGGCGGCGCTGGAAAACCGACACCACCTAGGCTGGCGGAGTGACCGAGAACCGGATGGCGGCACTACGCGGCAGGATCGCGGGTGAGGTCGACACGTCCGAGCGCCGGCGGGCGGAGTACTCCTCGGACGCGTCGAACTACCGGGTTCTCCCCGCCGCGATCGTCTTCCCTCGGACCGATGAGGACATCGCGCTCACGCTGGAATTCGCCCGTGGCCACGGTTTACCGGTGACCGCGCGTGGCGCGGGAACCTCGGTGGCGGGCAACGCGATCGGCTCCGGGTTGGTGCTCGACTTCAGCAAGCACATGAACAGGATCGTGGCGATCGATCCCGTCGAGCATGTCGCCACCGTGCAGCCGGGCGTGGTGCTTTCGCGATTGCAGCGTGCGGCCCGGCCGCACGGCCTGCGCTTCGGACCGGATCCCTCGACGCAGGATCGCTGCACCTTGGGCGGCATGATCGGCAACAATGCCTGTGGCCCGCGCGCCGTCGCGTGGGGGCGCACCTCCGACACCGTGCGCGAGCTGCGCATCCTGGACGGCACCGGCGCCGAACGCAGGCTGGCCGCCGACCTGTCCGCCGTGCCGGGTCTCGCGGAATTCAGCAGGGCGCATCTCGCCGTGCTGCGCACCGATCTCGGACGCTTCGACCGGCAGGCATCCGGATACGGCTTGGAACACCTGCTGCCTGAACGGGGCGCGTCGGCGGCGAAGGCGTTCGTCGGGAGCGAGGGCACCTGCGGTCTGCTGCTGGAGGCGACGGTCGAGCTGGTCGAGCTGCCCACGGCCACCGTGCTCACGGTGCTCGGCTACCCGGACATCGCCACCGCCGCCGACGACGTCGCCGCCGTGCTGGCCTGCGCGCCGATCGCGGTCGAAGGCATCGATGCGCGGCTGGTCGACGTGGTCCGCGCGCACGGCGGACGGGTTCCCGACCTGCCGCGCGGCGGCGGTTGGCTCTTCGTGGAGACCGTGGGCCGGTCACCGGCCGACGCGCTGGCCGTCGCGCAGCGCCTGTGCCGGACGGCGGGGGCGGTGGACACCCGGATCGTCACCGACCCCGGGGCCGCGGCCGCGCTCTGGCGGATCCGAGCCGACGGCGCGGGGCTCGCGGGTCGCACACCCGACGGGCGACCGGCGTGGCCGGGGTGGGAAGACGCGGCCGTCCCACCCGCGCGGCTGGGCGCCTACCTGCGTGATTTCGCCGCGCTGACCCGCGACCACGGCGTCGATGGGCTGCTGTACGGGCACATCGGCGACGGCTGCATCCACGTCCGCCTCGATCTTCCGATCGCCGACGCGCCGAATCGATTCCGTGCGTTCCTCTTCGACGCGGCGGAGCTGGTGGTCCGGTACGGCGGTTCGCTCTCCGGCGAGCACGGCGACGGCCGGGCTCGCTCGGAGTTGCTCTCGGTGATGTACTCCCCGGCGGTGCTCGACGTCTTCTCCGGCTACAAGGGGCTGTTCGACCCCGAGGACATCCTGAATCCAGGTGTGCTGGTCGCGCCGCGTCCGAACGATGCCGACCTGCGGCTGGCCGGACTTCCGCGCGTCCGGCCGTCGAGCGGTTACGCGTTCGGAGATGACGACGGCGATGTGGGCGTCGCGGTCCATCGCTGTGTCGGTGTCGGAAAATGCCGCGCCGACGGCGGTTTCATGTGCCCGTCCTACCTGGCCACCCGGGACGAGAAGGACAGCACGCGCGGGCGGGCCCGCGTCCTGCAGGAGGTGGTGCGCGGCGCGCTGCCCTGGTCTTCGGAGGCGGTCGCCGAGTCGCTCGATCTCTGCCTGTCGTGCCGGGCGTGCCGATCGGACTGTCCGGCGGGCGTGGACATGGCCACCTAC
Source organism: Nocardia sp. CY15 (assembly GCF_009829295.1). NCBI lineage: Bacteria > Bacillati > Actinomycetota > Actinomycetes > Mycobacteriales > Nocardiaceae > Nocardia > Nocardia sp. CY15. The sequence continues at coordinate 65,275 of NZ_VUOT01000007.1, forward strand.
AAGTCGGAGACGCTGCATCGCCGCTACCGCCGTCGGCCGCGCCCCATCGATCACTACGCACTGGGCTGGCTGCCGCGCTGGTTGTCCGCGGCGAGTCGCATGCCGCGCGTCGTCAACGCGCTGGCAGCCCGGGCCGTGCTGCGTCGAGCCGGTTTGCGAGTGGCGGGCATCGACCCGCGCCGTGACGTGCCACGCCTGGCCCAGCGCACGTTCCGCCGGATCTGGCGCGATCTCGACGAGGGCGCCTTGCTGGCCGAGTCGTCGTATGCCCCCCAGGAGCGGGCCGGAAGCGGCTTGGGCGAGGTGATGCTCTGGATCGACTCCTTCACCGACGCGTTCGATCCGGAGATCGCGCTGGCCGCGGCACGGTTGCTGACCACCCTCGGATACCGCGTCCGGATTCCCGAGCGCCGTGTCTGCTGCGGACTCACCTGGATCAGCACGGGGCAGCTCGAGGGCGCACGTGCCCGGTTACGGTCCACGTTGACCGCGCTGGAGGAGCATGTCGAGGCGGGTGGTCTGGTCGTGGGACTGGAACCGTCCTGCACCGCGGTCCTGCGCGCGGACCTGACGGAACTGTTGCCGGAAGACCCGAGATCGGCCCGGACCGCCGCCGCCGTGCGCACCCTCGCGGAGTTCCTCACCGAACAGCCGACTTGGCGGCCGCCGACGCGAACCGGACAGTCGGTGGTGATTCAGCCGCATTGTCACCAGCACGCGATTTTCGGATTCGATGCCGATCGCCGACTTTTAGCCGGTATGGGCCTTCGAGTGACGGAAATCACTGGATGCTGCGGTCTGGCGGGAAACTTCGGAATGCAGGCCGGCCATTACGACATTTCAATGGCGATAGCGGAGAACGGCATGCTGCCCGCCCTGCGCGCCGCGGGCGAGGACGCGATCTTCCTCGCCGACGGCTTCTCCTGTCGTACCCAAGCCGCTGCCCTAGCAGGGCGAAACGCACGCCATATCGCGCAGTTCCTCTGGGGTAAGTGACCATTTCGCGCGCCCGCCGAGAACTCGAGCGGGCGCGCCGCATGGTTCAGCTGCCGAACGGCAGGGTGCCCGGCGGAATCTGGTAACCCGAGCTGCCCGCGAAAAGCCCACCCCAGGCGTTGAGCAACCAGTTGAGCACATTGGTGATCATCAGAGAACCTCCGTCATGGCTACAGCCAGCTATTTGCCGATCGAGATCAATATCGCGGTGAATCCCATACCGTTACATCCGATTCAGGCAACTGTGATTATGCGCAAGCGGTATGAAAAGGCTTATGGTGTGTCTCGGATAATAATCCGTGTCGCCCGGGTGGAGGGGGACGCGGCACCGCGCGCCGCACCGGGCAGAATGATGCGGTGCGCAACCTGACGGTCGAGCCGGGAGCGAGCCGGACCGTGATCACGGATCGGCCGATCGATCTGGCGTCCACCGTCGCTCCACTCGGCCGCGGCACCGGCGATCCGTGCCACCGGGTGACCGGCGACGGCGCGCACTGGCACGCCTCCCGCCTGCCGACCGGGCCGGTAACCTACCGATTGACCCAGTCCGGTCCGTGCACGGTGCAGGCCCGCGCCTGGGGGCCGGGCGCGGCGGAATTCCTCGATGGTCTCGAGCACATGCTCTGTCTGGACGAGGACGTCTCGGCGTTCCTCCCGGATCATCCGAAGCTCGTCGATGCTTGTCACCGCTTCCCCGGCCTGCGCATGTTGCGCACGGGACTGGTGTTCGAAGCCTTGGTGCCCGCCGTGCTGGAACAAAAGGTGCACACCATCTCAGCGCGGGCGTCGTGGCGCAAGCTGGTGCGGCAGTACGGCGAACCCGCGCCGGGTCCCGCTCCGGAAGGAATGCGGCTGCCGCCGGACGCCGATACTTGGCGGCGGATTCCTTCCTGGGTCTACCACCGGGCCAATGTCGGACCGCAGCGCGCACAGACCATCGTGCGTGCGGCTCGGATCGCCGAGTCGTTGGAGCGCGCGGCGCGGGTCGATCCCGCGGAGGCGGCCCGCATGCTGCGCACTGTCCCCGGTATCGGGGTGTGGACTGCCGCGGAGATCGCACAGCGGGCTTTCGGCGACGCGGACGCGTTGTCGGTCGGCGATTACCACCTGGCCGCCGCCGTCGGTTGGACCCTGCTCGGCCGACCGCTCGATGACGACGCGATGGTCGAGTATCTGGAACCACTTCGTCCGCACCGTTATCGGGCGATCCGCCTGCTGGAAATCAGCGGCCACTTTCACAAACCCAAGTTCGGTCCGCGCACCGCGCTGACGGATCACAGCAGGCACTGAGTCCCCATCATTCACATGCGCACCGTGCCACCGCTATTTTTCCCATTTTTGCCCATTCTTTATCAGTCGATCCCGGTCGGCGCGACGCGAAACTAGAGGTAGTCGCGCCACACTCGGTCATCGCCGCATTCTCATCGGTACGCGAGCGGGAGCCACTGTCGGAACGTAGGGGCTCCGGTATGGCGCGCACCTAAATGGCGAACCACACAACTGCAGGGGGTTGTCAGTGGAACAGAGCTCGCTCAGGGATACACCACGGTCCAGATGTCAGTTCTATCGGCGCGAATGTGATCTGCCCGCCGTGGTCGACCCGCCCGAACTAGGGCGGATCGTGATGCGTGCCGGATCGGTATGGGCGTTGACCATGCCGAGCAGCCTCGGACAGGCGGTCAAGGCGCACATGCAGAGCACACGCGTCCGGCTGGGCCCGATCCTGGCGCACCCTCGCTCGAATCGATGGACTTTCCTGATCGCCCCGGACTTGCCCGAGAGCGATACGCGGCTGTTCGCGGAGCTGTTCCGGCTGAACGTGTCGGTATCCCGCACCGGATCGACGATCGCGTTGCCGTCGCCGACCGCGTCGGTCGGCGCGATCCGCTGCTGGATCATCCCGCCGCGAAACAGGTTTCGTCCCTCCGGCCGAGTTGTGGTCGCGGCCATTCGCGCTTGGGCAGGGCCGCCGTCGCGCCGCCGCTGAGCCGGCGGTGCCGCTGAAATCATCGAACGGAATCATCGTTGCCGCTCGACGTACCGGCCGATTCATGCGGCCGGATTTTCGCCCGACAGTGCCGGTCAGCGGCGGTACTATCGGGCGCGCGTGAGTGCGTCCAGCAGGAGTGCTGGGTTCTCGGTCCGTACACGTCTGCCACGGCAGACAGCGAAGGAGTGCAATTCGTGAGCATTCAGGGGAACGCGAACATAGACCTGACCGGCGCCACGTGGCGGAGGGCGGGGGAAGGCGAGGGGAACGACAGCGTGGAGGTGGCGCTGCTCGCCGACGGACACGTGGGTCTACGCAACGGGAAGGACCCCGACGGGCCGGTGCTGATCTTCACGCCCGGGGAGTGGGCCGCGTTCACGGCTGGTGTGCACGACGGTGAGTTCGACCGGCCGCAGTAGGGCACGAAGGCGTCCGAGGATCACGAAACGACACTTTTTCGGCAACGAAAAGGCGTTTGCCGAGGCCGAGCACGGGTATTTCTTTATGCGTGGACCGAGGGCTCAAAAGCTCCCATTCCCGGTACAAGAAATTGCGGCCTGGCGATTGGGTGGAATGGCTGATCGTCGCACTGTTGTTCGCGGTGTCGGCGGTCGGAGTCTTCGTCCTCACCAACTCGTTGCTGTCGGCTCTGTTCGTCGGCTTGCTGGTGTGGATCGTCGCCCTCGGTGTAGTGGCAACTCTGTAAGGGTGCGCCGACCGGCCGGGAATCTCCCGGCCGGTCGTCCTCGGCGGTCTAGCGGCGGAACAGCTTGTTGCCCAGCCACACCAGCGGGTCGTATTTCCGATCGGCCACCCGCTCCTTCATCGGGATCAACGCGTTGTCGGTGATCTTGATGTGTTCCGGGCAGACCTCGGTACAGCACTTGGTGATATTGCACAGGCCGAGACCGTGCTCATCCTGCGCAAGGTCGGTGCGGTCGCCGACGTCCAGCGGATGCATCTCCAATTCGGTGATCCGCATCAGATAGCGCGGTCCCGCGAAGGCTTGCTTGTTCTCCTCGTGGTCCCGCACCACGTGACAGGTGTCCTGGCACAGGAAGCATTCGATGCATTTGCGGAATTCCTGGGAACGCTCCACATCGATCTGCTTCATCCGGTAGTCACCCGGTTTCAGATCGGCGGGCGGCGTGAAAGCCGGTATCTCCCGCGCCTTTTCGTAATTGAACGACACATCCGTCACGAGGTCCTTGATCACGGGGAAGGTACGCATCGGCGTCACCGTGATCACTTCGTCCTGGGTGAAGGTGGACATCCGCGTCATGCACAGCAGACGCGGCCGGCCGTTCACCTCGGCCGAACACGAACCGCACTTGCCCGCCTTACAGTTCCAGCGCACGGCCAGGTCGGGCGCTTGCGTGGCCTGTAGCCGGTGGATGATGTCGAGCACCACCTCGCCCTCGTTCACCAGAACGGTGAAATCGTGCAGTTCTCCGCCGTCGAGATCGCCGCGCCATACGCGGAATTTGGCGTCGTAACCCATTGTTACGCCTCTCGCTCCGTCGAATGCCCGGCCGCGGCCGGGTGCCCGGCGAGTTCATCCGGTGTGTAGTACTTTTCGAGCTCGCCGAGATCGAAAAGGGCGAGCAGGTCCGATCGCATCGGGGGCTGTTCCTTGCGCGTGACGGTGACCTCGGGGATCGGTTCACCGGCCGTGTTCGGTTCCACCGCGCAGACCAGCAACTGGTTGCGCCAGGTCGGATCCATCGACGGGTGGTCGTCCCGGGTGTGCCCGCCACGGCTCTCCGTCCGCAGCAGCGCCGCGTGTGCCACGCATTCGCTGACCAGCAGCATGTTCTGCAGGTCGAGCGCCAGGTGCCAGCCTGGATTGAACTGGCGATGGCCCTCCACGGTCACGTGACGGAACCGGGCGCGCAGCTCGGCGAGCTTGTCGATGGCCTCCCGCACCTCATGCTCCTTGCGGATGATGCCGACCAGGTCGTTCATCGTCTGCTGCAAATCGGTGTGCAATGTGTAGGGGTTCTCACCGTTGCCGTCGGCGGGGGGATCGAACGGCGCTACGGCGGCCTTCGCGGCTTCGGCGACGTCGTCATCCGAGACCGACGGCCGCTCGCCGAGCTGTTCCACATAGGCGGCGGCGCCGAGTCCGGCCCTGCGGCCGAACACCAGCAGGTCGGACAGCGAGTTGCCACCCAGACGATTGGAGCCGTGCATGCCGCCGGAACACTCCCCCGCGGCGAACAGTCCTGGCACCGTGGCCGCACCGGTGTCCGGCTCGACTTCGATCCCGCCCATCACGTAGTGGCAGGTCGGACCGACCTCCATCGGCTCTTTGGTGATGTCCACGTCCGCGAGCTCTTTGAACTGATGGTGCATCGAGGGAAGCCGCCGCACGATCTCCTCGGCGGGCATGCGGGAGGCGATGTCGAGGAACACGCCGCCGTGCTCGGTGCCGCGCCCGGCCTTGACCTCTTCGTTGATGGCGCGCGCGACCTCGTCACGCGGCAGCAGATCCGGCGTGCGGCGCGCGGAGTCGTTGTCGCGCAGCCACTGGTCGGCCTCTTCCTCGGTCTCGGCGTACTGGCCCTTGAAGACCGGCGGAATGTAGTCGAACATGAACCGCTTGCCCTCGGTGTTCTTCAGCACCCCGCCGTCGCCGCGCACGCCCTCGGTGACGAGGATTCCCTTCACGCTGGGCGGCCAGACCATGCCGGTCGGGTGGAACTGGAGGAACTCCATGTTGATCAGGGTCGCGCCCGCGCGCAGCGCCAGCGCGTGCCCGTCGCCGGTGTACTCCCAGGAGTTCGAGGTCACCTTGTACGACTTGCCGATGCCGCCGGTCGCCAGCACCACCGCGGGAGACTCGAACAAGATGAAGCGGCCGGATTCCCGCCAATAGCCGAAGGCGCCGGCGATGCGGTCGCCGTCCTTGAGCAGTTCGGTGATGGTGCATTCGGCGAACACCTTGATGCGCTTTTCGTAGTCACCCGTCTCGGCGAAATCCTCCTGCTGCAGCGAGACGATCTTCTGCTGCATGGTGCGGATGATCTCGAGACCGGTCCGGTCGCCGACGTGCGCGAGGCGCGGGTAGGTGTGGCCACCGAAATTGCGCTGGCTGATGCGACCGTCCGGAGTCCGATCGAACAGGGCCCCATAGGTTTCCAGCTCCCACACCCGATCGGGCGCTTCCTGGGCATGCAATTCGGCCATGCGCCAGTTGTTCAGGAACTTGCCGCCGCGCATCGTGTCCCGGAAATGGACCTGCCAATTGTCTTTCTCGTTGACGTTGCCCATCGCCGCCGCACAGCCGCCTTCGGCCATCACGGTGTGGGCCTTGCCGAACAGTGACTTGCACACCACCGCGACGGACAGCCCGTGCTCCCTGGCTTCGATGACCGCTCGCAATCCGGCGCCGCCCGCTCCGATCACGACGACGTCGTATTTGTGCCGTTCCACTTCTGCCATGCAGAGAAACTCCTCAGTGAGGCGGTCAGTCGATGAACCGCAGGTCCGAAATCGTCTTGCTGGCAACCAACATGACGTAGAAGTCGGTCAGCACGAGCGTGCCGAGGGTGGTCCAGGCCAGCGTCATGTGCCGGGTGTTCAGCTTGGAGACCTGAGTCCAGAACCAGTAGCGCACCGGGTGCGCGGAGAAGTGCTTGAGCCGTCCACCCGCGATGTGCCTGCACGAGTGGCACGACAGCGTGTACCCCCACAACAGGATGACGTTGCCGAGCAGCACGATATTGCCGAGACCGAAACCGAAACCGCCGGACTTGCCGTGGAAAGCGGCGATGGCGTCGTAGGTGTTGATCACCGAAACCAGCACGGCCACATAGAAGAAGTAGCGGTGCGCGTTCTGGACGATCAGCGGCAGCCTGGTCTCGCCGGTGTACTTCGCGTGCGGCTCGGCCACCGCGCAGGCGGGCGGGGAGAACCACACCGACCGGTAGTAGGCCTTGCGGTAGTAGTAGCAGGTCAGGCGGAAGCCGAGCAGGAAGGGCAGCACCACGAAGCCGAGCGGCAGAATCGCGGGCAGCTCACCGAACGGCGTCCCGAAATGACTCGAACCCTCCACGCAGGAGGTGCTCAGGCACGGCGAGTAGAAGGGCGTCAGGTAGTGGTATTCCGGAACCCAATATGCCGTGCGCACATACGATCTGATCAAACCGTAGACAAGGAACGCACCTAGTCCGAGCACCGTGACCAGTGGGGGGATCCACCATCGGTCGGTGCGCAACGTGCGTTCCGAGATTCGGGCCCTTGTTCTGCTGAATACGCCGGTGCCCGCTTCCGGGGCGGCGGTCGGTGCGGCACTCACTGGTGGATGCCTCGCTGATCTTGTGTGCGGGTGGTCATCGTTACCTCCGCAATCGAATGTGATGCTGAGCACCATACGACACGTCCGCTATTGATCGAGCGGGGTCTCCACAAACCCGCCCCGCTGTCAACCGTATGATTTGCGCCACATTCGGGGTGGCTCCTGATTGCTTGCGCCCGGTAGGGAGCTAACCGGACTTTTCGAACTCGGCCCGAGCGGAACGAGTTCGAAGTAGGTCTGATCGGACGAAAGCGGGGTCCGTAGATTGCCATTCCAACAGCCCCGCGGAAGCTGCTTGCCGAGTCGCCAGGAACGAGAAGTGGGCGCGATCGCGGCCCGATACCAGGGACGACGGTGCAAGCTCGGTTCGGGGTCGGCGTGAAGGGGTAGCGGAACTCGGGCTCGTCCCGGTGGGCTTCCTGACGGCTGGGCCGCAGCCGGATTTGGTTCCGGTGGCGCGGCTCAGGTCTGCGCCGGCGTGCGAAATAGCCGATAGCAGGAGATTCGCTTACCGGTATTCGATCGAACTCAGGAGAAAACTGCTCAGCGGAGGCGGCGGCACAGGCGCCATGAAACTCGAGCCGTGCTCGATGCGAACGGTGCGATGGTCGAGTTCGGACATCCGATCGGGTGCGGCCGGTCCGGCCCACCGTGACGACGTCGCCGGGTGCGTACAGACTCCTGTGGAGACCGTGGCTGCTTCCAGGCATCACCGCAGGCGGCGCGCCTGCGAATACCGGCGGTCCGGCCGCTGGGTTCCTCAGGGAGCGGCCGGTGCGCCGTCACGGCAGACACCGGCCCGAACACATCGCGGATGGGCGGCCCCGCCGCCCATCCCGGTTACTTCGTCCGCGGCCGGGAGTGGAAGCCGAGGCCTTCGTCCTGCGCCCCCATCCAGGCGGCCTCGTCGGACTTGCTGTCCGGCACGTAGATGACGTCCTGAGGGCGGCGGTGCACCTCCGGGGGCGGTGACTGCTCGAGTTCGTCGGCGTCGATGACGAGGCGCTCGAGGTCGTTCTCCAACCGGCGCACCGTGCTGGCGTCACCGTACTGCGTACGCAGCGCGGTGACGGATTGCCGGAGCTGGCCGACCGCGTAGCGTAGTTCCGCGAATTCGCTGCGTGTCATCGATACCTCCTGTATTGACTGGCGGACATACGAACTCGGGGCTGTGATGCGCGGTTTCCGTCTGCCTTGAACCGCACGTCACCGAGTCGTGTGACCCACCACACAACGTGATCTACAACACAGTACCGAAAGAATTCGTTCCTGGCTCGTGCAAGGTCGGAACTCGCTGATAGCCGCTGGGTTGGCGAAGGTCAGCCGGTGGCGGCGTACTCGGTGCAGGAGCGAGCCGCGGCGAAGGCGCGTTCTACGAGTCCCGCGATGGACAGCGCGACCTCTTCGGCCCGCTCGAGCATCACGCTGTGCCCGGCGCCTTCCAGGCGCACCAGCTCGGAACCGGCCAGCTGGGAAGCCAGTGCCACCGAGTGCGCGAACGGGAAGATGATGTCCGTCGAGCCCGCCAGCACCAGCGCGGGGATCGCGCCGAGCCGGTGCAGGGTAGCCGTCTCGTCGAAGGTGATCAGCGAGTGCAGGAAGCCCGCCATGGTCAGCAGCGGCGTGTCGTTCATCATCGCGGTGGCAAGTGCGGCGATCCGGGGGTTCACCTTTCTGGCGCCGAAGTCGGCCTCGCGCATGAGCGGCGCGAACAGGCGGCGGGTCAGGAGCTTCGATGCCTGCAGGACCCTCGGTGCGCGGGTGACGGCCGCTAGCAGCGAGTTCACCGCTCGCCGGTTCAGCAGGCGCGCCAGCCCCACCTCGGTGATCCCGTTGGCCGCGGCCGCGAGCAGGCCCACGCCGACTATGCGCGTGCCGATCGCCTCCGGGTGGAGCCGGGCGTAAGCGAGCAAGACCATCGCGCCCATCGAGTGGCCGACCAGGATCACCGGCCCGGTCGGCGCGACCGTCCGCAACACGGTGTCCAGGTCGTGGCCCAGCTGCTCGATGGTGTAGGTCGAGGGATGCGCCACCCCGGATTCGCCGTGGCCGCGGTGGTCGTAGAACACCATCCTGGTGTCGTCTCCCCACTGTCCGAGCAGCCGGTCGCGCAGGTAGGACCAGGATTCCGCGCGCAAGCAGTGACCATGGACGAAGACGACGGTCGCGGTGGCGGCCTCGGCGCCGAAGACGTGGACCGCGAGGGGGACACCGTCCTGGGCCGACACCGTCACTCGGTGGCCGTCGTAATCGGCGGCGCGGCGGGCGATGGTCGTGGACATGGCACCCTCCTCGACGAGGTACCTGGTCAAGCACTTCCTGCCCAGTTGTCGAACTGGATTTCCGCGCCGTTAGCGCCCCACACCTGCCGTTATGCACACGTTGTCCAATCGAGGCTGCCAGTCCATCGGGCGCTCGCCGCCGTGTGCGTATGAAAATCTAGACACAGATAGCTCTAGAACTAGATTCACTGATATTGCTCTGTCCGCTTCGGGATATATGAGGTGCCGCGATGGCAATATTTGCCTCTCTAGGAAAAATTAAAGAATGGCGAATATTTTTGTGAGCGAGCAGCCCGTCCCGCACCCGGGCCGAACATCCGGGTGCGACGACGGGCTCGCTCCTCGATCAGGCCTGTGCGCGGGTTCGCGTAGAGGGCAGGAACGGACGCAAGAGGTTCTCCTCGGTCGACGGACCCATCTGCCACTCCGCGATCCACGGCCCGGTCCCCTCGCTCGGGTCGAGCACGCCGTCCTCCAGCCAGTCGTAACGGCCGTCGAGCACGCCGCGGGTGAGGGTGCGGTCGTCGTCGTCGGTGTTGTCCCACAGCGCGTCGAAGAGTTTGCGCACGCGCAGTCGCGACTGCCTGCAGAAGGTGTCCGCCAGTTCCTCGGCCGCCTTGCCCTCCGGCGCGCCCGCCGCGAGTAATGCCTGGGCGCGACCGCAGGCCGCCGACATGGCGAACAGTTCGGCTCCGATGTCGACGATCCGGCCGAGGAAGTTCTGCCGGTACTCCAGGCCGGCCTGCCAGCGGCCCATCGCGTACATCAGCGACCTCGCCTGTTTGCGCGCACTACGCTCGACGAACCGCAGGTGCCGTGCCAGCACACCGAACTCGGTGTACGCCGCGGGCACCGTACCCGCCCCGACCGCCAGCTGCGGAAACCACTTGGCGTAGAAACCCGTCGCGCCGACCGCCGCCTTCGCCTTGTCTTTGAACTCGGCCTTGCGGTCGACCAGCGCACCCGCGGCCGCCATGTGGGCGTCGGCCATCTCCCGCGCGATCAGCAGCCGCATGATCTCGCTGGAGCCTTCGAAGATGCGGTTGATGCGCAGATCGCGCACCAACTGCTCGGCGGGGACGGCCCGCTCTCCCCGTGCGGCGAGCGAGGCCGCCGTCTCGTAACCGCGGCCGCCGCGAATCTGCACGAGTTCGTCGGCGATCTGACAGCTCATCTCGCTGGCCCACAACTTCGCCAGCGCCGCCTCGATCCGGATGTCGTTGCGTCCCTCGTCGGCCATGGTGGCCGAAAGGTCGAGCGCGGCTTCCAGCGCGAACGTGGTGGCCGCGATGAACGCGATCTTCTGGCCGACGGCGGCGTGCTCCCCGACGGGCCTGCCCCACTGCACGCGCTGGGTGCTCCACTCCCGCGCGATCTTCAGCGACCACTTGGCGGCGGCGGTGCACAGCGCGGGTATGGCGAGTCTGCCCGCGTTCAGTGTGGTCAGCGCGATCTTGAGACCGTCGCCCTCACGCCCGATCAGATTGCGCTTGGGCACCCGGACGTCGTGCATCCGGGTCAGGCCGTTCTCGATGCCGCGCAAGCCCATGAAGGAGTTGCGCCGCTCCACCGTGATGCCCGGCGAGTCGGCCTCGACCACGAACGCCGAGATGCCGCCGCGGTGCCCCTCGCTCTTGGGTACGCGCGCCATCACCACCAGCAGTTCGGCGACCACGCCGTTGGTGGTCCACAGCTTCACGCCGTTGAGCACGTAGGCCTCGCCGTCCTCGGTGGGCGTCGCGGTACTGGCCATTCTGGCCGGGTCGGAGCCGACATCGGGCTCGGTGAGCAGGAACGCGCTGACCGCTCCGGCCGCGCAGCGGGGCAGGAACTCGGCTTTCTGCTCCGGGGTGCCGGCCAGCTTGAGCGGTTCGGGCACCCCGATGGACTGGTGCGCCGAGAGCAGGACGCCGAGGCTCGGGTGCGTCGAACCGACCAGCATCAGAGCTCGGTTGTAGCCCAACTGGGAAAGGCCTTGACCGCCATACGATTGCGGGATCTTCAGGCCGAAGCAGCCGAGTTCGGCCAAGCCTTTGACGTACTCGTCCGGAATCCGTCCCTCCGCCTCGATGACCGCTCCGTCCATGGACTCGCACAACGTCCGCAGCCGGGCCAGGAACGCATCGGTTCGTTCGGCATCCTCGGGGCTGGGTTGCGGATACGGGTGGATGAGGTCCAGACGGAACCGTCCCAGGAACATCTCCTTGGCGAATGACGGCTTGACCCAGCTCGTTTCCCGGGACTCCTCGACCAGTGCGCGGGCCTGTTCTTCGGTGGCGTCGACTTTCGCGGCTTTCGCCATGATGTCCTCCCTCGGACGTGATCAGGATCACATCCGAGTGTAGGAGTGTTTGTTACCCATCGGTAGGCCTGCTGGTCGACATAAATCTACGAATATCTATTGATCTTGTTAGATGAGCAAATGGACAGCGACCAGCCCCGGACGAGGGTCGGGCAGGCTCACACCGAGCGTAGATAGCGGCCGAAGTGCGGCACGGTGAAGCCGATGGTTCCGCGCTCGGCGGAGTAGATGAGGCCCTTCTTGATCAAGCCGTCGCGCGCGGGCGAGAGGGAAGCCGGTTTGCGGCCGAGTTCGTTGGCCACCGCCGCGGTCGCGACCGGGCCGTCGTCGCCGGACAGATCGGCCATGGCGCGCATGTATTCGCGTTCCGCGGGCGTTGCCCGCTCGTAGCGGGAACCGAAGAACCCGACCGCCAACTCCTCCTCGGCGGCAGGCGAGGCCACCTCGACGTCCTCGGCGGTTATCGGGCTCTCCGGCGCTTGATCCCATGTGGCTTTGCCGTACGCCTGCACGAAATATGGGTAACCATCGGCTTTGCGATACAGCGCGTCCAGCGCGGCGTCGGTGAACTTCACGTCTTCGCGCTGGGCGGGCGCGATCAGCGCTTGGTCGGCGGATTCCCGGTCCAAACGGTCGATGCGGTGATAGCTGAACAGCCGCTCCGAGTAGCTCTTCGAGGCGGACAGCACGGCGGGCAGATGCGGCAGCCCCGCCCCGACCACGATCAGCGGGGCGGCGTCCTGGCTCAGTTCGTGGCAGGCGCCGCAGATGGCGGAGATGTCGGCGGGTCCGAGATCCTGCATCTCATCGATGAAGATCGCGATGCCGACGCCGATGTCACCGGCCAGCGCCGCCGCCTCGACCAGCAGTTCCACCAGATCGATCTCGATGTCGCCGGAATCGGCCCGGCCGCTCACCGCGGGCACGTCGATACCGGGTTGCCAGCGTTCCCGCATGCCCTTCTCCGCGGTTGCCCGCAACGCGAAAGCCTTGAGAATGCCGAGGAAATCGTCCACCCGCTCCGGATTGCGGTGCGAGGTGGCGATCGCCCGTGCGGCCATGTGCAGCGCCGAGGACAGCGGGCGGCGCAGTTCCTGGTCCGGCCGCGCTTCGATTTTGCCGGTGCCCCAGCCGCGCGATATCGCGGCGGAGCGAAGTTGGTTGAGCAGCACAGTCTTTCCGACTCCGCGCAGACCGGTGAGCACGACGCTGCGTTCCGGGCGACCGCGCGCGACGCGTTCGAGCACGATGTCGAAAGCCGTGAGTTGCTTGTCGCGCCCGGCCAATTCGGGTGGGCGCTGTCCCGCTCCAGGGGCATACGGATTCCGCACGGGGTCCATGCCCCGACACCGTAGCGCGTTTCGTCCGGATAGTCTGGGCACATCTACGGTGTGTCCTAGAGAGCCCTAGCGGCCGGTATCGCACTATTGCTCTCGCCGTGGGTTCTCTAGGCTGGTGGCGGTTCGCCAGAATGGTCGCGCGCACGGCGCGCGGGAACGGAGGGGCATGTCCGACGAACCGGCTCCCGTCGGCCTCGCTGAAGTGGTGAGATCCTGGAATGTCCCCGTGGGCGCCACGGTGGCCCAGCGCATCCGGTCCAACATCCTCATCGCGATCGAACGCGGCTACGACGATCCCCAACTGGTCGCCGATCTCGCGGTCGGCCCGCTGGTCATGGCGCTCGGCGGACTCGAGGTCGAACTGGCCGAGGCGCGCCGCAGGATCGATGAGCTCGAGCGCGCGGTGCACGGAACGCAGGCTTGAGCGCGGTGCTGGCATAGCGGATGCGTTGTCCGTCGGTGACCTGTCGACGCCCGAGTGAGATCGAATCGTGACCGGACCACAGACCACTGCTTTCGTCCCGTGCGCCGCGGGCGCGGCAGCTATGGAAAAGATGCAGCTCTGTGCGCTGGACAACAACGCGTCTGCACCGTAATCTTCTCGTGACTTAGTGGAACCAGTCGCTTCGTAAGAGAAACGGCGCCACTAGTTACCGCCTTAACGGCTGTCGGGGCCAACCGGTCTCGGCTGTCGTGCCGGGGACCCACAGGTTCGTCTGGGGTGAATCCTTGCGGCCACTTTCGGCCGCCAGGTAGGGCCGTTCTCCCGGTCCGAACCCGTCAGCTAACCCGGTCGGCGGAAGAGCAGCAAGATCGGAGACGTAGCTCGGTGGGTAAACACAGCTTGCAGCGGGATTCTCGGGTACCGAATTCCGTCAAGGGTGCGATTGTCATGGGTGCGGTGGCCGCGACCGGCGCCATGCCTGCGATTCCGGCCATGGCCGCAACCATCAACGTTCCCGGTGTCGGCAACTTCGACGTTCCGCAGGAATGGGAACAGCCGGTTCAGCAGCTCAATCAGCAGATCCAGCAGGCACTCGCGGCTGTTCCCGCCGCCCCCCAGACGCCGCAGGAAGTCGCTCCCCAGGCTCCCAACTTCGCACCGATGCTCCCGGGCCTGTTCGGCCAGCAGCAGAGCAACACCGCGGGTGAGATCGCCCTCGATGCCGCGAAGACCAAGGTCGGCGCCCAGTACTCCTGGGGCGCAGCTGGGCCCCGCGCCTTCGACTGCTCCGGCCTCGTCCAGTGGGCGTTCCGCCAGGCGGGCGTCGAACTGCCCCGCACCAGCTTCGAGCAGTCGCACGTGGGCGCTCCGGTCGCTTACCACGAACTGCAGCCGGGCGACATCGTCATCACCAACGGCGGCGGTCACGCAGGCATCTACGCCGGCGACAACAAACTGCTGAATGCGGTGCAGTCGGGTACGCCGGTGTCCTACACGCCGCTGCGCCCTGACATGGTGGTCACCGCACGCCGTATCGTCTGACGAGTGGCCCGCGCCGAATCCGGCATCCAGAGCAGCGCGACCCAGGCCCGCGTCGATTCGTGGACCTGGGCGGTGCGTCTGTTCAAAACCAGATCCGCCGCCGCGGAGGCTTGTCGCGGCGGGCACGTCCGGGTAAACGGCGCGACGGCCAAGCCCGCGCAGCCCGTGCGCCCTGGTGACGAGGTACGCATCCGGATCAGCGGTATCGAGCGCATTGTGGTCGTGGAGCGGATCGTCACCAAGCGCGTCGGCGCACCCATCGCCGCCCAATGCCTGATCGATCGAAGTCCACCGCCTCCGCCGCGGGAAATAGTGGCGAGCATGCCCCGACGCGACCGCGGCGCGGGGCGCCCCACCAAGCGGGAGCGTCGCGAGACCGATCGCCTCATGGGCCGACCCGAGCACTGAACGAAAGCCCGCGAGAGCGCGTTCTTCAGATCATCGCCACCGGACTCAGGTGACCCGCCAGATAACGGGCTCTGCACTCGCCGCGGCGGAGCTTCCCGCTGCTGGTCTTGGGAATCCGTCCCGGCTCGACGAGCAGTACCGCACCGGGCATCACCTCATGGGTGGACGCGATCGCGGTGCGGATGCGCCGGGCCAATGTGAACAGTTCGATGGGCTCGCCGCCGCTCGCCGTGACCAGTTCGGCGACCACGACCAGGTCTTCGCGCAGCCCGTCGTCGTGACCGAACGCCGTCACATGACCCGGCCTGATCTCCGCCGCACACGCCTGCACCGTCGCCTCGATGTCGGCGGGATAGTGATTGCGTCCGTCGACCACGATGACGTCCTTGCGGCGGCCGGCGATGTAGAGCTGTCCCTCGTGCTGGAACCCCAGATCGCCGGTGCGCAGCCAGCGCGCAACGCTTCCCGGCAGCGTGGCGCCGAAGACTTCGTCGGTGGCATCCGGCCTGCCGAAATACCCGGCGCACACATTGCTTCCGGACACCCAGATCTCACCGACCCGGCCCGCGGGCAGCACTGTCCCCGCCACCGGGTCGACGATCCGCAGTTCCTGACCCACCGGTGCGCCGCATCCGACCAACGGCACACCCTCCTGGGTTCCCGGCGCGGCATCGGCCAGCACGACCGCGCGACCTTCGGCCAGTGCGGCACGGTCGAAGCGGTGCCACACCGGGACCTCGTTCTGGCCGCAGACCGTGACCGTGAGGGTGGCCTCGGCCAAGCCGAAGCCCGGGGTGTGCGCGTGATGGCGGAAGCCGTAGGGGCCGAAGGTCTCGGTGAATTCGTCGAGCGCGTCGGCGCGGACGGGCTCGGAGCCGTTGAGCAGGAGGTCCAGGCCGGACAGATCCAGCCCGGCCCGTTCCGCGGGCGTGGTGCCCGAAATCGCCAGCTGCAGACCGAAATTGGGGCATCCCGTGGTGCCGGCGCGGTAGTCGGCGATCGCGCGCAGCCAGCGGACGGGGCGCTTGACGAACTCCACGGGCGCCAGTGTGATGCCGTGCACGCCCAACGACAGCGGCAGTGCCAGGCCGAGGATCAAACCCATGTCGTGAAAGAACGGCAGCCAGGTTACGACGGGCCGATCGGCCGCGGTCGACACGGCGTGCCCGAGCTGCGTCAAGGCCGTGGCGAGGTTCTCGTGTGTGACCTGGACGCCGGCGGGCGACTTGGTCGATCCGGAGGTGTACTGCAGGTACGCCAGCTCGTCGCAAACCGGATCAATGATGGGTGCGACCGCCGCCGGATCCGTCACCCACCCGACCGCCCGGGTGTCCGGTGCGGCCGAACGTGTTCGCAGCGACCCCGCGTGCCGCGCAATCGCGTCAGCGGTACTCGCCGCCATCGGCACAGGATCCACGGTCGAGGCGACTTGCTCCGTCGGTTCCCGTTCGGGTCCGGACAGTTCCGGCGGCAGAGCGACCACGCGACCCAATGCCGGTCCGAGGATCGGTGCGGTGATCTCGTCGTGGGCCGAGAGCAGGCCGATCGTGGGACGGGCATCGGCCAGGACGGCCTGCAGGCGGTCTCGGTTGCGCGCGCCCGCGGCCGGGAACAGCGGCACCGCGACCCTGTTGCTGTACAGACAGGCGAGAAATGCCACCGCGTAGTCGATTCCGTGGGCGCAGAGGATGGCCACGCGATCACCTGGCGCGCTCTCCTGCCGCAGCCGAGCGGCCAGCGCGCCGGCCGCGGCATGCAGTCCGGAATAGGTCAGCGTGACCGGCACGCGTTCCCGCGCCTGGAAGCGCAGTTCGGTGAAGGCGGGTTCATCCGGCCTGGTGGCCGCCCATCTGGCTACCGAAGTCGCGAGACCATTCCCGGTGCTCCGGTCGCCGGTCACGATGTGTCGCCGGTGTTCGCGGTGACCCGCTCCAGCAGGGCGGCGCCGAGGGCGGTGATGGTCGGGTGCTTGAACAACTCGGCGGTGGCGATCCGGACGCGCAACCGGGTTTCCAGGTTCCGTCGCATCTCGATCGCGAGCAGTGAGGTCAGCCCCAGGTCGTTGAAGTCGGCCGCCGGGTCGATGTGCTCGGCGGGCAGATCGAGCGTGCTCGCCAGGACGCGGCGGATGGTCGTGGTCAGCGGTTCGGCGGGCTCCGGTGGCGCGGGCGTGCGGGCGGACGCGTTGTCCCGGGGTGAAGCGGGACTCGAGTCGAGCAGATCCGTCAAGCGCAGAGCTACTGGTGAGGTGTCGGTGGTCGGGGTGTGATTCAGCGCGAGCAGATAGGGTCCGTCATAGCGCAAGACCTGGGCCAGCACGGCGCTTCCGCGCCGCAGGTCGATCGCCCCGACGCCCGCTCGCCGCAGGTGGCTCGCCCCGCCTGCCGCCGCGGCGAGGCCGGAATCCCACAGTCCCCAGCCGATGCTGAGAATCCGTCTGCCCGGGTGACGGTGTGCCAGAGCGTCCATCGCCGCGTTGGCGGCGGCGTAGGCCGCCTGCCCCGGCGCTCCCAGCGCGCCGGTGGCGGAGGAGAACAACAGGACGAAGTCGGTGGCGTCGGTCGCGGTGAGCTCGATCAGGTTGCCCGCGGCGGTGGGCTTGGGCAGGAACATCCTGGCCAGCTGACCCGCGGTGACGGCGTCGAACGCGGCGTCCTCGAGCACGCCCGCCGCGTGCACGACCCCGCGGATCGCCGAGTCGGACGCTCGGATATCGCTGAGCGCGTTGGCCAGATCGTCCCGGTCGGCGGCGTCGCAGCGCACCACGACGATGCGGTCCTCCAAGCCGTCGAGCAGCGCGGGCACCGGGCGGGGGGCACGGGTCAGCACCACCACGTCTCGTGCGCCCGCGTCGAGCAACCAGCGCACGGCGACCGAGCCGAGGACGCCGAGCCCGCCGGTGACGACGTAGGTCCCGCCCGCGTCGATGCCCGCGACCGGCAAGGCTCGCGCTCGCGCGGGTATGAAGCGCCGGACGGCTATGTCGCCCGACCACAGGCGCAGCTCGCCGGGGATCCTCCTGTCGGTATCCGCCACCAGCCGGGTGAGTAGCGGCAAGTTCCCGACGCCGGGATCGGTCCAGACCAGCCGCACCGTACGGCCCGTCTCGAGCTGGAGCGAGCGCACCAGCCCCGCGATCGCCCCAGCCTCGACCGAGGTCTGCGTACCGGGCTCGTCGGGCCGCGAGTGTGATCGGGCCGTCTCCAGGGGCAGGAAGACCGTCACGGACGCGGTGGCGTCATGGGCCGAGAGCAGTTGCAGCAGTTCCAGGACCCGACTGGTCGCGGCGGCGCTGTCGCCGTCGCGTGCGCCGGAGTCGGCGGGCCAGACCACCGCTACGGCGTGGCCGCCGCCGCGACCGGTCAGCACTGCGGTGACGATGGGGCTCGCGTCGTCCGGTTCCCGTGCGATCCGTTCGGTCGGCACCTCGGCGTCCAGTGCGCGGGCGAGCCGCACCGCGAGGTCGGAGGCGCCGACCACCACCGCACGGCGTACGAGGGTTCCGGCCCCGGGCGCGTCGCCGAGCCCGAGCGATTCGGGATCCCGCGGCTCCCAAGCCTCCTGTCGGAATGGCGCGGTCTGGTTGTCGTACTCGGCACGTGCCGAGCGAAGTGCGCCGCGCTCCTCCTCGGCGCCGGGTTCGGCGTAGCGGATGTGCACACCGGAGAAGGCGAGACAGGGCACGCCGTGCTGATCGGTCGCGATGACATCACCGACCAGCCCGGTGTCGCTGCGCTCCCGGATCAGCGCGTGCACCTCGAGCACGTGGCGGTTCGGCTCGTGCGACAACCAGGCCGAGTCCATGCCGATCGGCAGCGGAATCGAAGGCGTGGGCAAGTCGTCGAATACCGCCGCGGCGAGCACTTGCAGGCAGCCGTCCAGCGTTGCGGTGCGATGCAATTCCGCGGCGTCGAACAGGCCCAGTGCCCGTCCGGTGCCCACGGCGATGCCGCGCAGCGCACGGAACCGGGGACCGTACTCCAGCCGCCTGCGGCGCAATTCCTGGTAGAAGGCGCCGGTGGTGATGACCCGCATCTGGTGCCGGGCGGCTCGGTTTGCGTCGACCACCCGCATCCATGCGACGATATCCGCGGGTGTGGGGTCACCGGCGGGCCGGGCCGAAGCCAGCGTCCCGGTGCCCGTGACCTCCGCCCGCACGCTTTGCTCCACACCCGGGCCGCGATAGACCACCTCGGGCAGTGCGCTCGGATCGGTCCGCTCGTGCACGGCGAAATCGGCCAAGGTGGCCGTCGCGGAGGTGTCCCGAGCCAGGTGCAGCAGCCTCCGCAGCCAGAAGACGGCGGGGACGGCGCTGTCGCCGTGTATCACGTGATGGGCGAGATCTTCGGCGGCGAAAGCGGATTCCGGTACGTGCGCGCTCGCGGGCCCAGCCACCAGCAGCGGGAACTCACGCTTGCGCCACTGCCGCGGTGCGGGCGCGGCGAACGGGCCCAGCGCCGACCAGTCGACCGGCCGCCCCTCCAGGTACAACCACGCCAAACCCGTGAGAAAGCCGCTCGCCTCGTCATCGCGCAGGGCTACCGAATGCGCGCCGTCGCGGAAGTCCGGATACTCCCGCACCGCCGAGAGCAACACGGGGTGCGGGCCGATTTCGACCACGGTCGAGATCCCGTCTTCGGCCGCGCGCTCCATGGCGGCCGCCAATTCCACTGTGCCCGCCGCATTCTCGGCCCAATAATCGCGGTCCATGGCCGCGGTGGTGAGCTTCGCGCCGCGCCGGGCGGTGGAGTACACCGGCACGCGCGGCGCCAGCGGGGTGATTTCGGTCAACGCCGTGACGAAGGGCGCGAGCACGGTGGCGACCTGAGGGCTGTGCGCGGCGAAGTCGACGGCGAGCTTGCGCGCGAACATGTTCCGGCGCGTGGCCCGGCGCACCAGCGTGTCGACATACCGGGGGGTGCCGGATACGACCACCGACCGTGGGCCGTTGACGGCGGCGATCGCCACCTCCGCGCGCATCGGTTCCACGAGTTTCGCCGCTTCGTCCGGGTCCGCCTCCAGCACCGCCATCGCGCCGCGTCCGTCCAGATGCGCGAGGGTCGCGCTGCGCAGCACCACCACGCGGGCCGCGTCCGTGAGCGAGAGCGCGCCGCTCACCGCCGCCGCCGCGATCTCCCCCAAACTGTGTCCGGCCACGGCGTCGGGACGAATCCCCCATGCCGCCAACAGCTTCACCAGCGCCACCTGGAACGCGAACAACGCCGGTTGCACCAGATCGGTGGCTTGCGCGTCCCCCGCGGAGGTGAAACCGTGGCGCGGCGTCCAGATCCGTGGACCGCCCGCCACCACGATCGCTTCGGTCGTCTCGGCGAGCGCGGCGGCGAAGACCGGGTACCGAGCCGCCAGCGCGCGGCCCATTTGCGGATGTTGACCGCCCTGTCCGGAGAACAGGAACAGCAGGCCGCCGCGGCGGCGGTTCGCCACGGGGCCGAGCGCCGCGTCGGTGTCGCCGTGGGCGAAGGCGCGCAGCCGGTGCACCACGTCACCGTGATCGTGCGCGAGGACCGCGGCCCGGGCCGACTCGGGAAGCAGCCGCGCCGTGGCGGATGCCGGGGCACGCAGCGGTGGCCGCACCGTGTCCAGTTCATCGGCCAGCCGCAGTGCGCGCTCGCGCAATTCCTCGTCGTCGCGGCCCGTGAGCGGCAGCAGCAGCGGGAAGTGTTCGTCGCGCTCGGGCACGGCGGGCGTAACGCCCCGCAGGACGATGTGTGCGATCGTGCCGCCGAACCCGAAGGAACTGACACCCGCCACGCGCTGCGGCGCGGTCACGCGGCTCCAGTCGACCGGCTCGGTCGGCACGCGCAGCCCGCGTTCGGCCAAATGCAGCAGGGGATGCTCGACGTGGACGTTGATCGTCGGCGCGATCACGCCGTGGTGGATGGACAGCGCGGTCTTCACCATCCCGGTGACGCCCGCGGCGGCCTCCAGATGTCCGATATTGGACTTCACCGAACCGATCCAGATCGGATCGTCCGCGCCACCGCCGAGCGCGGCCGCGAGCGCGCCGACTTCCACCGCGTCGCCCAACGGCGTGCCGGTGCCGTGGCATTCGATGTAGCCAGCACTGCTGGGCGGGCGTCCGGCCCTCGACCACGCCGCGCGCACCGTCTCCTGCTGGGCGCGGCCGTTCGGGGCGTACAGGCCGTTCGAGCGCCCGTCCGACCCGACGGCGGCGCCGATGATCTCTGCGTACACCCGGTTGCCTTCGCGCATCGCGTCCGCGCTGCGCTGCAGGACCACCACGGCGCAGCCGTCGCCGCGGGTGTAGCCGTCCGCCGTGGCGTCGAACGGCGTCGTGCGTCCGCCTGGCGACAGGAAACCCCCCTCGGCCAGGTAGTTCGTCGTATGTTCCAGCAATACGAGATTGACCCCGCCCACGATGGCGAACGGCACCGTGCCGTCGGCGAGCAGACGCACCGCGAGGTCCACCGCGGCGAGCGAGGACGAGCAGGCGCTGTCGAGCACCAGGCTCGGACCGCGCAGATCGAGCACGTAGGACAGCCGGTTGGCGATGATGCTGAGCGCGGAACCGGTCACCGCGTAGGGGGCGTCGTGGCCGGCCCGGCCGAGCACCGCGATGCCGTGGTCGTATCCTGACGCGCCGAACACGACGGCGGCGCCGGAACCGCGGGCGCGATAACCGATCCCGGCGTCGTCGAGCGCCTCGACGGCGACTTCCAGCGCGAGCCGCTGCTGCGGATCCATGACCGCGGCCTCGCGCTCGGAGATGGCGAACCAGTCGTTGTCGAAGGACTCGACGTCGTCGAGGTACCCGCCGCGCCGGGAGCCCAGCCGTCCTGCGGGCGGGGTGGACGTGGCGTCGCGGCCCTCTACCAACAGCTGCCAGAACTCGGCTACGCTCGCCGCTCCGGGCAATCGGCAGCCGATGCCGATGATGGAGACGGGAGGATGCGAGCCTGCGGAATCAGTAGGCGCGCTGCTCATCGCATCGCGAGATACTCGACAAGCTGTTCGATGTCCGGATGGTCGTAGATCGCGGTCAGCGGAACCTCGACTCCCATAGCGTCTTCGAGATGGGCGGTCAGCCTCGCAAGCTGGGTGGAACCGAGGCCGAGATCGGTGAAGGGCGAGCTGGTCGACACCGTGGCGGCGTCGACGCCTAGTAGATCCGCGACAGCAAGGACGGCGGCGGAAGTGAGCGCGGTGCGTCGGTGGTAGCCGAGCGGACCGTCGTTCTCCTGCGCACGCCTGTGCCCGTCGGGAAGACTGGGCCGCATCGCGTTCTCCCTCCCCGTCTCCCGGCTGCTGTTACCAACGTAAGAACGGTACCCACGCGATTATGCCGGAGAAATCGTCCGGGGCAAGGTCGCGTTTGCGCTGCCAGCCCGCCTCTTTCGCGAACCGGCGGCGATCACATACCGTGGCATCGTGACCGAACCGGACAGCGGTGCCGCCACCCGTGCCGAGCGCACTCCGACTCTGCCCATCCTGCTGCGCTGCTGCGCCGCGCTGGCGGCCACGCCGGGCCGGTTGCTACGGCCCCGCCGCCCCGACACCGCGCTGCTGGCAGGCCTCGAGGTACGGCCGCTGCCCGCAGCGAGCGCCACGGTCCGGCTCACCGTGCTGACCCAGGCCACCATGTCCGCGCCAACCACCATCGTGGCCGAGGGCGTGCGCAGCCTGCGGGAGATGCGGCTGTCGATGGCGGCGTTCCTGGTCGAGCATCCGAAGGCGCGTTTCCTGGTCGATCCCGCCTTGTGCGCGGGCGTGCACGAGCGCGTGCTGCCCGAACTGCCGTTCCCGATTCCGCTGCTCGTGGCGCCGGACAAGCCGGTGCTCGGTCTGTCCGACGCGCTCGCCGCGCACGGCATCGCG
The DNA here is from genome assembly GCF_009829295.1 of Nocardia sp. CY15. Lineage (NCBI taxonomy): Bacteria > Bacillati > Actinomycetota > Actinomycetes > Mycobacteriales > Nocardiaceae > Nocardia > Nocardia sp. CY15. The sequence goes on from NZ_VUOT01000007.1 coordinate 88,236, forward strand.
GGTGCCGACATAGATTTCGTGGTGCCGACTCACCTGCACTGGGATCACGTCTCGGGCCTGCTGGAATTGCCCGCCTCGGTCGAGGTGCGGTTACCCGCGGCCGAGTACGACTGGGCGATGGGCGGCCCGCACGCACCGGCCGGTGTGGCGCGCGGCCCCCTGCGGGGCCGCGCCTTCGACCGCTTCGAGCTGGACGGACCGCCGGTGCTGACGTTCCCGCGCAGCAAAGACCTCTTCGGCGACGGTTCGGTGCTGCTGGTCGATCTCGCGGGCCATACGCCCGGCAGCATCGGCGTGTTGCTGGCGGTGGACGACGGCACCCGCGTGCTGTTCGCGGGCGACGCCGTCTGGAGCAAGCTGCAGGTAGATCTGCTGCGGGAGAAGGCGCCGATGCCGGGCAAGCTGTTCGACGCCGACCGGGATGCCGCCTTCACCACCATCCACCGCTTACACGCGCTGCCCGACGGCATCGAACTGGTCGCGAGCCACGACTACGCAGCCGTCACCGCCCGCGCGGCGAAATGAGTCTCAGCTCACCACGACGGTTTCGGCGAGGCGGGCTGTGATCAGCTGCTCGGCCTCGGTGACCATCCGGCCGATCAGCTCGGCGCAGGTCGGGATGTCGTGGATCAAGCCCTGGCACAGGCCGACCGACCAGATGCCCGCGTCCAAGTCGCCCTCGTCGAACACTCGACGGCCGCGCGCTCCCGCGACCAGATCCCGCACGTCGTCGAAGGTCCCGCCGGCCTTCTCGATCTCGACGACCTTGCGGCTGACCTCGTTGTCCGCGACACGCGCCGTGTTGCGCATGGTGCGGAAGATGAGCTGGGTGTCGCGCTCGGAATTCGCGACGATCTTCTCCTTGACCTTCTGATCGATCGAGGACTCCTGGGTGCACAGGAATCGGGTGCCCATGTTGACGCCGTCCGCGCCTAGGGCGAGCGCGGCGACCAGCCCGCGGGCGTCGGCGATCCCGCCGGAGGCGATCATCGGAATGCTCAGCTCGCGGGCGGCGGCCGGGATGAGGACGAGGCCGGGGACGTCGTCCTCACCGGGATGGCCCGCGCATTCGAAACCGTCGATGCTCACTCCGTCCACGCCGATCCGCTCCGCCTTCAGCGCGTGCCGCACGCTGGTGCACTTGTGCAGCACCTTGATGCCCGCGTCCTTGTAGTACGGCAGGAACGGCTCCGGGTTGCTACCCGCCGTCTCGACGATCCCGACGCCGCTGTCGATGATCGCCCGCACGTACTCCGCGTACGGCGGCGGGTTGATCGACGGCAAAATGGTGACGTTCACGCCGAAGGGCTTGTCGGTCAGTTCCCTGGTGCGCGCGATCTCGCGGCGCAGGTCGTCCGGGGTCGGCTGGGTCAGGGCGGTGATGAAGCCGAGCCCGCCCGCGTTGGCGACGGCCGCGACGAGCTCGGCCCGCCCGACCCACATCATGCCGCCCTGCACGATCGGGTGTCGCACCCCGAACTTCTCGGTGAACCTGGTCCGCAGCATTGCGCTTCTCCTGTATCTCGCGCGGGCGTGCCGGTTCGCCCGTTGCGGTCGATGGTGACACGGGAATCACCGAGTATTCAACTTATAAGTGAGCCGAGGTTCGCATGTTCGATGATCTTCTCCGGGTCGGTTTCCGCTGCGCCTCCCCTCCATGCGAGATCAAATGGCCTGCTAGAAAGCTCGAATTCGAAGTGGATCACCGGGACGGGCTGATTAACCGGGATTCATACGGCAATCTCTTGCCGCGCGATTATGTTAGTTGTTATTCTGCACGCGATTCAGCCCGTCGCCGCCGTCGGACATCCCGGCGGGCCGATGGCGGTCCGAGAGGAGTTCGTGGCAATGACCACCGGGGCAGTAGTGCTCGACGAGCCGATCAGGTCGCGGCGTAACCACTGGAACAACCAGGTCGCCGTGCACGCGCAGATGCGCCCGGACGCGGTCGCGGTGCGGTTCCGCGGCGTGGACACCACCTGGCGGCAGTTGCACGAGCGGTCGCTGAAGTTCGCCGACGGATTGGCGCGCCGGGGTGTCGGGTTCGGCGACCGGGTGCTGATCCTGGCGCTGAACTACCCGGAGTACCTCGAGGCAGTGTTCGGCATCAACGCGCTGGGCGCGGTCGCGGTCCCGGTGAACTTCCGGCTCACGCCGCCGGAGGTCGCCTACATCGTCAGCGACAGCGGAGCCAAGGCGGTCGTCACCGACACCGTGCTGCAGCCGCTGGCCACCGCGGTGCGGGCGCAGGCGCCCGCGCTGGAGACCTGCGTGGTGATCGGCGGCGCTTCCGGCGACGGCGTGGTCGGTTTCGACGACCTGCTCGCCGAACCGGGTGAGCCGCACCTCCCGCTGGACATTCCCGAGGACACGCCCAGTCTCATCATGTACACCTCGGGCACCACCGGCAGCCCGAAAGGCGCGGTGCTGACCTACGCGAATATGAACGCCCAGGCGCTGACCTGTATCCGGGCGCTGGCGATGCAACCGGAGTCGATCGGGTTGTGCACCTCGCCGCTGTTCCACATCGCCGGACTCGGCAGTCTCGCCCCGGCTTTTCTGCTCGGTTCGAAGACGGTGCTGCACCCGCTGGGTGCCTTCGACGCGGGTGAGTTCTTGGACGCGCTCGAGCAGGAGCAGGCCACCACCGCCTTCTGCGTGCCCGCGCAGTGGCAGCTGGTCTGCGACCATCCGACCGTGAAGGACCGCAAGCTCGCGCTGGAGGTACTCAGCTGGGGCGCCGCGCCCGCCTCGGACACGGTGCTGCGCGCGATGGCCGACTGCTTCCCGAACGCGTTCAACGTCGCGGTGTTCGGGCAGACGGAGATGTCGCCGATCACCTGTGTGCTGGAGGGCAAGGACGCGATCCGCAAGCTCGGCTCGGTCGGCAAGCCCATCCCGACCATCCAGGCGCGCATCGTCGACGACGAGATGAACGACGTCGCCCCCGGCGAGGTGGGTGAGATCGTCTACCGCGGGCCGACTCTCATGCAGGGCTACTGGAACAAGCCGGAGGCGACCGCCGAGGCGTTCGCGGGCGGCTGGTTCCACTCCGGCGATCTGGTCCGTCAGGACGAAGAGGGATTCGTCTACGTAGTGGACCGCAAGAAGGACATGATCATCTCCGGTGGCGAGAACATCTACTGCGCTGAGGTGGAGAACGTCCTGTTCGCGCACCCGAAGATCCGGGAGGCGGCGGTGCTGGGCCGCGCGCACGAGAAGTGGGGTGAAGTGCCGGTCGCGGTGGTCGCGCTGCACAATCCGGACGACGAGCTGACCCTCGCCGAGCTGGAACCGTTCCTCAACGAGAACCTGGCCCGTTACAAGCATCCCAAGGATCTGGTGCTGGTGTCCGAGCTGCCGCGCAACGCCAGCGGCAAGGTGGTGAAAGTGCAATTGCGCAAGGACTATTCGTCCTGAACGTCGGGTGCGTTCGTTTCACGTGAATCGGACGATGCGCGCGGGCGTGGATGCGTAAGGTCGTCGCATGGCGATCCGACGCATCCGCGCCGCCGTGCTGGCGTTGCACTGGCAGGTGAATGTCATTCGGCCCGAGGGCTTTTTCGGTCCCATGCTGGCCGCGCCCGTGGCGGCGAGCGGTGTGGTGGCGCGGGCGGCGGACTTCCACGCCGCCGCGCTCGCGGCGCGAATCCCGGTGATCTTCACCCGGTTCACCATTCCGGTCGGCGAGGGTGAGCTGGTACGCAATACCGGATTCATGCGCTCGGTCGGCGCGGCGCAGACCGAGTTCCGGCCCGATTCGCCCGGCACCGCGATCATTCCGGAGATGGCAGCGCAGCCGACGGAAGTCTTCGACAACCAGAAACTGTCCGGCCTCGCGGGCAGCAAGCTGCCGGAGTGGCTGGCGGACCAAGGCATCGAGACCCTCTTCGTCACGGGCGTCGCGACCAACCTCACCGTCGAGCAGACCGCCCGGCACGGCACCGACCTCGGCTTCATCGTGCACCCGGTGGCCGATTGCGTGGCCGCCGCCACCCCGGAAGCACACGAAGCCGCGCTGGGCAACCTCGAACTCGTCACGGCGGGCAGTATGAGCGCCACACAGGCGCTGGAACTGGTCAGCCGCTGACCAGAGTTCTCGCCGCGACGGCGTAGTCCCCAGGGCCGCTCGCCCTGGCCGATTCGTCTTGTCGTGGCTGATCAAGGCGGCGGGATCCGATTCAGTCGCGCGCGCGATCGGTCAATCCGGGACCGATCAGGCCGACCACTCGGTGGTACGCCTCCTCTGCCGAGAGCGGTGGAGTTCCCTCCGCGATCGCCCCGAGCAGGCCGACGACACCCCAGGACAAGAAGGTCACGGTGGTCGTGAACTCGTCCTCCGGCATGTCCAGCCGGTGCTCCAGCCGCTCGGCGAGGATCTGCGCGACCATCACCCTGGTCGTGCGCAGCAGCACGGTCCCGCTCTTGCGGCCGAGTAGTGCGCGGTAGATCTCGGGATTGTCGACCGCCAGCCCGAACAGCGTGCGTACCGGCGCGAGCAGTTCGGTGGATCCCTTGCCCGTTTCCGCCGCGGACATGGCGGCGCGCAGGTAGTCGGTGCTGCTGCGCAGCAGCAGATCGTCTTTGTCCCGATAATGCGCGTAGAACGTCGATCGCCCGACGTCCGCCCGTTCCAGGATGTCGCGGACGGTGATCCGGTCGTAATTGCCTTCGACCATGAGCTCGACCAGCGCCCTGTGCAGCAGCGCCCGAGTGCGCCGGACCCGGCGATCCGCGCCCTCTGCGATGTCCTGCTCTCCCGGCACGGCACCTCCCGAACAAATGTCTCGTATGCGTCCGCTTCCGGACCTTTTCGGTGACATTGGCCCTGGTCGGCGCGGCGATATCGACCGATCCTGAACTTATGTCCGGAAACGAACTCCAGTCTGCCACCAACTCCCACGACGACATCGGCGTGCTGCTCACCCAGCCGCGCCGCTACCGCGCGCTCAAGGCCGCTTTCCTGCTCGGCCGCGGCGGTCGCCTCGACGCCCGGCTCGCGGAGCTGGCCTGTCCGGCTCCCGGCGCCGAGGTCGCCGACGTCGGCTGCGGCCCCGGTGACTTCGCTCGCGTGCTTGCCCGGCGCGCGGGCCGGGTCACGGGAGTCGACCCGTCGCCGCAGATGATCGACTATGCGACCGCGCGCACCCGTGACCTGGAGAACTGCCGATTCGAGCTCGGTACGGCGCAAGCGCTTCCGCTGCCCGACTCGTCCGTGGACCTGGTGACCTCGACTTTCGCGATGCATCACATTCCGGCGGCACACCGTGGCGACGCCATCGCGCAGATGTTCCGGGTGCTGCGGCCGGGCGGTCGATTGTTGCTCGCCGACACGCATCCGACCGGTCCGTTGCTCACCGCCACGGTGCGCGTCATGGCACGGTTCGCGGCCCACCGCACGCACGACAACACGACCGACCATGGTGATCCAGTGGACGGCATCGACATTCGCCGGTATCGAGACATGCTGTGCTCGAACGGATTCGAGGACGTCGACTTCGTCGCGGTGCGTCCGTCGACCGGTGTTCTGCTGGCTACCAAGCCGTAAGGGCGTGGTCGGGCGAGCCCGTCCACGCGCGGGGCGGCTCGCTCAGATCAGATCCTTCTTCGCCATCCAGCGCATGGTGGCCCAGCCGCAGAACACCGGAAGCCAGCAGGTCAGCACGCGATACAGCAGCACGGAGGGCACCGCGATGTTCGCCGGCAGGCCGAAGGCGGCCAGACCACCGATCAGCGCGGCCTCGACCGCGCCGACGCCGCCCGGGGTCGGCGCAGCCGAGGCCAGGGTGCCGCCGATCATGGTGACGATGGTGACGGTGATGAAGGTGGTACCGCCGCCGAACGCCTCCACACTCGCCCACAACGCGCCGGCCATGCCGAGGGTGATCGCCGCGCAGCCGAGCACGATCACCGCCGACCGTTTGGGGTCGCGGGCGAGGTCGGCGAGCTCGCCGAGCACTTCCTGCAGTTGCGGCCGCACCGCGTTGTTCAGCCAGCGGCGCAGTTTCGGCACGAACATGAACGTGCCGACGATGCCGACGCCGACACCGGCCGCCAGATACAGCACCGTGGCGTCGGGGACGAAGTGCGAGAGATCCGTCGAGGTACCGGCCAGGATGCTGAACGCGAGGAGCAGGCTGACGTGGGTGATCACCTGTACGGCCTGTTGCAGCGCCACCGCGGCCGTGGCACGCACCGCGCCCACGCCTGCCTTCTGCAGGAAGCGCACGCTCAGCGCCAGCCCTCCGACCCGCGCGGGGGTGGTCGTCGCGGCGAAGGTGTTGGCGACCTGCATGATCACCAGATTGCGGAAGCTCACCGCACCGGAGGCACAGGCCCACAGCGCCGCCGCCGCGCCGACATAGGTCAACGCCGAGACCGCGAGCCCGAACCACGCCCACCACCAGTTCGCCGTTCGCAACTGGGTGAAGAAGGTCGGCACCGCGCTGATGAACGGGTATGCGACATACACCAGCGCGATCAGCAGCACCAGCTGGATGATCTGGTTCCGGGAGAACCGGGTGATCTGCTCGGCTTCGATCCGATCCTGCCCGGTCTGCTTGCGTACCTCGTCGCGTGCGTCCGACAGCGCGGCCTTCCATCCGGGGACCGCCTTGCGGATCCCGGTCGGTATGGCCGACTTGGTCAATCGGCTCGCCGCGGCGAGCACCCGCGCGGCGCCGAGGGTTTCGATAGCCGCGCGCACCGCGGGCTCCTTGCCGAACGTCGCGGTGGTCGTCACCAGCAGCTGGGCGATATCGGATTGCAGCTGCGGGTCCGAGGCTCCGTACTCGGCGTTGCCGAAGCCGCAGAACAGCGTGACCCCGTCCTCGACGCGGATGTCGATCGGTCGCAGGTCGCCGTGCGAGATCTGTTTCCGGTGCAAGGTGTCGAGCGCTCGCCACACGCCCGGCAGCACCTCGGCGGGCTGTTCGGTGAGGGGCTTGCCCCGGGGCCGGGTGCGCGCGTACAACATCCAGCCACGGGAGAGCGCGGCTACCGCGACGGGGCTACCGCTGCCCAGACCGAGTTCGCCGACCGCGATCGCCATGAGTGCGCGGTGCTCGACCACCCGGTACATGGAGCCGTGAATGGCAGCGGTCTCACTGGAGCGGAACGTCAGCCAGCGCCACAACTGTCGCAGCGCGCCGAAGCTGCGCTGGTTCTTACCGAACATCTCGATGACCAGCTCACGCTCCGGGCCCTCGGTGGCGGCGGCGAGCAGCAACGGCCCGCGCCCCGCCGGATGCACCACGGTGAACGCGGTGACCGTGTGGCCGCGTCCGGCCAGCACCCGAACGGCGGCGTCGAGTGGCACCTCCAGCGCGGGCGTGCCGACCACCAGCACGATCACCGCGCCGACCAGCCAGCCGACCGCCAGGCCGAACATCGCCCGCGCGGGCACGACGGTGCTGACCACGAGGTGGATCGGCGCGAAGGCCAGCAGCAGGAACCACAGCCAGCGGCGCGGCCGGATGGGCAGCCACGGGCTGGCGACGGTGAGCATCGCGGCGATCATCGCGATCCAGCGCGGATCGTCCAGGAACTGGGACAGGAAGGTGTCCAGCCGGTCCGGCACCTGCAGATGCCATTTCGGCGCGGACAGCCCGGTGCCCGTGATGGACAGCAGCAGTCCGGCGACGGCCCCGGCCGCGGCATAGCCGGCGAGCAGCTTCCACTGCCTGCCGATGATCAGCTCGATCAAGATCGCGAACGGCAACGCGAGAATCGCCATGCCGTAGACCAGATACACCAGGTTCGACTGGTCCGGATTGAGGAAGCCGACGATGTTGGAGACCGAGCGCTCCAAATCCAGCCACTCCGGGCGGGTGATCAGCGACGCCGCGATCACGACCGCCACCCAGATCGCCGCCAGGACGACGCGGACGATATCGCTCGTCCGGCGGATCAGCGGCTGCAGCAAGCTCCCCGTGACCGGGATCTCCCGCCCGTCCACTCGCATGCTTCCCAGCCTCTCCGGGTTTCAGGCCGTACCGGTTAGGGTGGCGCGGGACCCGCGTTCCGGTGCTCCTCCGCCTCTCCGGCACTTCAGGCCGTACCGGTTTGTAGGTTCGCTGCACGATACCGGCCGATAGACACGACGACGCGCCGGTGGTGGCGTGTATCGCTCAGCGGATGTGCCCTATATCACTATCTTCCAGGTTGATCCTCACACCAGTGTCAAGTTCGAGCATGAGGGCATGGACAACGAACTTTTCCACTACAGCCCGATCGTCGACCGCCCGCCGCTGCGGTGGCCCGGCGACGCTCGTGTCGCGTTCTATGTGGGGCTCAACGTCGAGCACTATCAGGTGGACCGTCCGTCGACGAGCATCTTTCCCGGCACCGCCGGGCTCGCGCCCGACCCGCTGAACTACGGCTGGCGGGATTACGGACCGCGAGTCGGCATCTGGCGGGTGATCGAAGTCCTCGACCGGCACGGCGTCCGTGCCAGCGCGCTGCTCAATTCCGATGTCGTCGAACACAATCCGCAGATCGTGGCGGCCGGTGTGCGTCGGAACTGGGCGTGGGTCGCGCACGGGAAGAACAACTCGATCTTCCAGGCCGACCTTCCGGTGGACGAGGAGCGGGCGTATCTCACCGACGTGGTCGCGACCATCGAACAGGCGACCAGCAGCAGGCCGCGCGGCTGGATGGGGCCCGCGCTCACCGAGTCCTTCCAGACCCCGGCGCTGCTGGCCGAACTCGGCCTCGGCTACGTGCTCGACTGGACCAACGACGACCAGCCTTATCCGCTGTCGGTACCCGGCCTGCTCAGCGTCCCCTACTCGGTGGAACTCAACGACAACACGCTTTTCCTGGGCAAGGCCACCAGTGGACCGGACTTCGTGCGGATCGTCCGCGATCAACTCGACCAGCTCTACGCCGAGTCGGCCGACAGCGGCCGGGTCATGGCGTTGGCCCTGCACCCGTTCGTGATCGGGCAGGCGTTCCGGATCAAATACCTCGATCAGGCGCTCGACTACGTGGCGAATCACCCAGGGGTATGGCTGACGACCAGCGACGAGATCGCCGAGCACTGCTCGGGCGCGTCGGTGCTTGCCGAATACACGCGAGCCGAAGACGATCGGGTCAGGTAAACGATGCTCGGGAGGCAGGAATGGCAGCGCAGGACCAGCTACAGCAGGACCTGACCGGAAAGACAGTGGTGGTGACCGGCGCCAGCTCGGGCATCGGCGCGGCGGCGGCGCAGCGGCTCGCGGCGCGCGGGGCCACCGTCGCGGTCGTCGGCCGATCGCCGGAGCGGACGGCCGAGGTGGCGGCGAAGGCGGGCGCGCAGCCGTTCGTAGCAGACTTCGCCCGGCTCGACGACGTGCGCAAGCTGGCCGATCAGCTGCTCGACCGGTACCCCAGGATCGATGTGCTGGCCAACAACGCCGGCGGCGCGTGGCCCAAGCGCACCGTCACCGACGACGGCAACGAACTCACCTTCCAGGTCAACCACCTGGCGCCGTTCCTGCTGACCAACCTGCTGCTGGAGCGCTTGACCCAGGCGCAGGCCAGGGTGGTCAACACCGCGAGCATGACCTACCGGATGGCCGAGCTGAACCTCGACACGGCGAACGCGGCGACGGGCTCGTTCAGCCAGCTCGGCGCGTACGGCGCATCCAAACTGGCGAACATCCTGTTCACCAGGGAATTGGCCCGCCGCACGGAGGGCACCGGACTCACCACCGCGGCCTTCCATCCCGGTGTGGTCGCCACCCACGTCTACGACAACGCCCCCTTCGGCCTCGGCTGGTTCATCCGGTCTCCCCTGGCGCGCCCGTTCTTCATCCGCCCGGACAAGGGCGCCGAGCCGCTGGTGCACCTGGCCACCACCGCCGACGGCGCGGCGATCAACGGCCGGTACTTCCACCGCTTCGAACTGGAGGCGCCGAGCAACAAGCAGGCGGTCGACGCCGATCTCGCGCGGCGATTGTGGACGCTGTCCGAGCAGGCCACCGGGCTCGCGTCGAGCGAATAATCGGCATACGGCATACGGCATACGGCATACGGCATACGGCATACGGCTTACGTTTCGGCGTCGGCGAGCCGCAGGGAGATGCTGTCGGCTCGGTCCGGGTCGACGCCGACCCCGTACACGCCGCCGGACCGGTCGCCCGCGTCGAGCTCGACGATCGCGCGGGCGACTCGCTCGGTGGGGACCAGCACGGGAAAAGTGGTGGGCGCGATCGCGTTCACGCGCACGCCGAACTCGGCGAACTCGGCGGCGAGGTTGCGGGTGAGCTGATCGAGCGCGGCTTTCGACGCGGAGTACAAGGTCTGCCCCGGATAGACCTCCGACCCGGAAATGCTCGATACGTTGACGATGTTGCGGTTGCGCGCGCGATTCTCCTGGCCCGCGTGCAACCAGCACCGCTGCGCCAGCCGTGTCGAAAAACGCAGCGGCACGGCGACGTTCAGGGTGAAGTGAGGATCGAAGTCGTCCAGCGCCGCGTCGCCGTCGACGATGCCGCGCGGATGCAGCCGGACGTGCGCGGCGTTGTTCACCAGCAAGTCGACCCGGCCGAACCGGGCCAGTGCCAGGTCAACCACCCGTTCCACCTCGCCGGGCTGGGTCAGATCCGACCGGACCACGAAGACGCGCGAATCGTTCTCTGGAACGGGCGCGTCCGGCGCGAGCGGATCGACGTACCACTCCAGCTGTGACGGCACCGCGGGTGTGCGCGTGCGGCACACGGCGACGATGTCGTAGTCGCGATAGTAGGCCTGGCAGAAGGCGTCGCCCAGGGTGCCGCTCGCCCCGGTCAGCAGGCAGACGCGGCGTTCACCAGTGGACAATCTTGTCTCCTCCCCAGCGCCGTTCGGCGTCCGCCCTGGTGCGATGCACCCACATCACCACACTGTTGCGATCTCGGACATTGTTACCCGCGAAGGTGTGCCAGCTGCGCGGGGTGACTTCGAACAGCACGAGCGAATTGTCCAGCGGTGGCACGAGGGTTACCGACGGCAGCGCGGCCGCCTCGGCGACGTGGTCGTACAGCGCGGTCTCGCCGCCATCGCCCGGCTGCCATCCCGGATTGCCCAGATAGAACAGCACCGCGACGGCCCGCACGGTCTCGCGCGCGCGGACGCCGGGCGCTCGCGCTCCGGTCTTGGTGTCGACCGTGCCGTCGGGCAGGCGCACTTCGTCCCGGCCTGGTGGCGGCCCGGGGAACCAGGCCGGATTGAGGTCGTTGTGCGACCAGCCGAACGGGCTGCCCGGCCCGTGATGGTGCACCGACCCCTCGACGTCGCCGGTCGCGTCGACTCCGCCGAGCCGGGCGACCAGGTCGTGCCATTCACGCGAGCTGAACAGCGCCATCGGGCCGTCGCGCAGGTCGGCCAATCGGATGCCGTCGGCGCTGTAACCGTCGGCGACGGAACCGAACAGCTGCGGGCTCTCCCGGCGAACCCGCTCCAGCTCGTCGGCCAACCGCTGATAGAACTCGGGAACGAAGACGTCGCGGGCGTACACGTGCGGAAACGGTCGGCTGCGGCGAATCCAACGTCGATGGGCGAACAACTCCGCGAACCACTGCGGAACCGGCGCTGCGCGCTCCGAGTCGGTTGTCACCATTGCTCCCTCCCGGTCGAACCTCGTGATCATATTGGCCGCACCCGGTACGCGCGGGCCGGTCTCCGCGTTGCGAGGATCGTGCGATGAGCCGTGATCTGCGTGTGTGTTTCGTCGGGGATTCGTTCGTCGCCGGTGTCGGCGACCCGCGCTGCCTGGGCTGGGCAGGCCGGCTCGCGTCCGCGGCGCACGCGGAGGGCGTGCCGCTGACCGCCTACAACCTGGGGGTGCGCGGGCAGACCTCGAGCGAGATCCTGGAGCGCTTCGGCGCAGAATGCGCGTCCCGGCTGCCGGAGGGCACGGACGGCAGGGTCGTGCTCTCGTTCGGCGTGAACGACGCAATGTACGAAAACGGCGGCCCGCGGGTGAGCCCCGAGGAGTCGGTGGCCAACCTGCTCGCGCTGCTCGGGCAGGCGGCCGAGCGGCACTGGCCCATCTTGATGGTCGCCCCGCCGCCGATCGCGGACGACGAGCACAACGCCCGCACCGCCGCGCTGGAGGAGCGGTTCTCGCGGGCATGCGCCGTTTCGGACGTGCCCTTTGTGCGCGTGCACGAGGCGTTGCGCGACAACACGGTGTGGGCCGCCGAGGTACGCGCGGGCGACGGTGCGCATCCCGGGGCCAGGGGCTACGACGAGATCACCGCGCTGATCGCGCCACACTGGCGTGAGTGGTTGTCTCGGTGACGTGCCTGTTTCCGGGTGCCTCACGGATTCGTTCGAGCCAGAACGTGACTTCTGTCTGGGACAGCGAGCTGCCTACGGCTGGGTTCGCAGGAGTCCGATGGTCAGCATATCGAATGAGCTTGCGGGCCTGGCGGATCGGGCTCAACTGACCGGCATGCCGCCGTTGCCCGCCTCGGCCCGCCGCTTGCGCGCTGTGTCCAGGTCTACCGTCACCGGAAGGGTCGCCGGTGCTTCGTCCGGGGTGAACGCCTCGCCCAATTCCGGTAGCCAGCGGACGATCTCGTCGCGAAAAGGCCCTTCGGTCTCCAGTTGACCGAGCACTCCCACCAGGGTGAGGAACGAGCGAGCGAACGGCGTGAAGTAGGCGGGCATGGTCATCTGACGGACCACATTGGTCAGGCGAGGGTTCGTGGTGCGCAACACTTGTCGGCGCAGCCAGCGCGTGGTGAGCCGGTAGGTGGCGTGCCGGAGCGGTTCACCGCAGGGTGTGATCGCGGCGTAGAGCGCCTCGCTGTCGAGGTCCCGTCCGGTTTCCACGAAACCGTGCCTGCGCGTGGCCGCGGCCAATTCGCCGGGCCCGCCTCGGAAGATCGCCTTGCAGCATTCGAGCGTCAGCTCGTCGAAGCCCGCGGGCGGCCAAGCGCAGCACGCGCCGAAATCGACTACGCCGAGCCGTCCGTCGGGCAGCACCCGGAAGTTGCCCGGGTGCGGATCGGCGTACAGCAAACCGTGACGGCCCCAGCCGGAGGTCACGAAACGGACCATGAGCATGCCGACCCGGTCGCGCTCTGCCCGTGTGCCGGTAGCGACGATGCGCGGCACCGGGGTGCCGTCGATCCATTCGCTGATCAGTACGTCGCCCTGCTGTGCGACGACATCCGGGACGAAGAAGTCCGGATCGTCGGCGTAGGCGGCGGCGAAAGCTCGCTGATGGGTTGCCTCCGCCGCGTAGTCGAGCTCGCCGGTCACCGACGCGCAGATCGCCTCGGTCACCGCCTTCACGTCCGCGCCGGGCAGGAATACCGCTGCCAGATATGAGATCCGGCGCAGCTGATCCAGATCGCGCGCCACCGCCTGCCTGCCGCCGGGGTACATCACCTTGACCGCGACCGGTCTGCCGTCGTGCCAGACCGCGCGGTGCACCTGCCCGAGCGAGGCCGCGGCGGCGCGCCGATCGTCGAATTCGCGGAAGCGGGAACGCCAATCCGCGCCCATGCTTTCGGCCATGGCGGCATGCACCATGTGCGGCAGCATGGCGGGCGCGGCGTCCTGCAGCCTGCTGAGCGCGATCCGGTACGGCTCCGCAACGTCCGGCGGCAGGGCCAGCTCGTAGATGGCCAGTAGCTGCCCCAGCTTCGCGGCACACCCTTTCAGCTCGCCGAGCACCTCGAAAATGTGCTGGGCGGTGCGGAGCTGGATGTCGCGATTGACTTCTTCGGCCGATCTGCCGAGTGCCCTCTTGCCGACCCCCGCGGCCTGTCGCCCGGCCAACGCCATCGGCAGCGCGGCGAGTTTCGCGCCGCGAACAGCGCTGTGAACAGGAGGTTTGCCATGCGAACGCGACGCGAAAAGCCGGGATCGCTTGCCCGTGGACCCCTCCTCGGGGCGCTCTCCGATGGGCCGGATGGTCATGCCTCACCTCACAGTCGCGCGCACAAGTGTGACACAGATGCAGTACCGGACAGTAGGGCTTAGACTGTCTGGGACGTATTCGAAAGTAGTCGAAAGGTGACTTCGATGGGTTCCCAGACGGTGGTCGCCGACGTTGCCGACGAGCTGGCGCGCCGGGTTGCCGCGGGGGAATATCAGCCAGGGGATCTCATGCCGTCGGTGCGTCAGGTCGCCGAGGAATTCGACATGAACCGCGCGACCGCGCAGCTGACTCTCGGTCGGCTGGAGTCGTACGGCTTCGTCGAAGCCCGGCGCGGCAAGGGATTCACGATTCGTGACGTCCGGGAGGTCGGCGGGATGGACGTGTACCGCCACCTGTTCCGTTTCTCGATTCCCATGCCGGACATCGCGATAGAGATGTTCCGCGACATCGTGGACGTCGAGCGCAATCTCGTGCTCGAAACGCTGCTCGCCTACACCGGTGGCGAACAACGGATCGATTCGGCCGAACTGAAGGCCGCCATCGATGAACTCGAATCGATTGCTCGGCAAGATGTTCCCGACTTGCGGCAGCTTTTGGCGCTCGAGGTCGCGCTGGTGCGCAGATTGCTGACCGTGCTCGGTCTCCCTATGCAGCGCGCGATCTTGAACTCGATCGGCGAGATGGTGCTCGAGGTGCCGGAAGCGGTCGATGCGTATTTCGCGGGCGCACCGGACCTGCACGTTCTGATCTGGCGGGCGCTGGCCGCCGTGTGGGATTCCGGCGCCGGGCCCAGCGATGCTCAGCTGGCGCTGTTCGAGGATCTGTTCGGCATGTACCACGAGAAGGTCATCGCGCGGTTCGAGGAATCGGTGGCAGGGATCGGGGAGCGCGCCGACGAATCCCACGCCGCGACCGCCTAGTTTTCGTACACTGCACAATGCGTCTGGGACAGATGCGGGCGCTTTTTTCGCCATCTCTACTGGGCGCGCCGAAACGCGGGAGTGCGCGGCTTTAGCCCCGGCAGCCTGTCCCAGACATTTTGGGCTTCAGCGTGTGATGTGGTGGGCGCGCGCGCATAGCGGAGGCGGACTGTCGAGGCCGACGCCGGTCGAGATGATCCGACTCAGGGGCAAGCAATCACAGCGCGCGCCGCACGACGATGCGGCGTACGCTCAGATGCCTTCCAGTGACCCTGTTCCGGCCGGTGGGATGCCGCACGGCCGATCCGCACGGCATCATCGACTTGCCAAGCGCGAGTTCAGGCTCCGCCGTTGAGCTTGTTGAGGCGCTCGCACGCCTCGACATACTCTTGGATCAGCCGGTTCACCACGTCGGCGGAGCGCTCCACCCGGTTCATCATGCCGACGATCTGGCCGACCGGATTGAAGTTGACGTCCTTGGCGGCCTCGGGATAACGATGGCCTCGCTTCACGCCGTCCAACGCGACCATCATCTGCAACGGCATCGGCAGCGGGTCGGGAGTGTCGGCCTGCTCCCACGCGTCGGTCCAATCGTTGCGCAGCATGCGGGCGGGCTTACCCGTCCAGGCGCGCGAGCGAACGGTGTCGTGGCTGGTGGCTTCGATGTAGCTCTGCATCTGCGCGGGGGGGACGTTGGCCTCCTCGACGGTCAACCACACCGAACCGGTCCACGCGCCCGCGGCGCCCATCGCCATCGCGGCGGCCACCTGACGACCGTTGCCGATACCACCCGCGGCGAGCACCGGCAGATCGCCGACGGCATCTATGACCTGCGGCCACAGCACCAGCGAGGACACCTCGCCGCAGTGGCCGCCGCCCTCGGTGCCCTGGCACACCACGAAGTCCAGGCCCGCGCGCTTGTGGTTGAGCGCGTGCTTGACCGATCCGCACAGCGCGCCGATCAGCCTGCCGGAATCCTGCACCTGCTTGACGACGTCCTCGGGCGGAGTGCCCAGGGCGTTGGCGACCAGCTTGGCCTTCGGATGCCGGAGAATCACCTCCACCTGGGGCCCCGCCGTGGTGGCGGTCCAGCCGAGCAGTTGGTTGTGGTGCTCGCCGTCCGGCAGCTTGGGCACGCCGTGGTCGGCGAGGATCTTCTCCGCGAAGTCGCGATGATCCTGCGGGACCATCTCGGCGAGTTTGGCTTCCAGTTCCTCGGGAGTCAGGCCATCGATGCCCTTGCCTTCGTACTTGGAGGGGATCACCAGGTCGACGCCGTACACGCCCTGCACATGCTCGTCCAGCCAGGCCAGCTCGACCTCGAGCTGTTCGGCGGTAAAGCCGACGGCGCCGAGCACGCCGAGTCCGCCCGCGTTGCTGACCGCGGCCGCCACGTCGCGGCAGTGGGTGAAGGCGAAGATGGGGAATTCGATCCCGAGCCGTTCGCAGATTTCGGTTCGCATGGCGTGCTGGTCTCCCTAACTGCTCCGCCGCGAACGGCGCGGCGCAGATGTACTAGAACGAGTTGCATAAGTGACGCTCGGCGCGGCGCGCCCGCTGCGCGTCGAGTCCACCGCGAGCCGCAGATATCGCCATGAAGCGGCCGCGGCTTCCTCGACTGGCCTTCGCACCATGCATCGACAGTAACACGTTCTAGTTTTCTGCGGAATGCGATGCTGAGTCAGGGGGTGGCCCGCTCCAGTTCGGCAAGGGACTGCTCCAGGTGATCGAGCAAGCGGGGCAGCTGCGGAACACTGCGGCGGCAGCCGACCAGGCCGAAATCGAGATTGCCCGCGTTGGAGGTCAGCGTGATGTTCACCGCCTGGCCGTCGAACGGGATGGACAGCGGGTAGCTCGCGTCGAGGCGCGCACCGTTCCAGTACATGGGTTCGCGCGGTCCCGGCACGTTCGAGATGACGAGGTTGAAGGTGGGATTCGTCCAGGGAATCAGCGCGGGCACGAGGTTGAGGGCCAGCGGGCTGAGCATCAGCGCGGACAGCGCCATCGTCTGGTTGCACGACAACGTGCGGTAGACGTCCTTCCCGTCCCGCATCGACGCGCTGACCACCTGCAGGCGCTCCAGCGGATCGGCGATATCGGTGCCGAGGTTGCACAGCACCGCCCCCACCTTCACGCCGTTGGTCTCGTCATCCTCGGCGCGCAGCGACATCGGCACCATCGCGATCAACGGTTTGTCGGGCAACGCGTCCCGTTCGATCAGGTACCGCCGCAGTGCGCCCGCCGACATGGTGAGCACCACATCGTTGAGCGTCGAGCCGGTTGCCTTCTTGACCTGCTCCAGCCGCTCCAACGGCCAGGATCGGACGGCCGAGCGGCGCGCGCCGCCGATGGGCACGTTGAACATGGTGCGTGGGGCGGCGAACGGCAAGGTCAGCTGCTGGCGCACCAGGGCCGTACGCGCCGCGCGCAGCAGCGACGCGCCGGACGACGCCGCGGAGATCAGATTCCGCGCCGTACCGCCCGAGCCGGACCCGGCCCTGCGCTTTTCCCGTGGCAGGTGCCACGGCACCCGTGTCGCGGTGGAGGACGGATCGCTGGTCAGCGTGCGCCGCAGAAGGCGTTGCGCGGAGATGCCGTCGATCAAGGCGTGATGCATTTTGGAATACAGCGCGAACCTGCCATCGGCGAGGCCCTCGATCAGATGGAACTCCCACAGCGGGCGATGCCGGTCGAGCAAGCTGCTGTGCAACCCGGACGCCAGCTCGACGAGTTGGTCCATGCGGCCCGGACCGGGCACGGCCAGCCGCCGCACGTGATAGGCGAGTTCCACGTCCTCGGCATACGTCCAAGCCATCTGCGGTGATCCGAAGATCGTCGCTGGATGCTTGCGAAAGACCCGATCCACGTCGGTGTTGCGCAATAGTTCCTCGTGGACTTGCGCGGCGAAGTCCTTCCCCGCCTGCTCCGGCGGCTCGAACAATTGCAGCGAACCGACGTGCATCGGCTGTTCGCGGGATTCGGCGAGCAAGAAGACGGAATCGACCGGCGCGATGAATTCCATGATGAGTCGCCCCCTGACGACATGGTGAAGAGTTCGGATTTCAGATCGACCACGTTGTCGGCGGGCCCGCGCAGCCATGAAACCGCCGCGACACGACAAACCTACCCGGACGGAATGAACCGCGTTCGGCGAATCACCGATCCTTCGAAGCCAGCAGGTAGGCCTGCCCGAACCGCTCCTCGGGACGCGGCTCGCGCACCATGCGAGCGATCATGGTGAACCCGGCGGCGCCGAGCAGACGCGCGAGGCGTTTGGGCGCCCACTGGTAGGCGCGAGTCACCTTGTGGTCGAACGCTTCCACCGTGTCGGGCAAGTCGGCCGCCTGGAAAGCCAGCAACACGTGCCCTTTGATCGCGAGTACCCGATGGAACTCGCCTAACACATGCGGCACGCGTTCCGGCGGGGTGTGGATCAACGAATACCAAGCCACTATGCCGCCGAGGGTTTCATTGCCCATCGGTAGCTGCTCGAGGGAACCTTGCTCGAACGACAGCTGTGGATATTGCGCGCGGGCCAGCTCGATCATGCGCGGGGAGAGATCGATGCCGAACACCTCCGCCCCCAGCGACGCCAGATGTGCGGTGATCCGACCCGGCCCGCAACCGAGATCGGCGATCGGTCCGGACCCGTTGTCGGCCACCGATTCCGCGAACACGGCCAGCATCGCCCGGTCGAGCGGTTGGCCGGCGAGTTGATGCCGGACAAGGTCGGTATAGAGGTCGGCCACCTCGTCGTACGCGGTACGGGTGGCGGTCACATCGGCGAGTTCGTCTGCGAAGTCTTCGTTCGAGTCCAGCACTCCGAACAGCGTATTACGTACTCATCCCACCGGATCGAATGCCTGGGCGACGGCGAGACTGTCCTCGTAGACGTGGTGCCGGATGACCAGGCCATCCCGCACCGTCAGGTGCAGCGCGAACCGCGCGCGGTAAGCACGCCCGGTGCGGCGCGCGGTCTGCCGGATCTCCCCGAGCACCACGGCGTCGGCGCCGTCGACGAGCACGCCGTCGACGGTGGTGGCCACCTCCTCCGGCACATGATGTTCGGCGATCGAGCGGAAATGCTCTGCGGCGTCGGCCCGGGTCGAACGGTGCCGGATCCAGGGCGTCGCCGCGCGGCCGTGCTCAGCCTCCGGCCAATCCAGCCGCCAATCCACCTCTTCGGCGTACATCTCGGCGATGGCTTCCGGATCGCCGGAACCGATTCGCCGCAACAACTCTTCGACCACCATTCGCGTGGTCGGCGTGGTGACTGACACTGCCGGGTCCTTTCGAGGCAACGCCGCGCAATCGTGCGGCACGCACTGATTCTCAGCGCGCACGCGCTTCGTGGCGATTACCTCTCGGGTAATGGAACGGCTGCCTCCGGCGCGGCTGCCGCGGTCGATTCCTCGAGCGCCCGCCGGCCGCGCCCCCCTGCGGTGCCCAGCACCGAACCGAGGATGACCAGGGGAAAGCCGATCGCCATGCCCGCGGTCAGCGGCTCGTCGAGCGCCGTGACGCCGAGCAGGATCGCCACCGCGGGATTGAGGTAGGTGATCACCGTCGCGCGCGCCGGGCCGACCTCGGCGATCAGCGCGAAGAAGAACAGGAACGCCACGGCCGTACAGATCACCGCGAGGCCGAGTACCGACCAGGCCGAATCGGCGGTGATGTGCGACGGCCACCGCAGGCCCGCGAACGGCGCGTAGATCACCGCGGCCAGCAGCAGCGAGCCGGTCACCACACCGAGCGGAGGCAGGTCGGCCAGCGCCCGGTCGATCACGATGGGGCCCACCGCGTATCCGATCGTGGTCAGGCCGATCGCGGCGATCGCCGCCGGATTCCCCAGGTCGACGTCCAGGCCGACGAGCGCGGCGACACCCGCGAACCCGACGAGCAGGCCGGTGATCCGGCGTGCGTCGAACCGGTCGTGGCCGAGCACGGTCACGATCACCACGGCGATCAGCGGCACCGCGGCGATCAGCAAGCCGACGGTCGAGCTGTTCAGCGTGGTCTCGGCGTACCCGATCAGCAACCACGGACCGCTGATCTCCACCAAGGTGTAGAACAGCAGCGGCCGCCACCGCCGCAACACCGGGACCAGCACGCCGGAATACAGCGCGACCGGCGCGAGCAGCAGGCCGCCGATCAGCGTGCGGCCGAACGCGACCACGATCGGGTCGAGGTCCTCCACCGCGATGCGGATCATCGCGTACGGCACGCCCCAGATAACGCCCATCGCCAGGAACAGCGCCCACCCGCGGCGCGTCATCGCGCGACCGCCGTTCGGCGCGGGCCGACGACCGGCTCGGTGCCGGATCGAAGCCGCTCGGATCGCGACATACTCCCCTCCCTTTCGACCACTCGGAGCTTATCCACGGGACCGACAGATCCGGTTCCCGCTTGTGACAAGTCCGGTCGCTGTCCCGTTCGCCCGATTTCGGCGAATAGTGCGCGCGGGCAAGATGTTCGGGCTAGTCTCGCCGGGAGCGAAGGGAATGCATCATCGTGGTCGACGTCATCCGCCGGCTTGCCCCGAGCGAGGAAATGTTCGCCGCGGGCGAGGTCTTCATCGGTTATTCGGCACGGGTATGCGGCCGGTTGGACCTGCGGGCGTTGACGGCCGCCTTCGAGGCCGTCTCCCGGGCGCATCCCATCCTGCGCGCCCGCATCGAGTCCTCGGAACAGGGCGGTCACGTCTTCGCCGTAACGGATGCCACGCCCGAGATCTTCGTCGCCGACGCCGACCCCGAATTCGCGCTCACCGGCGCCAAATTCGACCAGCGCGGAGGCGTTTGCGGGCTGTGCGTGGTGCGCGACGGCGATACCGCGAGCGTCACGCTCATGATCCATCACAGCGTCGCCGACGCCTATCACGCGTTCGTCATCGTCACCGAGCTCTGGACCGGGTATCGGGACGCGGTCGGCGGTGGTAGCCCCGAACTGCCGGTGCACGCCTTTCCCGACCCGGTGGAGCACCTGCTGGCGGCGCGAGGCATCGAGAAGATGGCGTTGCCCGGCTCTGTGCCGCCCGGCGAAGCCCCCGCCGCCGCGTCGGTTCCGCAGCCGCGCGACGACGACTACCCGGTCCTGCGCACCACCCGGTGCCGACTCAGCCAGGAAGAGACCGCGGCGCTGGTCGCACTCGGACATCGAGAGAACGTCACGGTGCACGGCCTGGTGTCGGCGGCGCTGTTGCGTACCGAAGCCGAGATTCGCGAACTACCGCTGACGGGGCTGCTCTACCTGTACTCCGTCGACCTGCGCGGCAGGGTGAGCCCCGAAATCGACGCCACCGAAGGGACGAACGTCCTCGGCTTCGCCAACTACCTGTCACCGGAATCGGAGGTGACATTGGTGGAGTCGGCGCGCGGCATCAGCGAAGCTCTGCACGCCGGATTGGCCGCGGGCATCGTGCAACGCACGCCCTTGAGCATCCCCGACATGGCTGCCGCACCCAGGCCCGCCCTGCCCGGCGTCGTCATCGCGACCAACTGGGGCACCATCCCGCCGCTACCCGAGCACGACGGGCTGCGCGTCGACGACTTCCACTCCACCATGCTCGCGAAACCGGACCTGACCGGCCGCCGCCCCCAGCAACCGGGCGGCGGCACCTGCGTGATCAGCACCTTCGCCGGACGGCTGAGCGTGGAGATCCACCACCCAGAAGAATTCGCCGATCTCCAACAGCGCCGCGTCGAAGTGCTGGCCCGCCACCTGCGCGACGCCATCGCCTGACGTGTGACTCTGTCCGCCGTTCGGCAAGCACGGCGACGGCCCCAGTCGGATCACCACTCGCCGAAGCGATGGCGCGGCTGCGCTGTCGAGCAGTCAGAACACGCGCCGACTGCGGCTCGTCCGACCGAACGCCGTCGGCCGCGATCACGTTTCGCGATCGCGGCCGACGGGTCGATCAATTCGTTGTTCGCGCGGTCGTACTGGTGGTCGGTGCCGCGAATTGCGTGGTCGTCGTCGGCGGTTCGATGGTGGTGGTGGGCGCCGTGGTCTGCACCGGCGACGCGACCGGAGACGGAGCCGGCGGCGTGGTGACCAGCGGTGACGAGGTAGCGCTCGGGGCGCTCGACGACGGGACCGTCGTCGTCGGCCGGTCAGCGGCATCGGTCGTCGTGGGAGCGGTGCTGGTGGTCGTCGGTGACGTGGTCTTCACGGGTTCCGTCGTCGGGACCGCCGAGGAAGTCTCCACCGCCTTGTACACGGCCGCGAGATCCGCCTCTTGCGGCTTGGACGTCGGGTCGACCTGCTTACCGGCCTGCGCCTGCTTCGCCAGGTGGGTGAGCCAGGCAGCCGCGTACTCCGCGGACGTCAGCGGCTTGCCCGCGGCAGGGTCGGCGTCGTGCCAGTAGTCGAAGTGGTGACCGCTGTGGTT
The DNA here is from genome assembly GCF_009829295.1 of Nocardia sp. CY15. Taxonomy (NCBI): domain Bacteria; kingdom Bacillati; phylum Actinomycetota; class Actinomycetes; order Mycobacteriales; family Nocardiaceae; genus Nocardia; species Nocardia sp. CY15. The sequence continues at coordinate 110,407 of NZ_VUOT01000007.1, forward strand.
GGGTCCGAGCGTGAGGTTGTACGGGTCGCTCAGAATCACGGGAATCGTGTTCTGGTTCGTGACGATCAGACCGATGATCTCATTGAGCACCTTCTGCGGCAGGTAGGCCAGCGGTGACATTTCGCTGGTCGAAATCGAGTCCGCCTTCGCAGGGGTCTTCGTCTCACCCGGCTTGTACGCCGGATCCGACACTCGCAGCAGCACTTCCAAGAACGTCTCGTCACTCTGCATCCAGTTCGGCTGCGACTGGATATCGGCGAACGCCGCCAGCGCGATCCGGCTGAGCGCCACAGCGACGTCCTGCCCGGTCGCAGGCGTGAGCCCGTCTCGTTCCAGCGCGTCGACGTTCAACTGCCTGCCCACGTTGACCACCAACTGCAGAAGTGAGATGTTCTCCGGGGCCGCGCAGGTGAGGTCTCCGTCGGAGCAGAACGACGCGATCTTGCCGTTCAGTGCGCCGAAGTCACCGCTGGTCCCCTGCACCGCACCTTGTCCGGGTACCGGTTTCCTGCCGTTCTGATACTGCTGGTCGAAGCCATCGGGGTTGCCGAACGGGTCCTTGGATCCGGGGAACGGCCCGTCTCCGGCCGAGCGGCCCGAATCGGCGAGGATGACGACACCTACGACGTCGGCCGGATCGACGATTCCGTATGCACCGTCCTGACCGGCCTCCTGATGGCCGATCTTCATCGCGACACGGCGCACGACGTCGGCGCCCTCGCTGTATCCGACGATCGAGAACTTGGTGTCGGGGCAAGCCTGCGAGATCTCCCGCATCACCTGCTCGGTGTTCGCGACACCGGCGTTGACGGCGTCTTCGTAGGTGGCCATGTTCGCCGGATACGCGATGTACACCGCGGCGTACGCGCCGGGTTCGACATCGTCGGCCGGTGCGTTGACGACCGGATCCACCCATTCACTGCTGTGGTCACCCGACAGCGCGGCGGGCAACGGATCACCGTTGGCGTCCACGAGCATTTTCGTGGTCCCCGCCACAGGAGTGTCGTTGCGTCCGGCCACCGAGATGGTCACCATGTCGTGGCATTCCGTCACGGACGTGGTGAGCTGCGTATCCCTGGTTTCCGGCGTAGATGTCAGTGCCAACGAGGCGGCGACCACCGCCGCCACCCCCAGCACTGCCGGTGCGGCAGCAGCCGAAGCTATGCGATGCCGCGCGAAGAGCTCGCGAAGAGCCATGTCCTGATCCCCATTCCATACACGACAAAAGTGGACGGACAAGCCCCCCGACGGGCCATACGTCACCGAGGACGTCGTGGTCGGGTCCGCGAGCGTTACTGGGGACGGAATCGAGCCAGCGGACGGCGACTCTCCTGAGCACGCATTCCGCGCATGGCAAGACCGCTGCCTCATATGAGGCAGCGGTCTTGTGTGGCGTCTCCTATGGGCGGGTTACTTCGGTGGCGTGGAGGTTGCGCAGGGTGCCGTCACCGGCCTCGTACTGGGACGGGTAGAGCAGTTGCACGGACACAGGCAGCGGCGTGCCGGGCTCGATCGTGTGGGTGTCGTCCGGCGCAGCGATGACGACGGATCCGTCGGTTCCGTCCTTGATCACCTTGTACCACTGAGTCTGCTGAGGATTGATGCGGGTTCCGGGCGGTACGTCGAAGCGGATCTCCCACCACACCACCCGCTGCTCGTGGGCGGCCAGCGTGAGTTCATAGCTGATGATCCACCCCTGCGCGTCCTCGGGCCACGTCTGGGCCCACTGCCCCATGATCACGGGCATGACGGTGACGGGAGGCCGGTCGACCTCGGTGGTGACCGAGCCGGAGTGCTGCTTGGCGGTATTGGCCCGGGACGGGGAGGTGATCAGGCTGGTACAGGTGAGCCTGCCCTCGTACTGCGGGTCGATGGTGCCTGCCAGGTTGATGATCGCCTTGCCACCCTTGGGCAGGTCGATCGGCACGTGCAAGCCGTTCCGGACCGAACCGGGGCCGCAGACGGCACCGTTCTCGGCCTGGTAGGTCAGCTCCAGGTCGGTCAGCTCCGTCGGGACAGCGCCCTGCAGCATGGCGTCGGGGGCGTCGTTGGGGCCGAGATTCTGTACGCCGATGGTGTAGGCGATCCGGTGGCCCGATTGCGCCGTCTGTGGGCCGCTCATCTGCAGCGGCATTTCCGCGGGCAGGGTCACCTTGAGGTTCTTGATCCGGTGAGACGCGGTCGCGCTGCCCGTTCCGGCCGCGAAGCCCAGCTTGAAGGTCTCCGGCACGGGTGGCTGACCGGCGGCGCCTGCGAGCTCGAAGTTGTCGATCAACACGGTGCCGTTGGGGTTGGCTTTGTCGGCATGGCGAACGGTCAGTCGGCCGCCGATGATGGAGATCTGGATGTGAGCGCCGTGCTCCCACGACCCGCGGAATCCGCCCGGTACCTGAACGCCGGTGAGCCAGCGGAACCCCTCCCGCAGGCTACCGGCTCCGCGTACCCCGACGGTGTTGGGTCGTTGCGCGCCGCCTTCCGTACCGGCGAGCGGTGTGCCGAAATTCCCGAAGTTGTCGAAACCGACGCCCACGAATCCGGCTGTGACTCCCGGGGCGACGATGTGCGTCGGTGACGACTTCGTGCAGGAGTAGCCGAGCGCAGCGCCGAGACCGCCGGGCTGCGTCGTGTGCGCGCCGTCGATCACGTAGACGCTGAAGCCGTCGCCGAACGTGGCTCCTCCCTCACAGGAGTAGTCGAAGTCGATGGTGACGCCGAGCGTGGACGAGAACGGCTGATCGAGAAACGCCGTCCCGGCCTGGGAATTGGCGTTGGGCGTGAGCTCCAGGCTGCCGCCGCTCAGCCGCGCGCTGCCCAGCAACTGCCAGTGCGGGTTGGTCACAGTGTCCTGGGTGAACGATTCGACGATCGGGAACTGTGCTTGCTGGATGGTGACAGGCGCATACGTCGTCATAGTCGAATCGTCCTCGGCCGATATGCCATGGATGGGTGATCGCGCCACGCAGATTTGACCGGTACTGCGCAATGGAGGTAACGCATTCGATCTCACCGGAACCAGGGTCCGGAATCCCGCGCATCTTGATGCGGAACCGGTACATCCTGCAGCTGAGATGAGTTGTGCGGAAATATGAAGGAGGATCGGACCCTACAATAGCTGCTTTGCTGCTGCCGTCAGCCGCGTGCCATATCCACGAAGCGCGACAAATGCAGCTGGTGTGCGACGGTGATCGTCGCGGTCGGGCCGTTACGGTGCTTCCCCAAGATCAGGTCGGCCTCACCGCCGCGCGGGTCGTCGCGCTCGAAGGCATCGGGCCGATGCAACAGGATGACCATATCGGCATCCTGTTCCAAACTCCCGGACTCGCGGAGATCGGACACCATGGGGCGCTTGTCGGTTCGCTGTTCGGGACCGCGGTTGAGCTGGCTGATCGCGACGACGGGAACTTCGAGTTCCTTGGCCAGGAGCTTCAAATTGCGGGAGAAATCCGAGACTTCCTGCTGGCGGGATTCGACCTTCTTACCGGAGGTCATCAGCTGGAGGTAGTCCACCACAACGAGTTTGAGGTCGTGGCGTTGCTTGAGACGCCGCGCTTTGGCCCGGATCTCCATCATGGTCAGGTTCGGCGAATCGTCCACGAACAACGGCGCCTCGCTGATCTCACTCATCCGCCGCGCCAGCTTGGTCCAGTCGTCGTCGCTCATCCGCCCGGAGCGCATATCCCCGAGCTTGATCTTCGCCTCCGCCGACAACAACCGCATGACGATCTCGGTACGACTCATCTCCAACGAGAAAATGACACTCGCCAAGCCATGCTTGATCGAGCAACTACGCATGAAATCCATTCCTAGGGTCGATTTGCCAACCCCAGGCCGGGCCGCGACGATGATCATCTGGCCCGGGTGCAGGCCGTTGGTGATCTCGTCGAGTTCGGTGAAACCGGTGGGGACGCCGAGGGAGATGCCGCCGCGGCTGGCGATGGAGTCGATCTCGTCCATCGTGGGCTGAAGCAGTTCTTCGAGGGGGAGGAAGTCTTCGCTGGTGCGGCGTTCGGTGACTTCGTAGACCTCGGCTTGCGCGCGGTCGACCACCTCGGCGATGTCATGGCCGTCGGCGCCCGCGTAGCCGTACTGGACGATGCGAGTGCCTGCCTCGACGAGGCGGCGCAGAATGGCTTTTTCCGCAACGATTTCCGCGTAGTAGCTGGCGTTGGCCGCGGTGGGCACAGTCTGTGTGAGGGTGACCAGATAGGGCGCGCCGCCGATGCGCTTGAGCTCGCCACGCCGGTCCAGGCCCGCGGCGACGGTTACCGGGTCGGCGGGCTCCCCGCGCCCGTAGAGATCGAGGATCGTGTCGTAGACAGCCTGGTGGGCGGGACGGTAGAAATCGCCGGGACGAATCACCTCGACGACGTCGGCGATGGCGTCCTTGCTCAACAGCATGCCGCCGAGCACCGACTGCTCGGCCGCCATGTCGTGCGGAGGCTGGCGGCCGAAGTCTTCGCCGGGGGGTTCGGGCGGGAATCCCGTATGCCCGCGGTCATCGGTGGTTGTCACCAGACTCGACCGTCCTCTCTACCCCACGACCGGGTTTCACCCCGTTGACTCGTTCTACTCCCGGGCACCGACACGTTCACCGAAGCCGCTGACCAGGGCTCCAGCTACCGACGTGGCACCCATCCGTGCACGCGGTCGGGACCGGTCCGCGCACGGCGATGCGACGAACCTAGGCGACTCAGCGGGCGTGTACCAAACCGAGGTGTGCACACAGCTGTGGATAACTTGGGGAGAGTTCACCCAACGGTGTGCACCCCCTGTGTACAACTTGGGGAAAACCCAGGTGGGCAGCCTCGAATACGCAGATAGATAGCGACTTCCGCGTTCATCCCCGTGTGGATTAATGAAGTACCGGCGTGTCGGCCAAGTTGAACAGCCGGGCGTGTTGGGTTAACAGCACGTGAGCCACTTATGGCTTGAATCACATTGCGGGCGGTCGGTTCGGTCGGTAATCCACAGGCTGGGAAATGAAGTACCGGCGCGGAGTGTGGCGAGGCCCAGATTGTCCCGAATAGCGCCGTCTAATGTTTGGCAAACAATTGGCTATCAATCGGTTCCGGGTAGCAGGGCACAGCCGAAGACCACTCCCGTCCGAAAGAGGGGAGCGGTCCTCGACGTAATGCCTGGATCAGGCGGCGGTGACCGTGAGGTCGAACTTCGCCACCACATCCGGGTGCAGGTGCACCACGATGGCGTGCTTGCCGGTCGTCTTGATGTGCGCCTTCGGCAGCTCGATGCTGCGCTTGTCGACGACGGGGCCACCCGCCGCCTTGACGGCCGCGGCGACGTCCGACTGGGTCACCGAGCCGAACAGCTTGCCGGTGCCCGCGGTCTTGACCGCCAGCGAGACCGACTCCAGGCCCTCGAGGGCCTGCTTCAGTTCGTTGGCGTGGTCCAGGTCACGGACCCTACGGGCTTCCTGCGCCCGGCGGATGCCCTCGACCTGCTTCTGCGCGCCACGGCTGGCCACGATCGCCAGGCCGCGCGGCAGCAGGTAGTTGCGGCCGTAGCCGTCCTTGACCTCCACGGTGTCGCCGGGGGCACCGAGGTTGTCCACATCAGCAGTCAGAATCAACTTCATTTGCGTGCTCCCCTTTCTCAGCGAGCCGTCGACACGTAAGGCAGCAGCGCGACCTCACGCGAGTTCTTGACCGCAACCGCGACATCGCGCTGGTGCTGCACGCAGTTGCCGGTGACGCGGCGGGCGCGGATCTTGCCGCGGTCGCTGACGTACTTGCGCAGCAACGCCGTGTCCTTGTAATCGATCGTGACAGTTCCGGTCTTGCTCTCCTTGCAGAACGAGCAAGCCTTCTTCTTGAGCACCTTTTCGCGCGCGGGCGCTTTAGGCATGGTCTTGTACTCCGTAATCAGTGATGGCCCTATTCGAGCGGGCCGTTGTGGCCGTTCTCAGAACGGCGGTTCGTCATCCATGCGGCCGCCGCCCCCGAAGGAGCCGGCCGCGGGCGCACTGCCCCAAGGGTCGTCCTCGGCACCGCCGGAACGCCCACCGCTACCACCGGAGGAGGCGTAGTTGCCACCGCTGCCGGACCCGGACCCGGCCCCGAAGCCGCCGCCACCGCTGCCGCGACTGGTCTTGTTGACCTTCGCGGTGGCGTAGCGCAGCGAGGGACCGACCTCGTCGACCTCGAGCTCGACGACCGTGCGCTTCTCACCCTCGCGGGTTTCGTAGGAGCGCTGCTTGAGTCGTCCGCTCACGATGACACGGGAACCTCTGGTCAGGCTTTCGGCGACATTCTCGGCGGCCTCGCGCCAGATATTGCAGCGCAGGAACAGCGCTTCGCCGTCTTTCCATTCGTTCGAATTACGGTCGAACACCCGAGGGGTCGACGCGACGGTGAAATTCGCCACCGCCGCTCCCGCCGGTGTGAATCGAAGCTCCGGGTCGGCCGTCAGATTGCCGATGACCGTGATGACCGTGTCGCCTGCCATGTGGTTCCTCCTGCTCGGTGTGCAGTCCGCGTCTCGCTGTTGCGCTAGAGCCTAGGCACAGGCTCCGACGCAAACGAGGGTTGCCGGACTACTTGTCGTGGCGCAGAACCTTGGTGCGCAGCACCGACTCGTTGAGACCGAGCTGGCGGTCGAGTTCGCTCACGGTGGCGGGCTCGGCGGTCAGATCGACCACGGCATAGATGCCCTCGGCGTGCTTGGCGATCTCGTAGGCGAGCCGGCGGCGGCCCCAGATGTCGACCTTGTCGATCTTGCCGCCTTCGGTGCGAACGACACTGAGCAGGTTGTCCAGCGACGGACCAACAGTGCGCTCGTCCAGGCTCGGATCGAGAATGACCATCACTTCGTAATGACGCACGGACCAATCACCTCCTGTGGACTAGGAAACGGCCACGGACGGTCCGTGGCAGGAGGGTTCGTTGCGTCAGCAACCCGAACAGGCTACATGAGCGGCGCCTGAGCAGTGAAATCGCCCCGGGCCGGGCGCCCGTGGGCGCGTGAGGTCGGTCCTGGAGTTCGCATTCGTAGGGAGGGAATGGAGGCACGGCCGAGCGGGTCCGCTTAGGGTGGATCCATGCCGACCGGACCCGCCGCCAGCGACCTGCCCGCGGGCGGTGTGCGACGCCGCGCGGCGCTGGCCGCGGTGGTGGTCTTGCTCTGTGGTCTCGTTCTGGCGCTGGCGTACGCGAACAAGGCGCGGTGTGCGGGGGAGCCGTTCGATCGAGACGGTCGCAGCACGGCATTCGACGTCATCAAGGATTCGGACGTCTGCTACTCGGACATCCAGTACCTCTGGCTCGGCAGAGACATCAACGAGCACGTCTTCCCATATGTGAGTGGCGGCATCACCGGCGACGGCGCCCTGGTCGGCGGCGCGGTGGAATACCCGGTGCTCAGCGGCGTGCTGATGTGGCTCGGCGCGGTCGGAGCGGACAACGACGCCGATTTCCTGCGGTACTCCGCGCTGCTGCTGGCGCCCTTCGCGCTGCTGACCGCGTGGATGCTGGCTCGCCTGGCCGGAGGCGCCGCCCTGCTGTGGGCGGCCGGACCTCCGCTGGTGCTGTATGCCTTCCACAACTGGGAACTGCCGGTCGTCTGCACGGCGGTGGCGGCCGTCTACGTGATGGCGGCGCTGACGCGCTACTCCGTGCGTACCAGGGGAATCGTGGCCGCAGTGCTGCTCGGCCTCGGGTTCTGTCTCAAGCTGTACCCGGGAATCTTCGTGTTGCCGCTGCTGGCGTATGTGCTCACCGGAGGCGACGAACGCGACCCGGAACAGCCCGACGGCGGGCTCGACGTCCGTGGCGCTCTGCTCACCGCGGCCGCGGCGATCGGCACCGTCGTCGCGGTGAACCTGCCGTTCGCGGTGGTGGGTTACGAGGGCTGGCGCGCGTCGATCACCTTCCAGCAATTGCGTCAGGCCGATATCACCACGAATTCCATCTGGTATTGGGGACTGCGGCCGATGTTCGGGCCGGACGCGCACAGCGAGGCGGCGTTCCAGCAGGTGGTCTCGGTCGCCTCGCCGCTGCTGGTGCTCGCGGCGTTCGCGTTGGCCATGTGGCTGGGCTGGAAGCGTTACCTGAGGACCGGGGTGTTCGGGTGGGTCGGGGTGAGCGGGGCGATGCTGTGTGGGTTCCTGCTGTTCCACAAGGTGCATTCGCCGCAGTACACCTTGTGGCTGGTGCCGTTCCTGGTGCTGCTCGAGGTGCCCTGGTGGTTGATCGGCAGCTATCTCGTCGCCGACGCGGCCATCGGGGTGGGGGTCTTCCGCTACTTCTACTCGATGGGTTCGGGCACCTCGGTAGAGGTGATGGAGAACGTCGTCCAATTCGGTGTGTGGGGGCGCGCGAGCCTGCTGATCGTGCTGTTCTTCGTGTTCTTGTGGGCGTGGCCGCGCGGTTACCGCGCGAGGTCGCGCCCGGCGTCGCGGTCCGACCCGCGCAATCTGGTGCCGGTGGTCTAAGGGCCACCGTGCCGGGCCCGGAAGGCGGCGCTCTTGGCGCGGTTACCGCACAGCGTCATGTCGCACCAGCGGCGGGAGCCGCCCCGGGAGGTGTCCACGTACAGCCGGGTGCACGCGGGTCTGCCGCACTCCTTGATCAGTGCCGTGCTGCCCAGTAACTCGATCGCGGACCGGGCGACGGCGGCCAAGGCCGCGTCGGCGTCGCCGCGGCGGCTGACGCTGCCGTCGGCGCGCAGGCTGATCGAGGGCGGTGCGCCGTCGGCGAAATCGTTGACGGTCCGGCGGTCGGTGTCGGTGCAGGGGTTCCCCTGTGCGGCGGCGAGCGCTGCGCGATAGACCGCCTCGCGGAGGCGCACCGCCCGCGCGAGGGTGCCGGCGTCACTATGCGGGGGATGGTCGAGCAGGCCCGCGGCGACGATCCAGTCGGCGAGCGCGGCGGGAGCGACGAGGACGTCATCGAACGTGGTCGAGCGCGCCTTGACAGTGCCCGCGAAGTCCAAAGCGAGGTTGCCGCTCACGAAGGTGAACATCCTCTCATGCTAACCGCCTTGACAGGTTAGTCTGTCGACTGTCACCGTGATAACCACCCGAGGTGGTTATTCAGGGAGGCGCTGTGCAGAGTCGATTCGCGATGGTGGCAACGCAGCCGCTGTTCGTCGTGCTGTGGAGCAGTGCCTTCGTCGCCGGTGTGATCGGAGTCGGCGCCGCGCCGCCGCTACTGGTGTTGTTCGCACGCTTCGCCATCGCCGGAGTGCTGCTCGCGGCCTACGCTGTCGCGACCCGGGTCACCTGGCCGCGGGGCAACCAGCTGCGCCACGTGTTCGTCGCCGGGTTGTCGGTGCAGATGGTCCAGTTCGGCGCCTTCTACACGGCGATGGCCGAGCATGTCCCGGCGGCGGTGATCGCGTTGGTCCAGGGCTTGAATCCGGTGGTCATCGCGCTGTGCGCCGGACTGATCGGCGAGACCGTCACGATGCGGCAGTGGTTCGGCTTCGGCATCGGCGGAATCGGCGTAGCACTGGCCGTGTTCGACCAATCCCACTTCTCCGTGCTCGGGTTGCTGTTGTGCGTCGTGGGGCTGCTCGGCCTGAGCATCGGCACCGTGTACCAGAAGCGGTTCACGCCCACGGTCGATCCCCGCGCTTCCACGGCGCTGCACGTGGTGGTCAGCGCGCCGATCGCGGGAGCGCTGGCCTGGCTGTCGGGCCAAGTGCACGTGTCGGACGCGGGCCGGTTCGCCGGTTCGCTCACCTGGATGGTCCTGGTGAACTCCATCGCCGCGTTCCTGCTGCTCAACGCCATGCTGCGCCGGTGGGACGCGACCAGGGTGGGTAAGCTGTTCTTCGCGACGCCCGCGGTGACCGCGATCCTCGCGTGGCTGCTGATCGATCAGCCGTTGCGTCTGCTGACGGTCGCCGGGCTCGGCATCGGCTTGATCGGCCTGGTGTTCGCCGCACGCACCCCAGTGCGGTCCAGGGTCGCGGCGGATGAGCCCGTGGCCGCGGCGCGCTGACCTATTTGCGCCCGCTCTGCCACTGCATGCCCCATTGGTAGGCCTGGTCGAGTTCGCGCTGGGCACCGTGTACGTAATGCACTTCCCGGTGCACGGTGATGCCTGCCCCCTGGTTCTGCAGCAGGGCGATCGCGCATGAGCGAGCGCCGTCCACCGGTGAATCGAGGCGGACCTCGATCTGCGGACCCGAGGTGGGGTAGAGCGTCACCACGCCGTCGGCTGCCGCCCAGTTGGGCACACCGTCGTAGATGAGGGCGAAGATCAGGATGCGCCGGAACAGCTCGGGCCGGGCGAGGTTGATGTGCATGTTCTCGCCCGTCGTGGCGGAACCGCTGCGATCGTCGCCGTCCAGCTCGATGTACGGCTCGACCTCCAGTGCGCCGAAATTCCGGCCGATCGCCTGGACGACGCCTTTGGCGCCGTTGGCGAGTTCGTAGAGACAGCCGAGGTCCAGGTCGACGGGCTTGGAGCGGCGAAAGAACCCTTTGGATCCGCTCGACCAGTTCAGGTTGACCCGCATGGTGCCCTGCTGCTCACCCGGCTTGGTCAGGTTGATGCTCGGCGTCGCCTTCGACAGGGTCACCTTGGACAGGTTCGCGCCGCCGGGGTTGTTGCCGATCGCCATGGCGATCCCCCTCCGTGGAAACGAGAGCGGCAGCGGCCATCCCTCGGGATGGGGCCGCTGCCGCAACGGGTCTTTCGGCTGCTTGCCGGGAATCAGCCTACCGGCGTCGGTTCCCGTTCGCTGTCCAGTTCTTCTTCCTCCGCACCACGGTTGCGGACGATGCTGGTGATGAACGCCGCACCGATGAACGCGACGCCGATGAGGCCGGTGACGAGCTCGTTGACGTGCACCCCGATCGAGATCAGCAGGATCGCCGCCAGCGCACCGATCGCCCAGTGCGCGCCGTGCTCGAGGTAGACGTACTCCGACAGGGTGCCCTTGCGGACCAGGTACACCGTGATGGACCGGACGAACATGGCGCCGATCAGGCCCAGGCCGAGCGCGATGATGATCGGGTCGGAGGTGATGGCGAACGCGCCGATCACGCCGTCGAAGGAGAACGACGCGTCGAGCACCTCGAGGTACAGGAACAGGAAGAAGCCCGCTTTACCGGTGGCCTTGGCCAGCTTGGAGGGACCGCCTTCGGTGTACTCCTCGGTGTGGAACATCGAGCCCAGACCGTCCACCGCGATGTAGGTGATCATGCCGAGCAGGCCCGCCGCCAGCACGGTCGAACGGTGCGCCTCGTCGGCGAGGAATTCCGCGGTGAGGATCAGGCCGCCGCCCGCGACGACCACCGAGAGCATGTCCAACTTGCCCGCCTTGGCCAGCGGCCGCTCCAGCCAGGACAGCCAGGTGACTTCGCGCTCCTCGAAGATGAAGTTGAGGAACAGCAGCGCCAGGAACATGCCGCCGAACGCCGCGATCTGCGGGTGCGCGTCGGTGAGCAGTTTCTCGTAGCTCGGGCTGCCGTCCGGGAAGGTGAGGGCGTCGTCCGGGGGCGGGTTGAGGGCCAGGTCGAAGGCTTCCACGGGATTCAGGCCCGCCGTGATCCACACGATGGCCAGCGGAAAGACCAGCCGCATGCCGAACACGGCGATCAACACGCCGATCGTGAGGAAGATCCGTTGCCAGAAGGCACTCATGCGTTCGAGCACGGTGGCGTTGATCACGGCGTTGTCGAACGACAGCGACACCTCGAGGATGCCGAGGATGACGACGAGCGCGAGGGCGGTCGGTCCGCCGTACAACACCGCCACGACCAGGGAGACCGCCGTGACGAGGAAGGACATGCCGAATATGCGCAGGACCACGCTGGGACCTTTCATGAAGTGAAAACGAGGCGGCGACGTTTGCTACCAGCGTGGCTGCTGGATCGCCGGTTGTCCAACGCTGCCCCCGGGCGCCGGCATGTCAGGGTCGCACGACGAAGGGGGCCCGTCGCCGGGCCCCCTGCGAACAGCGAGGTTCCTCAGACGTTCACACCGTAGTCACGGGCGATGCCGGCCAGCCCGGAGGCGTAGCCCTGGCCGATCGCGCGGAACTTCCACTCCGCACCGTTACGGTACAGCTCGCCGAAGACCATGGCGGTCTCGGTCGAGGCGTCTTCGGTGAGGTCGTAGCGGGCCAGTTCCTCGCCGTTGCTGCGGTCCACGACGCGGATGTAGGCGTTGCGGACCTGTCCGAAGGACTGCGACCGGGAGTCGGCGTCGTAGATCGAGACCGGGAAGAAGATGCTCTCGATCGTGGGCGGGGTGTTCGTCAGGTCGACGTTGATGACCTCGTCGTCGCCCTCACCTTCGCCCGTCCGGTTGTCGCCGACGTGCTCGATCGCGCCCTCGGGGGAACGCAGGTTGTTGAAGAAGACGAAGTGCTGGTCGGACAGGACCTTCTTGTCCGCGCCGGTCGCGATGGCGCTGGCGTCGAGGTCGAAGTCGGTGCCGGTGGTGGTCCGCACATCCCACCCGAGGCCGACTGCAACAGCAGTGAGGTTAGGCGCCGCCTTGGTCAGCGAGACATTGCCGCCCTTGGACAAACTGACACCCATGCGGGATTCCCTTTCAATAGTCCGTCATTGGTTCCCAGCATGTCCGAATCGCCGGGTACGCCTTACGACAGTAGTAGGTTTCCGCGAACTTGCGTAGGAACCGGCGTAACCCTCGCCGAACAGGAAGATCTCCTACCATCGGGGCGTGGCTGGCCGGAGGCGCGGATGGTTCCGTTCGTCGGGAAACGACGAGTGGATCGAGCACGCCCGCGCTAGGCTGGCCTCCGCGTTTCTCGACATGGACCGGCGCCAGAGCGCGTCCGACGCGGCGGTGCACGCAGCCGATCAGGTTTTCCCCCAGCGAGGGTCGGGCGCGCGCTGGGAACCGGTGCGCCGCGGATGCTATGCCGCCGGGGAGGCGTACCTGACGCTGAGCGCGGAATTGGAGACCGCGCAGCACGGCGGCCCGCCGATACCGCAGGGACAGCAGCGCGTCGACGCCGTGGTACGGCAACTGGCCGAGGCGGCGCGCGCGGTCGACGAGTTCTATCGCGGTGACCAGATCCGGCTGGAGGAGGCGGTCGCCGTGCTCGGGGCGGTGCCGCGGTTGGCTCAGCAGGTGAAGAGCGCCGCGGCCGGCGTGCGCGCCCAGGCCGCCGAATCGGAGTTCGCGAACTATCCCTCGGTGCGTGAACGTGCCACCGCGGTCGATGAGGCGCTGGTCACATTGGAGGCGACAAGTTCCGCCACGCCCGCGGGCACGGTGCGGGAGGCGGCGAATCGGCTGGAGGCGGCCACCAAGGAGTTGGCGGATGCGTTGGCGCAAGCTCCATCTCGCGCCGCGGCCGCAAACACCGCGATCTCCTCGGTGACAACCCGGCTTGCCGCCGTCCGGACCAGGGCGGAAGGAGTTCCGCCCGCGTTCTCGGCGCTGCTGCGCGAGTTCAATGCTGCGAGTTCGGCCGATCTGGCTAACAATGAGCGGGAAAGCCAGCGAGCCATCGAGGCCGCGGACGCGGCCCTGGGCAGGGCGCGTGCGGCGGCGGCAGAGAACAATCGGAGTTTGCACTTGATCTGACCACCTCCGCGCGCGGGTTCCTCACCGAGGCCGAGCAGCGGGTCGACGCCGTCACCAAGCGGCTCACTTTGCTGCGTGCGATCCGGTCCGACCCGCAAGAACACGCCAAGGCCGTACGATTCCGGCTGCGGGACGCGCAGATGCTCGCGGTGAGCCGCGGGCTGGTCGCCGAATGGGGTTCGGTGCTCGACGCGCAAGCAGTACGGATCGACCGAATCAGCGAAACACTGTCGGGGCGTCACCCCGACTACTGGGCCTATGTGGCGGAATTGGATGCCGTCACCGACTTCATAGCCGGGGTAGTGGATCGAATGAGAAAACAAGCAGGACCACGACGAGAATGAGGATGGGGCAACGATGACCGCAGGCATCGCCGTCCAGCAGGAGGTTTCCCTGCGGAAGCGAATGCCGCTGCGCCACTTCCGGCAGTTGCACGGCCCAGAGGCGAGGCGACTCTTCCACCGGCAGCCCGAGCCGTTCGGCGACGACCACACCGACCGCGAGCTACTCGCGATCGGGCTGGGCGCGACGCTGTACGCGCCCGCGACCAGGCCGGACCTCGCGCTGACCATCGGCAGGCGCGCCGGGCACGGTGTGTGTTCGATGGTGATCGACCTCGAGGACGCGGTGGCCGATCACGAGGTGGAGTACGCCAAGCAGCAGACCGTCGCCGCGCTGGATCTGCTCGCCGACAGCCACGACGCCAACCCCCTGTTGTTCGTGCGGGTGCGCGACGCGGACACGATCACCGAGCTCATCGAGCAGCTCGGACGGGGCGCCAAGGTGTTGACCGGCTTCGTGTTCCCGAAGTTCGACAGCGTCACCGGACCGAAGTACCTCAACGCGCTGAACATCGCGGCCCAGCGGGTGGACCGGCCGCTGTACGGGATGCCGGTGCTGGAGTCGCCGGGGCTGGTGCATCGGGAGACCCGCGATTACGAGCTCACCCAGATCGCGGCGCTGCTGGCCGCGCACCGGGAGCGGGTGCTCGCGGTGCGGGTCGGCGCGACCGACATGTGCTCGACGTTCGGCATCCGGCGCGACCGCGACCTGACCATCTACGACGTGCGCGTGGTCGCCGATGTCATCGCCGACATCGTGAACTACCTGGGGCGTGCGGACGGAACGGGGTTCGTCATCACCGGGCCGGTGTGGGAGTACTTCGCCGACCACGAACGGATGTTCCGGCCGCTGCTGCGGACCGCGCCGTTCGAGGAATCCGACGCGGTGCCGTTCCGGCAGTACCTGGTCAGCCGCGACCTCGACGGCTTGCTGCGGGAGATCACGCTGGACCGGGCCAACGGCATTCAGGGCAAGACGGTGATCCATCCGTCGCACGTGGCCGCCGTGCACGCGCTGTCGGTGGTGACGCACGAGGAGTACTCGGACGCGCTGGACATCCTCCGGGAGGACGCAGGGGGCGTGGCGGCCTCCGGCTACCGGAACAAGATGAACGAGATGCGGCCGCATCGCAGCTGGGCGCGCCAGACCCTGTTGCGCGCGCGAGTCTTCGGAGTGGCGAACAAGGGAGTGTCCTTCGTGGATCTGCTGACGGCGTTGGTCACCGTATGAGCCGGACCGGCACCGAACTGGGTAACAACGAGATACCTTGGGCGACAAGAAATTTGGGCATCGATCTGCATCACGATCCGGTGCGTGAACGTGATTCGGATCGGCTGCGTTCGGCGCGATTGCCGATCACGGCCCTGGTGCAGCCGGGCGTTCGCCGCAACAATCGGCGCCGGGCGCACCTGCTGGTGTCCACCGTGCTCGGCAAGCACCTGCCCACCGATCCGCGGGTCGTGCTCGGGGCGGGCGATCACCTGGGCGATCTGGTGCGCGCGGTGCTCGGGGACCGCGAAGCCGTCGTGCTCGGGTTCGCCGAGACCGCGACGGGGCTGGGTCACTGTGTGGCGGCCCGGATCGGCGCGAGCTGCTATCTCCATTCGACCCGGCGCGAGGTGCCGCACGCGCAGACGCTCGCCGGATTCGAGGAAGGGCATTCGCACGCCACCTCGCACCTGCTGCAACCCGCACCCGCGGAGGTCTTCGTCAACGATCTGCCGCTGGTGCTGGTCGACGACGAGATCTCGACCGGCGCCACCGCGCTCGATGCGGTGCGCGCGCTACACGCCTTCTCGCCCCGCACCCATTACGTGCTCGCGTCGCTGGTCGATCTGCGCGATGGCGCCGACCGTGCCGAATTCGACGCCGCCGCCGAGCGACTCGGGGCCCGGATCGACACGGTCTGCCTCGCCACCGGCCGGGCGTCGCTGCCCGAAGGGCTGGTCGAAGCGGTCGGCGCACTTCCCGAACCACGGCTCAATCCGACAGCCGGGCATATCGGTTCGTTCCAGCGGGTCGAACTGCCCTGGCCCGCTTCGGTCCCGGAGGGCGGCAGGCACGGCATCCTCGCCTCCGACACCGAAGCGTTCGAGGCGGCGCTGCTGGAGGCGGGCGAGGTGCTCTCCGCCCGGCTCGGCGCCGAATTCCCGGGCCGGGCCGCCATCGTGCTCGGGCACGAAGAGCTGATGTATCTGCCACTTCGGTTGGCGGCGCTGCTCGCCGAGTCGGGGACACCAACGCGCTTCCAGACCACCACGCGATCACCCGCGTACGTGCTGGACGAGCCGGGGTATCCGCTGCGGCGGGGGTTCCGGTTCATCGCACCCGAGCCGGGTGATACCGCCCCCCGCTATCTGTACAACGCGCATTGGCCGGCGGATTCGCTCGACCTGTTCGAGGCGGACCTGGCGGGGCTCGACGAATCGTTCGCCGATCCGGCTCCGGAGGGTGGCGATGTCGTCGCCACGAGTGATGCGGTGGTGGGCGAGCGTGCGGCGAACGATCCGGTGCTCGTCGTCGTCGTCGATTCGCCTGCCGACACCGCGGCGTTGACGGCGGAGAACGGGCTGGTCGACGTGCTGACCGCCTCCGGGGCGGACGTGCTGCTCGCGGCACTGCGGGAGGCCGACCCGCGGCGGCTGCACGCCGAACGCGCGGAGGTGAGCCGGGCGTGACGAGTACCAGAGTAGGGGCGCTGCCCACTCCGCTACATGGCCCGGAATTCGGCTCCTACGCGGCCGATGAGGTTTCCTGGCTGCTGAAGGACTTGTCGAACGTCGATCTCGAGGCCGACGTCGCCGAGCGGGAACGGAAGATCCAGGCCGGGAAGGCGCACTACGCGGAGTCGCTGCCGATCGAGTATCAGCCGGACGCGTCGTATCGGTCGCTGTTCGACGAGGTGCTCGCCGAAAGCGCCGAACGGCTCGCGCTGGCCGTGGCGACCGTGTCCGAACTGGTCGTCGCCGAACGGGGCGATGACGTCGTCCTGGTGTCGCTGGCGCGAGCCGGCACGCCGGTCGGCATTCTGATGCGCCGTTGGCTGCGTGCGCGGCGCCCGGATCTCGAGGTGCCGCACTACGCGGTGTCGATCGTGCGAGATCGGGGCATCGACACGGTGGCGCTGAACTACCTGGCCGAACATCACGATCCGTCCTCCGTCGTGTTCGTGGACGGGTGGACGGGCAAGGGCGCGATCACCCGCGAGTTGACCGAGGCGCTGGAGGCCTACCACGCGGCCGGTGGTCCGCGCTTCGACGACGAGTTGGTTGTGCTGGCCGACCCTGGCCACTGCGTGCGCACCTACGGCACCCGCGACGATTTCCTGATCGCCTCGGCCTGCCTGAACTCGACGGTCTCCGGCTTGATCTCGCGCACCGTCCTCAACGACACCCTGATCGGCCCAGGCGATTTCCATGGCGCCAAGTTCTACCGTGAGTTGGCCGGTGACGACGTATCCGCGCGTCTGCTGGACACCGTGAGCGGCGCTTTCGGTGCGATCCGCGATCGGGTGCCCGCCGAAGTGGCCGCGATCCGCGCGAGTGACCGCACGCCCACCTGGACCGGGTGGGCATCAGTGGAACAGGTGCGCGAGCAGTACGGCATTTCCAGTGTGAACTTCGTGAAGCCCGGCGTCGGCGAGACCACGCGGGTGCTGCTGCGGCGGGTGCCGTGGCGGGTGCTGGTGCGCGAGGCGGACGCACCGGAGCACGCGCACATCCGGATGCTGGCCGCCGCCCGGGGTGTCCCCGTCGAAGTCGTCGCCGACCTGGCATATTCATGCATGGGATTGATCAAGGACGTGCAGCAGTGAACCTATCTCCGAGAACACACCGAAGACGTGCGCTGATCGCCACCGACCTGGACCGGACGATGATCTACTCGCGTAACGCCTTCAGCACCACCGCCGAGGTGCCGACGGTCTGCGTGGAGCATCTGGAAGGCGCGCCGCTGTCGTTCATGACCACCACCGCGGCGCTGCGGATGCAGACCCTGACCGAACCCGCCGCCGTCATTCCCACCACCACCCGCACCATCAAACAATTCGGGCGCATTCGCCTGCCCGGGGCGCCGTGGCGCTACGCGATCACCAGCAACGGCGGAAACATCCTGGTCGACGGCGTCCCCGACCTGAGCTGGCGCATCGATATCGACGCCAAGGTGCGCGCGGGCGGCGCCACTCTCTCCGAGGTGAGCAAGGAACTGCACGCCCGCATCGATGACTCGTGGGTCACCAAGTTCCGCGTGGCCGACCACCTGTTCTGCTACCTGGTGGTGAAGCCCAAAGACATCCCCGAGGGATTCTTGGCCGAGTGGGACGACTGGTGCCGTCCACGCGGCTGGTCGGCCTCCCAGCAGGGCCGCAAGATCTACACCATGCCGCAGGCGGTCTGCAAGAGCCGCGCGGTCTCCGAGGTGCGCAAACGTCTCTGGGATAGCGGGGAACTCGCCGACTCCGCGCGCACGCTCGCCGCGGGCGACGGCGCTCTCGACGCCGAAATGCTGCGCGCGGCCGACTCCGCCATCCGCCCCCGCCACGGCGAACTCGAACAACTCAACTGGACCCACCCCAACCTCACCATCACCCGAGCCACCGGCATCCTCGCGGGCGAGGAAATCATCAACTGGCTCATCAAGGCAGCTCCAGCGTCCCACGAGTAGCCAGGACGGCATCCGTGTACTGCTCGGTGGTGAGATCACTATCCGTGATTCCCAGCTGCCGGAGCGTGGTCCGAACCACCTCGAGTGCTTCCGCCAGCTCCGCTTCGGGCACCACGGTCTCGAGTTCGATGAACGTGCCGTCCAATTCGGGAACCGTCACCAGAGTTGCCAGCAGCTCGCGTCCCTCGGATGAGAATCGATAGTTGATGCAGCCTTTCTCGAAGCTGACAAGTTCTGACAGGCCGAGACCGCGCAGCACCGCATCGATCACCGCAGGGTCGGCCACTTCGGTTTCATATTCCGGTTTGGACCCGCTGGCCACATCGACCACGGGCTCCTTGTAGGTCAGCAGGGATCGGCGCTCGTCATACGCGGTGATCGTACGCACGCGCAACTCACGACCCTCCGACGACAGTCGCGCATCCGCCACGTCGTAGTAGGTGTCCTGATATCTGGAGCGCCGACCGTCACTTCGCGCGGATAGCGCAGCCTGCACGGACTCGACGTCGTGGACTCGAGCCTTCAGTTCGGCCTCGATCATATGATCGATCCTCTCTCGACCGGACTGGCCTGACGCCACATCTGCTCGAAATACCGTAGAAATCCCGCATGCAAGACCCCGTTGGTCGCTGCTGTGAGCTTGTACATTCCTGAGCGATGGCCTTCCGCGGACGCGCCGAAAGCAGACAGATAGAGCGTCTGATCGAAGACCAGCATCCGCCATGTAGGGAGCGTGTCGTAGACAGCGACTTGCAGCTCGATAAAAGGATGATCGCGAAATTCTGATGTCCGTGCAAGGGCAAGCTCGATCCCAGCAGCGAAGCACTCCCTCGATTCGCCGATTTCAGCTGCCCGGATACTCGTGGCTTCGGAATCGGGATCCAGCAGCAGAGCGCGGACCCGAACACGTTCGGCCCGCTGCATCAACGCACCGCGCAGCAGCGAGTCGTTCAGCGCGAGCAGACCCAGGCCACGCACGGCCAGAAGATCGATGCGCTCCGCGACCAACGCACATCGGCGGAGTTCGGCGTCGGCTTCCGACTGGGTGGTGAACGCTTGCGCGATCTCCGCATGGCCGGTGAGTGTCTGTGCATGACGTGGAGCGAGGCCGAACAAGACCCGGTCTCCTGCTCGACGCGCTGGATGATCTCGTATGCATCGATCGATTCATCAGGCTCGACCTCGCGGTCGATGAGCCAAGGCAAGAGGTACCAAATGATCCACAGCCCGATGATCGAGGACCATCTCGCTTGCGGACGCCGAGCAATGGCGCGCGATGCACCGAAATTGCACGCGAGACAGATCATTTCGGTCACTCGAGCAAGCTCGTTTCGTCGCCGACGTCCACTCCGGGCACGGCGCCAGCTGCAAGCAGTATCTGTCCGCCGGGGCCTACAGCCTCGGGCTGGTGGAGGACCAGTTGTGAGCTGGCCGAGGGGAGACCAACAAGACACTCCCGCCGCATGGATGGAGCACCATGATGGGACATGGTCAACAGTCGATGAGTACGGATTCGCCGGCGAGCATTTTCTGGTCATCGATGGGAAGGCATTCCCGGTCGATTCGATCGGCGATTAGGCATCTCCGTCCATCAGTCGTTCCCGAAGTGGACTACAGCGCAGTCGGCGGTTCAGAACATGGCGGTCCTCTCGACGGAAACGGCGATCTCCGAGTTCGACTCCCGCCGTGACAATCAATTCGCGACCTCACGTCGAGTCGGCGGCGCTGTCGAAGGTGGATTTGAAGTTCGGGCATTCGACGAGGGGGTCGTGGGTGCAGGTGGAGGCGTGGCGGAGGCTGTCGCGCATGCGGATGAGGCGGGTGATGTCGTCGTCGAGTTGCTGTGCTTTCTGCGCCATGCGGGTGCGTAGTTCGGCGTCGGAGGGGGAGGCGCGCAGGAAGCGGGCGATCTCGGCGAGGGTGAAACCGGCGCCGCGGGCGCAGGCGATCAGGGCGAGGCGGCCGAGGATGTCGGGGTGGTAGGTGCGGCGCAGGCCATTGCGGCCGGTGGCGGCGATGAGCCCGCGCTTCTCGTAGAAACGCAGTGCGGAGGGCGCGAGGCCGGCGTGGTCGGCGACCTCGGCGATATCGAGCAGGTCGGTCATCGATTCTCCTTGACTTGAACCGCGCTTCAAGTCACAGACTAGCCCGCATGACAGTTCATCACCTCAATTGCGGATCGGTACGGCAGATCGAGCCCACCTACGACGGACCCGCGCCCGCCCACGCCGTGAACCACTGCTTGCTGGTCGAGACGGCATCCGCGGGTCTGGTGCTGGTCGAGACGGGCATCGGACTGGAGGACGTCCGCGACCCGGCGGGCACGCTCGGCGCCGACTGGGTCGCGCTGTCGCAGCCGGTCCTGTCCGAGGACGAGACCGCCGTCCGACAGGTGCGGCGTCTCGGTTACGACCCCGAAGACGTGCGGCACGTCATCCTCACTCATCTCGACGTGGATCACTGCGGCGGATTGCCCGACTTCCCGCACGCGCGGGTCCATGTCCTCGCCGCCGAACTCGCGGCGGCGAAAGCGGAAGCTCCGAGCTTCCGTTACCGGCCCGCGCACTGGGCACACGATCCGCACTGGGTCACCTACCCCTCGGACCCGACCGGACAATGGTTCGGCTTCAACGCGATCCAGCCGAAAGACCTGCCCGATGACTTCCAGCTCATCCCGCTGGGCGGCCATACCGCGGGCCACACCGGGGTCGCCGTCCGCGACGGTGAACGTTGGCTGCTGCACTGTGGCGACGCCTACTACTACCACCGCGAACTCGACGCGCGGCCGCAGCCGCACCCGATCCTGGACATCGTGCAGACCTCCTCCGAGGTCCATCACGATCTGCGAGTGGGCACCCAGGCACGGTTGCGCGAACTACGCCGCGATCACGGTCACGAAGTCACCTTGATCAGCGCGCACGATCCCTGGGAATTCCAGCGCCTCCGCTGACGTGGGGTCACCGTCGCCGCTGCCAGCACTGTGCCGTGTCGCCGAGATTCCACCACGAGACGTAGTCCGGGTCCTGGTCGAGCAGGGTCCATCCGGCCTCCAACGTGTCGAAGAAGGCCTCGTCGGCCGTGCGCCCGCCGCGTGGTTCGCCGATGTAGAGCAGCAGTGAGCCACCTGCCTCCTGGTAGGCAGTGAGAGACGACGAGGCCATGGGGTTTTCCCAGCCGGGCGGCCAGCAGAGGAACAAGACGTCTTCGGCATGGGCGGCGACGAGATCCGCCGTGGAGGAAGGCGGCGTGGCGGTGGGATGCCACGTCGCGGTTTGCCCGGCGGCGGCAGGGAACGCCGCGTTGATCGCGCGATCCGGTGGGTGCGAGTCGAAAGCGCTTGTCGGAACGCCGATTCGGGAGAGCTGATGCGCCCAATAGCCGCGACCCGAACCTATTTCCAGCACGGGCCTGCCTTGCGCGACATCCGCTGCCCAGCGCAATGTCGCCGGAGAGGGAATCGCGTAGGCGTAGGCCGCTTGCAACACGATCTGCGCATAGGCCAGCCGCGCACTGCCTTTCGGGTTTCCGCCGTTCACCTCCGGACGGTTGGCACGCTCCCGCGGCCCGGGTGAGACCGCGGCGGCGACGATGTCCCAGTAGGGATTCGTGCTGGCGCCGCCGGTCAAGTAGTGCAGCAGGTGTAGGTCGAACGTGGCGTCGGCGATGTCGTCTCCGGTGCCGGGCAACCGGCATGCGGTGGACCAATAGTCGGCCACTCGCGGATACGCCGTCGCGAAGGTGGATTCGTCCTGGACCAGGTTCGTCAGCGCCGTGCGACGCTGCGGCGAGAGCGCCACGTCAGCCATGACCCGATTCTGCGCCGACCGTGGCCCGGCGCCGGTGCGGATCGGGACGAGTTCACCGTTCCGTCGCGAATCCTTTGCTGTCCGTATGTGATCCGCCTGCGAGCGCTGGTTGTTCTGACGCGGTTCGCCCGCTCGCGGAGATTCACCCGCCGTCGGACACGAGTCCGCCGCGCATGTTCTACGCGTTTCAGTACTGCTGCTGCCCGGCCAACTGCTGCGCGATGAGCCCTTGCAGTCGTTGCAGGCCACCGACGGTGATGCCGCTCTGGATCTGTCCCTCGATGGTGCGCACCAGCATCGAGTCGCTGAGCACCTTCTCGCTGGACTGGATCAGTACGGTGCCCGCGCCGGTGAACTCGAATTGACGCTCCTCACCGGAGTTGACGCCGAGGCGCGCCGCACCGGCGGCCAGGAAGTCGGTGACCCACCGCTGGTCGTAGTGATGGCTCGGGGAAGGGCAGTCCGCCCAGCCGACCAGCGATTCCGGGTCCACGCGCAGCGGCGGCTCGGCGAACATGACCGGCCCGTTGGACGAGGCGAGGAACTTGCCGGTGCCGATGAGGGTGAGGAACCCGGGCACGATGGATTGGTTGAGCGACAACCCCGGCTCGAAGGCCAGCAGGTTCGCCGCCCGGATGGTCAGGTTGCCGTTGTCCTCGAGGTCATAGGAATTGATGTCGTAGCCGCGGTCGCCGATGATCAGCTTGCCGTGGCCCTCGGCGACGACGTAGTCGCCGGTGAACAGCGGCGCCGAGAACTGTTGCGACACCATGTGCAGCAAGCCGCCCTGCAACCCGTGGGAGAGCACCTGGAACCGCATGTCGCCGTAGTAGGCGATCATCGCGCCCTTACGCATGAACCACGGCTTGTTCAGGTCGATGCAGTACGCGTAGCTGTTTCCCGGGATGTTGTCGCTCTCACCGAGATTCATGGGATTGAGGATCTGGGACATACCCCTGCTCACAACTTCTCTTCGGAGGCCTGCACGTAAACGACGCCCTGCCCGGTGCAATGCAACTGCATGGCCTCGCCGGAACCGCGGCCCACGGCGTCTCGCCAGCTCAGCGCCGTCTTGAGCTCGGTCTGCACGTTGCCGTAGGCGGCGACGAAAGCCTGCGGGTCGACCACGATCGGATTCGGGCCGCCCACTTGCAGTTCCAGGAATCCGCCGTGCGCGAGCAGCACCGCCGCGCCCTGCCCGGACAGCTGGGTGGTGAACATGCCCTGTCCGGTCAACGCCCCTGAGGCGGCGCCACGCAGCGCTCCCATCAGGCCGCCGCCACCACCGCCTCCACCGCCCGAACTCATCACCGAGACCACCGAACTCTGCAACCCGGCGGTGTTGGCCAGCAGGCGCGAAGCCTCGACCCGCAACGCGGCGCCCGGCTGCATGTGCACCACCTGGACCTCCAGCCCAGCGAATCCGTAGTGCACCTCGCCGTTGCCCTGCGCCAACATGGTGCGCTCGTGCTCGCCTGCCATGGCGCGGCCCGCGAGACCCATCAGCCCGCCCATACCGCCCATACCCTGCGCTCCCGGAATCTGGTGGGGCGCAAACGAAATATCGCCGGTGTAGAACAGCATCGCGCCGTTGCGCGCGACCACCCCGCCCGCCATTCCGACGTTTACTTTGACGACTTTGCTGTTGACCTTTTCGAACACCGCTCGCCCTACCGTTCCGCCGGTTGGATCAACACCATGCCCTGACCGTCCCAGCGCAGCGAGAACGCCTCACCCGCGTCCTGGCCGACGAAACTGCGCCACGACACGTCCGAGACGAAGGACTGGTTGAGGTTGCCGCGCGCCGCGACGAACGCGTCCGGATCCACGATCAGCGGGTACTGCGGGGAAACCTCCAGGTGGATGAGCGGACCGCCCGCGGAGAGCAGCGCGACCTGCCCCTGGCCGGACACGGTCGTCGTGAACAGGCCCTGCCCGCTGGACGCACCGCGCAATCCGGCGAAACGCACGTCGGTGCGCAGGTTTCCGGCGAACGCGAGCAGTTGTTGCGACTCCACCTGCAACGTCTCGTTGTTCAAGTCGACGACGGTGACGTTCTGGCCGTTGACCGCGAAGAACACCCGACCGTGACCGCCGCACTCCATCAGCGACAATTTCTCACCGGTGGCCTTGCGCTTCAGCCCGGCGACCACACCATCGCCTCCGCCGAAACCGGCCGCCTTGAACTGCACGTTTCCTTCGTAGGCAATCATCGAACCGGAGATCGCGCGGAGGCTGGTTCCGGCCAGATGAGCCTCGATCACCTTCTTCGATTGCTCGAACAGTTGCGCCATGGAGTGTTTGCCTGCTGTCTTGATCGGGAACACGGGCGATCGCCGCATTCCATTTGCGTGCCGTCACCCTAACCGATGCTCACGGGGGTGTCGGGGCAGCGCGTCCGTTCAGTACAAGCGGCGCGCGGCGCGTTTCTCGTAGAGTGTCAGGCGAACGCACCGACAAGCGAAGGGTCGAACTTGTCCGCAACACTCGCCAAGGGTCAGAACGGTCCACTGGCCACCAATGACGTGGTGATCTCCATCCAGCTCTCGGCGCCGGCGGATCTGTCGGCGCTATTGGTCACCGAGCGGGGCAAGGTCCGTTCCGACGCCGACTTCGTCTTCTTCAACCAGCCCAGCGGCCCCGGCGTCAACCTTCAGCCCGCACCCGCCGGCCAGCCCGCGTCGCTGGCGGTGTCGTTGAACGCGGTGCCCGCCGACATCGACCAGATTCGCGCGGTGATCACGCTGGACGACGCGAACAGCAATTTCGGCAGGTTCCCCGCCCCCACGGCGATCGTGTCGGACGCGGCCGGTAACCAGCTGTACGAGTACCGGATCGAAGGGCTGAACACCGAGTCGATCGTGATCGCGCTCGAGCTCTACCGTCGCCAGGGCTCGTGGAAGGTGCGTGCGGTCGGACAGGGCTACGCGGGCGGTTTCGCCGCGCTGGTCACCGATCACGGCGTCACCGTCGACGATTCCCCCGCCCAGGCTCCGCAGCCCGCGCAGGCCCCCCCGCCTCCGCCGCCGGTACAGCAGCCGCCGGTGCAGCAGCCGCCGACCACCCCGGCGTACCCGACCCAGCCGCAGGCATCGCAGTACGCGCCGACCGGTGGATACCCGCCGCCGCCCGGTCCCGGGTATCCGCCGCAGGGTGGGCCGGGTCAACCGCCACAAGGCGGCCCGGGTTACCCACCGCCCGGTCCGGGTTACCCGCCGCCGCCCGGCCCCGGCCCCGGCCCCGGTTACCCGCCGCCCGGCCAGCCCGCGCCGCCGCAGCCGCAGCAGGCGCCCGCCGAGGTCAGCCTGAGCAAGGACCGCCCGGTCAGCCTGGTCAAGGGTCAGCGGGTCACGCTGCGCAAGGAAGGCGCCGCGCTCACCTTCGTCAAGATGGGTCTCGGCTGGGACCCGGTGCGCAGCCGCGGCATGTTCGGCAACCGCACGGTCGACATCGACCTCGACGCCTCGGTCATCATGTTCGCCGACATGAACCCGGTGGACGTCGCCTACTACGGTCAGCTGACGTCCAAGGACGGCTCCATCCGCCACCAGGGCGACAACCTCACCGGCGAGGGCGCGGGCGACGACGAGATGATCCTGGTCGACCTGACCCGCATCCCCCCGCACATCACCACGCTGGTGTTCGTCGTGACCTCCTACAAGGGCCACACCTTCGAGCAGGTGCAGAACGCGTTCTGCCGCCTGGTCGACGGGACGAACAACGGCGAGTTGGCCAGATACACGCTGGCCGGTGGCATGCCGTTCACCGCGATGGCGATGTCCAAGTTGTACCGGGTGGGCAGCGACTGGAAATTGCAGGCGCTCGGCGAGGGTTTCCAGGCAAAGCATCCGGGCGAGGCGGTGCCGCAGCTCGGCCGGTTCCTCGTCAACGGTTGACCCGCAGCGCGACAGCAGGGCAGACAACGTGATTCAACTGAGAGCCGGTCAGAACATCCCGCTGACCGGTGAGGTCGTTCGTTTCAGCGCGAAAGCCGAGGCGGCCCTCGATGTTTCCGCGCTGGTGGTCGCGGAGAACCTGAAGGTGTTCTCCAGCGACGATTTCGTCTTCTACAACCAGCCCGCCACGCCGGGGGTCGCCTTGGCGGCCGACGGGGTCACGATCACGCTCACCGAGGTGCGCGCCGACGCGAAGGCCGTGCTCTTGGTGGTCAGCGCCGACCCGGCCGCGCCCGCGCGGGCCGAGGGACTCGGGCCGGTTACGGCGGCCCTGTCCGAGAACGACAGTGTGACCGCCGAATTCGCGATCACCCCGTCGTCCGGTGAGACGGCGTTGATCTGCCTCGAGGTGTACCGGCGCGGCCCCGCGTGGAAGCTGCGGGCCGTCGGCCAGGGTTACGCGGGTGGGTTGGCCGTGCTGCTCACGGCCCACGGTGTGGAGATCGACGATGCGTCCCCGGAGCCGGAGCAATCCGACCAGCCCGGTACGCACACCATGGCCGGTCCCCTGGCGGGTGACGCGCAGATCGCCACCGCCGGTGTGCCGCTGGAAGTCGGTCACGGGTTGGAACGGTTGTGGATGGTGTTCGAGGACGCGGCGCGGTCGGCCGCCGCGCTGACCTCGGCGCGCGAGTACGCGGCCAAGCGGTTGGATCACGAACTGTCGCTGGCGGTGTCCGATCCGGCGACCAGGAACACTCCGGCAGCCGAGCAGGCACGTCGTGACGCGCAGCAACGCCACGACGAATTGATCGACATCGCCGAGCGCAACCACCAGCGCGACGCCGAGCAGCTGATGCGTGAGCTCGCCGAGGCCGACCAGGTACTGCCGCCCGCTCTGGCCTCCTGGGACTCGCCCGCCTGGGACAAGCCGTCCGCGCCGAGCGACGGCATCCGTCTCGGCGAGTTGTACGCGCTCGACCGGGGGCCGCTGCGCATTCCGTATTGCGTTCCGATTCCACTGAATCGGCCGCTGTGGATCGATACCGAATCGACCCGTGCGGTCGCGCCCGTCGTGGGCGCGTTGCTGGCGCGGTTGCTGGCCACGGCGCCGCAGCGGCGGACGCTGCTGGACATCATCGACCTGACCGACGCGTTCAGCGGCTTCACCGGACTGCTCGCTCCCGTGCTGAACGGCCCGCCGATCACCGACCACGCCGACATCTCGGCGCGGTTGCAAGCGCTGGTGGATGCGGCCGAGCTGGCCGAGTTGGCCTACAGGAGTGGTGCGTTCACGCCGCCCAGCGAGCATCGGGTCCTGTTGGCCGCGGATTTCCCGCACGGCTACCAGAGCTCGGACGCACAGCGGATCGGCGCGTTGATCACGCGCGGCGAGCTGATCGGATTGTCCGTGGTGATCGTCGGCGCCAACGAATCCGATTCGGCCGACACCACCGTGGCGATGGTGTCACAGTCGTGCCGTCATCTGCCGACGGTCGGCGGCACACCGCTGTTCGATCCGTGGACCGGCAGCGCGTGGCAGCTCGATCTGGACATGTTGCCGCAGGAGCCGGAACGTCAGGCGCATTTCCTGCGCACCAAATGAACGCCTGATCCGCCGCGGCCGCCGGTCAGCCGCGTGCGACCGCCACTCGCGGCCGCAGCGGCTCCGGCAGCCAGGGCAGCAGCGGGTCCGGCGTGCGATCGACGACCCCGCCGACGGGATCGTCGACGAAGTCGCGTCGCACCAAGTCCTCCTCCGGGCGGTAGATCTGGCGCACGATCAGGGCGCACAGCCCGACCACCGCGAGGTCCCGCAGCGCCACGGTGCCGGTGAACCACTGTTCGGGCAGGCCTTTGCGGTCCAAGCCGAGGTAGTAGAACATGCGCGGCACCCAGACCAGCGCGTCGACGGTCATCCAGGCCAGCAGGACGCGCCGGTGCGGCAGCGCCAGGACGGCGAGCGGCACCAGCCACAGTGAGTACTGCGGACTCCACACCTTGTTCGTCAGCAGGAACGCCGCGACCACGAGGAAGCACAGCTGCGCCAGCCGCGGGCGCTGCGGCGCGGTGAGACCGATGTAGGCGATCACCGCGCAGGCCGCGACGAACGCCAGCAGCGAGACGGCGTTCAGGACGGCGGGCTGCTCCCCGTGCGCGAGCACGCCGTCGAAGCCGCGCCAGCCGGTGAACGAGGAGATCACGTTGTAGATCGAGTCCGGGTCGGCGTGCCGGGTGGTGTTGAGCCGGAAGAACTCTCGCCAGCCGTTGGGAAACAGCGCGGCGATCGGCAGGTTCACCGCCAGCCAGGTCGCCAGGGTCGCGCCCACCGTGACAGCCGCGGCGCCGAGCGGACGGGCGCTGAGGAACTGGACGCGGTAGGGCGTCTCACGCACCCACGCCAGGAAGGTCGGCCAGCCGTCGATGTCGCGGATGCGCAGGCCCAGGTGCGTGCGCGGCGTGCGCTGCATCGTCTCGGTGCGCAGGCACAGCACGACGATGGGGCCCAGCAGCAGTAGCGGATAGAGTTTGGCCGCGCCGCCCAGACCGAGCAGTATCCCCGCCAGCACGGGTTTGCGCCGGGCCCAGGCGAGCAAGCCGGTCGCGGCGAAGGCTGTTGCGAGCGCGTCGAAATTCGTGAACGCGTGCACGAGCACCAAAGGCGAACAGGCGATCAATGCCGCGTCCCAGACCCGGCGGCCGGCCAGCAAGGCGGACGCCCACACCGTGATCAGCCAGGCGACCGCGAGACCGAACGCGACGACGTTGAAGTAGATCACCACCTGGAGCGCGCCGGGCAGCGGCGACGCGTCCCAGCTCTTGGCGATCCGCATCGCGAGGTACTGGTACAGGCCCGAGAGCACCGGATACTCCATGTATCGGGTCTCGCGGCCACCGTCGGGGGTCTGCTCGGTCCACTGCTTCTTGTACGGAAAGGCGCCCTCGTTCAGTCGTTCCGCGCCGTAGAGCGGCACGGTGTCCGAGTAGCACATCGCGACGTACTGGCGACCGTTGTTCCAGTCGAGCGTGGGACCGTCCGGGCCCGTGGTCTGCTGGATGCAACCTGCCTTGCCGAACCAGCCGAGCGCTAGGAACACCACCGCGAAGGCCAGCAGCACCCGCATGGGCGTCCAGAACCGCACCCGCCCGATCAGGGCGTGATCACCGACCGGACCGCCGATCACCGTGGACAATTGCGCGGTGAGGGAGTCGTTGCGACTCGGCCGGTCCCGCGCGTCCGCCGACCGGAGATCAGAGGCGAGCGGCGCCGGGGCGGCGTAATACGCCCCGCCGAACCCCGCCTGGTCCGATAGTGGCACCCTCCGGTTCCTCCGCGGCTCCACCAGCTGCTGATCGGTCACGGAACCCGAGGCTACCTGGGCTGTGGGACCGGTAGGAGATCGAGTCGACCCGGGCTCGAACGAGATCGGGCCGGCCACGATGTGACCGGCCCGATCTTCGGATGTCGACTATCTGCTACGTGTCGGCGGTGTCTCGTTCTCTTGACCGGAGTCGTCATCACTGCGCTGGTTGCCCGGCCGGGGTTGCCCGGTGGCCGTCGGTGACGCGCCATCCGTCGGTGCGACCGGCTGGCCGGGCATCGGACCCGAATCCTGCTGACGCTGCTGCGGCCGCTGCTGCTGCGGAGCGGGCTGCACGCCGGGGACCGGGATGGTGATGCCGGGCAGGATCTCCACCTGCGTCGGCGCGACCACCACCGGGGGCAGGAGCGGAGTATCAACCGTGGACGGCGGGGTATACGGCGCCGACCACTCCGGCACACCGGCTTGCCCCTTGATCGGCGCGGGCTTCGGGAAGGTCTCGTTGGAGCTGCCCTTCAGCGCACCGTCCATGGTGGCTTTCCAGATATCGGACGGCAGGCCCGATCCGTAGATCATGCCGCCACTGGCGTTGCGCAGTCGATCGCCCTGCTCGGTGCCGACCCAGACCGCGGTCGACAAAGACGGGGTGTAACCGACCATCCACGCGTCTTTGTTCTCACCCGTGTCGCCGAGCTGCGCGGTGCCCGTCTTGGCTGCCGACTCGCGGCCGCCCGCCAAGCCGTGGTTGCGCGAGTAGCCGGCGATGGGCTTCATCGCGGCGGTGACGTTGTCGGCCACCGCGGCGGAGACGCGCTGCTCGCCGGCCACCTCACCGCGGTCGAGCAGAACCTGACCGTCGGCGGTCACCACCTTCGACACGAAATGCGGCGCATGGTAGACGCCGGAGGCCGCAAGCGTCGCGTACGCGGAGGCCATGTCCAGCGGTCGGGCCTGGTACTGACCGAGCACGATGCCGTTGTTCGGGCCGGAGCCGTCCGGCTCGGTGAGCGTCTTGCCCACACCCGGGATGGTCTCCGGAATGCCCAGCTTGTGACCCATGTCGGCGATCTTGCGCGGACCGTTCTGCATGTCCAGCTGCATCCGGTAGAAGCTGGTGTTCAGCGAACGCTTCAGCGCCTCGGCGATGGTGCACATGCCGCACTGCTCACCTTCGACGTTGGTGATCTTGATGCCGTTCACCGTCAGCGGTGAGCTGTCGTACAGCTGCGACAGCGGGATACCCATCTCCAGGTTGGCCGCGAGGCCGATGACCTTGAACGAGGAACCGGTCTGCAGGCCGGCGTTCGCGAAGTCGTACCCCTGGCCGTCGTTGCCGCCGTAGTACGCCCGCACGGCGCCCGTGCGCGGATCGACGGAGACCACGGCGGTGCGCAGGTTCTCCGGCTCGCCGTCCATGTTCTTGGTGACCGCGTCGATGGCCGCCTGCTGCGCCTTCGGGTCGATCGTGGTGGTGATCTGCAGACCCGAGGTGTTCAGCTGCTGCTCGCTGATGCCGGCCGCGGCGAGTTCCTTGAGCACCTGAGTCTTGATCAAGCCCTCGGGGCCGGAGTCCTGTTCCTTGTCCCGGGTCGATGCGAGCGGGACGACCTGCGGGTACTGCAAGCCCTGCCGCTCGCCCGCGCTCAGGTTGCCGCCGGAGACCATGCCGTCGAGCACGTAGCTCCACCGGGTCTTCGCGCCCTCGGGGTTCTTCTCCGGGTCCAGGCTGGAGGGCAGCTGGATGGTGGCGGCCAGCACCGCGCCCTCGGCGACGGTCAGCTCCTGCACCGGCTTGCCGAAGTACGCCTTGGACGCCGCGTCGATCCCATAGGCGCCACGACCGAAGTAGATGGTGTTGAGGTAGGCCGCGAGGATCTCGTCCTTGCTCCACTGCCGCGCCATCTTGGCCGAGATGACCAGCTCGTGCATCTTGCGCGTCAGCGAGCGCTCGTCACCGACCAGCGCGTTCTTCACGTACTGCTGGGTGATCGTCGAGCCACCGCCCGCGCTCTCCTTGCCGAGGATGTTGTCCCTGGCCGCGCGCGCGAAGCCGGAGATCGAGAAGCCGGGATTGGTGTAGAAGTCCCGGTCCTCGGCCGCCATGACCGCGTTGCGCACGTGTGGCGGGATCTGCTCGATGGTGACGTCTGTCCGGTTGCCTTCCGGCGGCACTACTTTGCTGAGCACCGTGGTGCCGTCGGAGGCGAGAATGGTCGCCACCTGGTTGGTCTTCAGGTCGCCCGGCTGCGGCACCGACACCGTGGTGTACGCGGCCAGGAAGATGCCGCTGGGCACGAGGATGGCCAACGCGACCAGGACGTAGAGGGTGCGGCGCACGATGCGCCATGGCGACTTCTTCTTCTGCGGGGCGGGCCGCCGCCTGCCCGGCCCGTCGGAGCCGTCACCACTGCCGCCGCCACGGCGCGGTGGCGGGCCGGAGGGGGGACCGCCCGCAGTGCGCCTGCGTTCGCCGGTGGTGGGTCCGTTGCCGGGGATGCGACGCCCGTCGCGGTCCAGCGCCGGACGCGCACCGGTGACCGGCCGCGGCCCGGTGGCGGGGCCGCGGCGGTTGCGTTCGGCCACTGCCTCGGTCGACGAGCCGGGGTGCTGGATCTTCTTGGTCGGCTGCGGCCCGGGAGCGCCGCCATTGGGCACGCCGCGATCAGGTTGCGGCGGTCGGCCGGGTTGAGGTGGACGACCGCCCTGCGGCGGCCGCCCCTGCGGCGGAGGACCGGGTCGGCGCGGCGGTTGCGGACCGCGCGGCTCACCGGGCAAGGGGGGACCGGCGGGACGTCTACCGGGCGGCGGACCCGGACGTGCGCCGGGCGGGGGCCCGGGTCGGGGATTCTGATACGGGTTGGGACTTGGTTGTGAACTCCGTGGAGGACGGCCGCCATGTGGCTCATCGCCGTAGGGGGAAGTCTCGTAGGGCGAATTCACTGACAAGATCTCCATAACTCGTAGCGGTCCAGGTGGCTATCAGCGGTAGTCGACACCGCGGCGGACGCAGGCCGGCTGCGCGAGTCACCCGAGGGACAGATGACCAGGCACTTCATTCGGCGGCAGTGCGCCGGTTCGCGCGTGTCCCGGTGCGGCGGCGCGGCGGCGCCGGCGCGGAACCGAGCACATAGGACTGCACCAGATGATTCCAGCTGCAGGTCCGGCATACCTCGACGACATGGACCGAGAACTCCTCGCGAGTCTCGGCGAGGCGCACCAGCTCCTCGGGTGTGCGAGCCGACCCGGCGACCGGGCCGAGGCCGTCGCCGAAGACCCAGGATACGAGGGTCAGTTGTTCTTTCCGGCAGATGGGGCATGTGACCTCGCTCCCCCGGCCATGGAACTTCGCCGCACGTAGGAGATAAGGATTCGCATCACACACCTCGGCGACATCGACCCGGCCCGCATAGACGTCAGCCAGCAGCGACCGGCGCCGGAGGGCGTAGTCGACCACTTGCCGCTGAATTCGCACGAGAACCAGAGTAGCGGTGTTGGAATCGGGCCGCCCCTGGCTGTGCGGATTGACCGCTTCGGATCGAGCCGCGAAGCGGCGCGTCGCGCCGTTGCTAGGACTACCATCCGACTGTGTCCACCGCAGCATCCGGGCGCACGCGAGCGCGTGACCTCGACCGCGCAGGCGCGTCCAGTCTGCTGGATGCCGCCTACGCCGAGGGACAGCTCGGCGCCGACGAGTACCACGACCGAATCGCGCAGGCCGCAGGGGCGAAAACGCTCGGCGAACTGGCCGCGCTCACCGCCGACCTGCAAACCCCCGCCGCCGCCGGGGGGTTCGCCGTGGATCGCTCATCGCCCACGCGAAAAACGTTGCGCCCCCAGGGATCCAAAGGAAGTTATCCCGGTCACACCAGGGCGCGCGATGCCGATCGCGCCACTACTCGCGAGCTGCTCGACCTCGCCCGCGCCGACGGCCAGCTGTCCGAGGAAGAGCACGACACGCTGACCGAACTCGCCGCGGAGGCGCGCACCCTGGGGGACCTGGCGGATCTGGTCGCCGACCTGCAGCGACCCGGCAAGGTCGCTCCCGTGCCCCGTCCGCCGCGTTCACGTCGCCGCCAGTGGTACCTGGGCACGGTCACGGTGGCCGCGGTCCTGGCGGCCTGCGCCGGATTTCTCGCCGTCACTCGGGCGGCGGAGGAACCGAGCCACGCCGCGCAAGCCGTGCCCGCGATGAACCTCGGGGCGGTAGAGCCGCTGGTGATCGAAACGCCGAGTTTGGTCACCGCCGACGGGGTCGCCGTCTTCCTGCGTAACTACCAGCGGAAGTTCGGGGACCTCCGAGTAGACGAACTGACCATGCACCCCCAGCACGCCTCGTTCGCCCGGGCGGTGCCCGGCCAACCCAACCGGAAGGTCGAGTACGACTATCGCGGAGGTTTCACGCAGTCCCGCGAGATCACCACGCGCAAGGCCGACACCCCGTCGGTGGATCTGGGCCTGTTGAACGTGGAGGCGATCGGTCGAGCGCTCGCGGACGCGGCCGCCATCACCCGGGTTCCCGGCGGCGCCGTATCGCATTTCGCGGTGAGCGTGAACGACGTCAGGTACTACGGCCAGTACGGCATTCCCGCCGGGCAACCCATCATCGAGGTCTTTGTGAGCAACTCCGTCAAGGAGAACGGCCACTTCATGATGACCCCGGCGGGCGAGGTTCGCCGCGTCTGGCCGTTCGAGGGATAGGGCAATGGCGACAACCCGATACAGCGGCATCCGCGCCCGCGACACCGACCGCGCCGACGTGTGCGGACTGCTCGACACGGCGCTGGCCGAGGGACAGCTCACCGCCGACGAGCACGCGGCGCGGACTGCCGAGGCCATGCGCGCCAAGTCCTTCGGCGACCTCGACGCGTTGATCGGTGATCTGCAGATTCCGGACGAACTGGCGAACGCCCCGGTGGTCCGCGTGGACCGGCGTCGTCCGCGGCGCTGGATGGCGCCGGTCTCGATGATCACCGCCGCCTTGGTGGCGGGAGCGATGGTCGGGGCGATCAGCCGTTGCGGCGTCGGTCTGCCCGGGTCCTCGGAGAACGTTCCCGATCTGACCACCGGGGCCGGTCTGGCGCATTTCCTCGCGGAGTACCGAGCCGAGTTCGGCGATCTGGTCGCCGACGAGGTCACGCTGTATCCGGAGTACGCGCTGGTGGATCGGCAGACACCCGGCCGCGCCTCCGAGACCAGCGACTATCGTTACAACGGCGGCTTTCGCGCCTCGTCGACCTCCGAGCGCAAACCGGGGACTCGCACTTTCGACCTCGCCACCGTCGACGTGCCGATGATCGCCCGGCTGCTGGCGGGCGCGCCGCAGACGGTGAAGTCCCCGGACGGCGTGATCACCCACATCATCGTGGAATTCGACTCGCTCGGCACGATCGACCACGGTCCTGTGCTGAATATCTACGTCAAAGACAAAGGCGGCGTATCCGGGTACGTGGAGGTCGACTTCGCGGGCGAGCCGCTCGGAGTCTTTCCGCCCTCTCGCTGACCCGAACGGCGTCCACCCGTGGACGACGACTGTGCACAGATGTATCGCTCCGATATAGTGGGAAGTCGTATCCATCGGTTAGGTCTGAACACAGTCAGGGGGTGAAGCCCGTGCTCGAATTGGCAATCCTCGGGCTGCTCCTCGAGGCGCCCATGCACGGGTACGAGCTGCGCAAGCGGCTGACCGGCCTGCTCGGGGCGTTTCGGGCCTTCTCCTACGGATCGCTCTATCCGACGCTGCGGCGGATGCAGGCGGACGGGCTGATCGCCGAGGAGATCCCCGCGGGCGCGACGACACGCCGTGCGCGACGGGTCTACCAACTGACTCCGGCCGGGCGGGAGCGGTTCAGCGAGCTGCTCGCCGACACCGGACCGCAGAACTACACCGACGACGGCTTCGGCGTTCATCTGGCTTTCTTCAGCCGCACTCCCGCGGAAGCGCGGATGCGGATCCTGGAGGGCAGGCGGCGTCAAGTCGAGGAGCGCCGAGAGGGGCTCCGGGAGGCGATAAAGAAAGCCAGCGGGTCGCTGGATCGCTACACCCGGCAGCTTCATCAACTCGGGCTCGAATCAAGCGAGCGCGAAGTGCGCTGGCTCAACGAGTTGATTGCGGCGGAGCAATCGACGAAGGCGGCACCACAGAAAGAGGGAAATATCGGCCATGAGTGACATCGAGAAGGCTGACAACGCCACAGAGGTTCGCGTCGCCATCGTAGGTGTGGGTAACTGCGCCTCTTCGCTGGTCCAGGGCGTGCAGTACTACCGGGACGCGGACGAGTCCGCGACCGTTCCCGGCCTGATGCACGTGAAGTTCGGGCCCTACCACGTCCGCGACGTCAAGTTCGTCGCCGCGTTCGACGTGGACGCGAAGAAGGTCGGCTTCGACCTGGCCGAGGCGATCTTCGCCAGCGAGAACAACACGATCAAGATCTCCGACGTGCCGCCCAGCGACGTCGTCGTGCAGCGCGGTCCGACCCTCGACGGCATCGGCAAGTACTACGCGGAGACCATCGAGCTGTCGGAGGCCGAGCCGGTCGACGTGGTGCGGGTGCTGAAGGACAACAACGTCGACGTGCTGGTGTCCTACCTGCCGGTGGGTTCGGAGGAGGCCGACAAGTTCTACGCGCAGTGCGCCATCGACGCGGGCGTCGCGTTCGTCAACGCGCTGCCGGTGTTCATCGCCTCCGACCCGGTCTGGGCGCAGAAGTTCACCGATGCCGGTGTGCCGATCGTCGGTGACGACATCAAGAGTCAGGTCGGCGCGACCATCACCCACCGCGTGATGGCCAAGTTGTTCGAGGATCGCGGTGTGCAGCTCGACCGCACCATGCAGCTCAACGTCGGCGGCAACATGGACTTCAAGAACATGCTCGAGCGTGAGCGCTTGGAGTCGAAGAAGATCTCCAAGACTCAGGCCGTCACCAGCAACCTGAAGAAGGAACTCGGCGCCAACGACGTGCACATCGGCCCGTCCGACCACGTCGGCTGGCTCGACGACCGCAAGTGGGCATACGTCCGCCTCGAGGGCCGCGCCTTCGGCGACGTGCCGCTGAACCTGGAGTACAAGCTCGAGGTGTGGGACTCGCCCAACTCCGCTGGCATCATCATCGACGCCGTGCGCGCGGCGAAGATCGCCAAGGACCGCGGCATCGGCGGACCGGTCATCCCGGCCTCGGCCTACCTGATGAAGTCCCCGCCCCAGCAGCTCGCCGACGACGTCGCGCGCACCCAACTGGAAGCGTTCATCATCGGCGCGGAATAAGCACCGCACCAGGGCACGAGGTCGGCCGAAGGCGAAATGCTCTCGGCCGACCTCCCCTCGATCTACAGGCCGCGGTAGACGTCTTTTCGCCAGCCGACCTTCACCACGAGGATCACGAGCACGCCGTTGTCCACCCGGTAGGCGACCCGATATCTGCCGACCCGCAGGCGGAACAGGTCATCGTGGCCCGACAACTTCTTCACGTCCAGCCCGGGAGCGTAGGGGTCATCGCCCAGTGCTGTGAGCGCGGTCAGGATCCGCATCGCGTCCGGACGCTCGATGGCGCGGAGTTCTCGGCGCGCGGACTCCAGGAAGCGGAAGCGGTACTTCACCTCGGGTCGTCCTCGAAGAGCTCGGCCAGCACCTCCGCCATGGTGAAGGTCCGCTCGTCGGCCGCGAGCCTGACCTCGGCTTCACGCGCGAGAAGTTCGTCCTCGGCCGCATCGAACGCCTCGACCATGGACAACGGCACCAGCGCCGCGGCGGGCGCGCCGTCTCGCAAGATGATCACCTGCTCGCCGGATTCGGCTTCACGGATGTGAGCGGCGAGGTTGGCGCGCAGCTCCCGGATACTGATCTCCGACATACCTGAAGTGTACACGTGATCGTGTACACATCAGTGTGCGTCAGTCCAGCGAGACGTAGACCTCCACCGAGGCGGGGCCTGTGTAGCGCTCGACCTCGGCGGTGTGCGAGCGGGTGATGGTTCCCGCGTTCTCGGCCTTCGCCACCTGCGCCCAGGCGGTGCGCAGCAGGTCGTAGGGCTTGTCGGCGACGACGAACTTGGCGTAGCGGCCCTGCGGGATGATGGTGAGCACGTCGCCGTCGTCCAGCTCCTCCATCGAGCCGATCTCGTAGCCGAGTACCGCGACGGCGTGATCGTTCTGGCCGATGTAGGCGGCCACCCGCGGCACGTTCTTCTCCCGTGCCAGATACCGATCCCAGGTGAAGTTCACCAGGTCGAGGTCACGCGCGGTCACCTCACGGCCTGCCAACGGCACGGTCAGGCCCGCGACCATGCTCTGCGGCAATGTGACGATCTCGAAGTCCACTGTCTGTTCCTACCCGTTGCCCTGATCGTCTGCCAATGCCACGAAGACTTCCACCGTCCGTGCGTCGGGATAGTGTTCCCAGTCGCCGGTGTAGGCGCGCACGAGCCGCCCCGCGGCCTCCGCGTCCCACACCGCTCGCCAGATGCTCACGATGGTGTCGCCGAGATTGTCGCCGCTGGCGATGAACCGGGCGAAGCGCCCGGCGGGCACCCGGGCGAGCACGTCGCCGGGCAGCAGGTCGGCCAGGCTGTGGCAGCGGTAGCCGACGATATGGGTCAGGTACGAATTGATCTCCGGCGCGTGGTCGACATACGCCGTGGTCGGCGGTCCGGGCAGCTTGCGGGCCAGGTTGCGCTTCCACGCCTCTTCGACTTTCGCGCGGCGCGGCCCCTCGACCGCGAGCGCGGGGCTGCGAAGCACTGTTCCCGCCACCAGCGTCTCGGGTTGGTCAACGACATTGAAATCCACCGGCGTAGCCCCTATGTCTCGTCTGTCTTCAATCGGCGTCGCTCCCGGTGCCCTCCATGGTGACGCAGGCTACCGCCTCCGGGCCCGTCGCTCGCGCCGCGCTGTCGTCGCTCGAGCGCATATCCTTCCGCATCGTTTGCGCGGTTTCGGCGTCGGCCCGTGCCGACACACTCGCTGTTCGCTCTCACTCTGGCAAACGATGCTGCCACGTCATGCGTTCCACCGGGCGACGGAAGGTCACAGCATTGTCGCTATCCAGGAACCGGAATGCTCAGTCCCGGAAAAATCTCCACCTCTCTAGGCGGTTGCGCGCTGGGCGGGATGTCGACTCCGGGCTCACGCTGCGGTGACCGCTGCGGAGGATTGAGGATGTCGTAGGGCCCGCCGGAAGGCGTCTTGCTCTGATTCGGCCGGGCCGGGGCCTGCGTCCCAGCGAATTGTTCGATGGGTGTGCCGTCGAGTGCGTCGTCCATGACCTGCTTCCAGATGTCGGCGGGCAGGCCGGAGCCGTAGATGTCGGCGCCGCGTGCGGTGCGGATCGGTTGCGAGCGCTCGGTTCCGATCCACACCGCCGTGGACAGCGACGGGGTGAAACCGATCATCCACGCGTCTTTGTTCAGGTCGCTCTCGCCGAGCTGCGTGGTACCGGTCTTGGCGGCCGAGGGCCGGTTGTTCTTCAGCGCGTGCCCGTTGGAGTACGCCGCGATCGGGAGCATCGCCTCGACGGTTTTCTCCGCGATCGTCCGGGGGATGCGCTGTTCGCCGCCGGGAAGCTGCTCGCCGACGTGTTGATCACCGCGATCCAGGAGCACTCGTCCGTCGCCGGTCACCACCCGCTGCACGAAATAGGGGCGGTGGTACACACCTGAGGCGCCGATCGTGGCGTAGGCCGAGGCCATGTCGATGGGCCGGACCAGATACTGCCCGAGGACGATCCCGTTCAGCGGTTTCCCGCCGTCCTCGGTAAGCGTCTTACCAGGCACGCCCGGCAGTTCTTCCGGGATACCGGCCGCGTGCGCCGCGTCCGCGATGGCCTGCGGCCCGTCGAACATCGTCATGGTCAACCGGTAGAAGCTGGTGTTCAGCGACCGCTTCAGCGCCTCGGCCATGGTGCATTTGCCGCAGGATTCGCCGTCCACGTTGGTGATCCGGGTACCGCGGTCGCTCACCGGCGAGCTGTCGAGTACACGCGACAGCGGAATGCTCTGCTGCTGCGCGGCGATCGCCGCGAAGACCTTGAACGCCGAGCCGGTCTGCAACGGCGCCTGGGCGAAGTCGAAGCCGATGCCGTCGTAGCCGCCGAAGTAGGCGCGCACCGCACCGGAGCGCGGATCGATCGACACCACCGCGGCGCGCAATTCCGGTGGCTGCGGACCGAGCCGGTCGCGCACCGCGCCCAGGACCGCCTGCTGAACCTTCGCGTCGA
The DNA here is from genome assembly GCF_009829295.1 of Nocardia sp. CY15. NCBI lineage: Bacteria > Bacillati > Actinomycetota > Actinomycetes > Mycobacteriales > Nocardiaceae > Nocardia > Nocardia sp. CY15. The sequence goes on from NZ_VUOT01000007.1 coordinate 150,172, forward strand.
TGGTGGTGGTGATGTGTAAAGCGCCCTTGTTCAACTCGCGTTCGCTGATGCCCGAGTCGCGCAGCTCGCGCACCACCTGGTTGCGGATCAGGCCCTCCGGTCCGCGGGCCACGTCGTCGTCCGGGATCTGCGTCAGCGGGATGATCGGCGGAAAGGTGGTCGCGTCTCGATCACCCGGCGCGAGCACGTCCATCTCCACCATCCCGTCGAGCACGTACCGCCAGCGCTCCTTCAACTGCGGGAGATGGGTTTCCGGGTCCAGGATCGAGGGCGTACGGATCAGCGCCGCGAGCACCGCGCCGTCGGCGAGGGTCAGCTGGTTCACCTGTTTGTCGAAGTAGACCTTGGCCGCCGCGGCGATGCCGTAGGCCCCCCGGCCGTAGTAGATGGTGTTGAGGTAGGCGGCGAGGATGTCGTCTTTGCTCCACTGCCGCGCCATCTTCGCCGCGATGATCAGCTCGCGCATCTTGCGTGTGACCGTGCGCTCCGAGCCGAGGAACGCGTTCTTCACGTACTGCTGGGTGATCGTGGAGCCGCCGCCCGCGTTGTCCTTGCCGAGCAGATTGTCTCGCACGGCGCGCAGAAAACCGGAAGTCGAATAACCGGGATTGGTGTAGAAATTGCGGTCCTCCGCGGACAGCACCGCGTCGCGCACGGGCTGCGGCACGTCGGACAACGGGACCGGTGTCCGGTTCCCGTCCGGCGGCACGATTTTCGCGATCACCGTGCTGCCGTCGGCGGCGAAGATGGTCGCGGTCTGATTCGTCTGTACCGCATCGGGATCGGGGATCTCCGCGCTCCAGTACGCCAGGACCGACAGCAGTGCGGGCAGCACCCCGAAGATGATGAACAAAGCGAGCAGCAGGCGGCGCACACGTTCGGCCCTGCTGCGCGGCGGCCGATTCGGCGGCGCCGCCGGGCGCGCGGTGGGCGCGTTCGCCTTCCGGCGGGCCGCCATGCGTTCGCGCCGAGTCCGCGCGGTCGGTCTCGCCGCATTCGGCCGCTCGGTCCAGCCGGCGATCGAGGCATACGGTGCGGTAGGGGGTGTCCCCTTGGCGCCGCGTCTACGTTCTCGCGGTTTGCGGAACGAGCTCACGATCATCTCCTCCCGGAGCGTCGGACGAACTCACCTGCACGAACGAACGGAAAAGAGCATCGAGAAGGGAAGTTTACCCCGTTCATCACAAGCGGACTTTCCACTTTCCGGGCTGTTGACACGCCCCGAGAACAGTCGTTGCGCGCCGACACTCACTCGCGTCGAACCCGCCGCGCCCGCGCGGCCGAAAACTCAGCTCTTGACGCCGCCCGCGGTGAGCCCCGAGATGATCCGGCGCTGGAAGAGCAGCACCATGATGACCAGCGGGATGGTGACCATGGTGCCCGCCGCCATGATCGCGGCGTACGGCTGCACCAGCGGATTGTTGCCGGAGAAGCGGGCGATCGCGACGGTGACCGGTTCGGTCTTGTCGCTGGAAAGCAGACGTGCCAGCAGGTATTCGTTGACCGCCGCGATGAACGCGAGGATCGCGGTGGTGAATACGGCGGGGGCGGCCAAAGGCAGCATGACCAGACGGAACGCCTGCATCTTGGTGGCGCCGTCGATTCGCGCGGCTTCTTCGAGTTCCCACGGCAGTTCGGCGAAGAAGGAGGCGAGGATGTAGACCGTCATCGGCAGCACGAACGAGATGTTCGGAATGATCATCGCCTGGTACTCGCCGATCCAGCCGAGACTGGTGAAGAGCTGGAACAGCGGGGTCACCAGCACGACGACCGGGAACATCGAGGCGCTGAGGATCAGTCCGGACACCACGTACTTGCCGCGGAAGGTGAGGCGGGCCAGCGCGTAGGCGGCGAACACGCCGATCACCAGCGCGATCACCGTGGTGATCGAGCCGAGGATCATGCTGTTGACCAGCGCCTTGCCGAAGTTGTTGCCGCGACTGGTGTCGAACGCGTTGCGGAAGTTCTCCAACGTGATGTGCGTCGGCCATGGGGTGTTGTCGAAGGTGTAGTCGGGGTCGCGGAAGGCGGTCACCGCCATCCAGTAGAACGGCGCGAGCCCCCAGACGAGCACGATCAGCGCGCCGAGATACAGCCGCACCGAGCCGAAGCGCTGGGTCCATGAAACCGGCTGCGCGGCGGGCTTGTCGGTCACGGGCTTCTCCGCCGTCTGCACGGACATCAGTGCGCCTCCCGCTGTTCTTCCTGGGTGCGAACCGCGTTGGCGCCCAGAATCTTCACCAGCACGAACGCCACGGCGAAAATCAAAAGGAAGGTGATCGTCGACAACGCGGCCGCGCTGTTGGGGCCTTGCCGGACCTGATCGACCACAAGAATCGACACCGTGCGGGTGGACGGGTTGCCCAGCGTCATGATCGCGGGCAGGTCGTACATCCGCAGCGCGTCCATGGTCCGGAACAGCACCGCGACCAGCAGCGCGGGCTTCAGCAGCGGCAGCGTGATCTGGGTGAACCGCTGCCAGGCCGACGCGCCGTCGACGCGAGCCGCCTCGTACACGTCGGCCGGGATCACTTGCAGACCGGCCAGCAGCAACAACGCCATGAACGGCGTGGTCTTCCATACGTCGGCCGCGATCACCGCGAATCGGGCCGGCCACGCGTCGGAGGTCCACAGGATGTGCGTGCCGAGCACGCGGTTCACCACGCCGTCGTACTGGAACATGAACTCCCACAACCGCGCGGTGACGGCGGTCGGGATGGCCCACGGGATCAGCACGGCGGCGCGCAGCAGCGCCCTGCCGCGGAAGGTCTTGCCCATCACCATGGCCATGCCCAGGCCCAGTGTCGCTTCCAGTGCGACGGTCACGACCGTGAAGAACAGCGTGATCCCGATGGCCATCCAGAATTGCGAGCCGAGGTTGCCGGTCGGGCACGGCACGGTCCCGCCCGTGACGACCTGGCACTGTTGCAGCAGCCAGTGCGTGTAGTTGGAGAACCCGGCGTTGCCGCCTTCGACGAACATGCCGGTCGCGGGGTCGAGCCCGGCGTCCTTCTGGAAGGACATCCACAGCGCCCGGAACACGGGATATCCGATGACGACCGCCAGCGCGATCAGCACGGGCGTGACGAAGAGCCAGGCTTTCCCGGAACGCCGCAACTCCGAGGCTATCGTCGCGGCTCGGCCACGCTCGGCCGGAATGAACTCGTCTTTCGGCACGCTGGCCGCCGTTCCCGAAGGATCCGACACCGTTCTCTCTCCTGCGGGTTCGTTCGTCGGGTCCGTTGTGCTCAACGGCTCACGATCCGGCGGTCTCGATGCCCTTTTGCATACCCGTGATCGCGTCGTCGACGGACTTGGTTCCGTTCAACGCAGCATAAGCGTTGTCCTGGATGGCCTTGGACACCGCGGGATAGAACGGGGTGACCGGGCGCGGCACCGCGCTGGCGATGGAGTCCTTGAGCGCGGGCAGGTACGGCATCTTCGCGATCAGCGCCGGATCGTCGTACATGGACGCGCGCACCGAGGGCAGCGCGCCGGAGGCGACGATGTGCTGGGCGTCCTCGCTGATCAGGAAGCGCAGGAAGTCCAGCGCGGTGGCCTTGTTCTTGGAGTACGCGCTGATCCCCGCGTTGTAGCCGCCGAGGGTGGAGGCGCCGACGCCGTTCTCGCCGGGCAGCGGAGCGACCGCGAACTTGTCCTTCACGGCGGAGGCCTCGCCGCCGACGTCACCGAAGGTGGACGGCCACGAGCGCAGGAACAGTAGCTTGCCCTGCGCGAAGGCGTTGCTGGATTCCGGCTCCTTGAACGTGATGGCCTCTTTGGGGATGTCGCCGTTGTTGTACGCGTCGACCAGGACCTTCAGTCCGGCGCGGGACTGCGGGCTGTTCACCGTGGGGGTCTTGCCGTCGGCGCCGACGAAGCTGCCGCCGTAGGCGTTGATGACCTCGGCCGCGTTCACGGTCAGGCCCTCGTAGGGTGCGAACTGGCCCGCGTAGCACCCGATGTTCTGCTGGCGCGCGATGGGGCACTGGGCCAGCAGTTCGTTCCAGGTCTTGGGCGGGTTCGGCACCAGGTCCTTGCGGTAGAACAGCAGGCCGCCGTTGGTGTTGCGCGGCGCGGCGTAGAGCGTGTTGTTGTAGGTGGCGCTGGCGACCGGCGGGGACAGCAGCGCGCTGGTGTCGATGGCGAAGGAGTCCTTCAGCGGCTGGAGCCAGCCCTTGGCGGCGAACTCGGCGGTCCACGGCACGTCCAGGGCGACCACGTCGTAGTTGGACTGCTTGGAGCGCATGTGCTCGACCAGGTCGTCGTACTGCTGTGAGGCGTCGTTCGACTGCTCCTTGAACGTCACCGGCTCGTCCGGGTGCGCGGCGTTCCAGCGCTCGATCAGCTGCTTGACCGCGCCGGTCTCGGTGGTGTCCTTGCCCTCGACGTAGGTGATCGGGCCGCGCCCGGTCAGGTTCTGGCTGGTCGGGCTGCCGCCGCTGTCGCTGGAGCAGGCACTGGTGAACGTCGCGGTCAGCAGCCCGACCGATGCGACCGCGACCGCGGCCCGTGGCACGAGCGACGAACGTAGAGACGACACCTTCTTCACAGCCATCGCAAACACTCCAGAATCATTCGTGAGCGGCAGCACACCCTGCCGGTGCACAAGGCAAGATACATGGTGTCGATACGGCGTGCGGGAGAGTGGCGGGAAGTGCTCGCTACGCTTGGCCGTGATGACTTCGCCGAACGCGGTACCCGACCGGATGCTCACACGCATCGGCGGGCTGCTGCGCAAGGCCGAGTCCACCGACAACGAGCACGAGGCCGAAGCGTTCCTCGCCGCGGCTCAGCGACTGGCCACGAAGTCGTCCATCGACCTCGCGGTGGCGCGGGCGCATTTCGTGGGACGCGAGCGCAGGCCCACCCCGGTGCAGCGGATCATCCCGATCGGCGAGCCGGGCAAGCGCGGCTTGCGCACCTACGTGCAGTTGTTCGTCGCGATCGCGGCGGCCAACGACGTGCGTTGTGATGTCGCCAGGACTTCGACGCAGGTCTACGCCTATGGATTCGACTCCGACATCGATACTTGCGAGGCGCTCTACGCCAGTCTGCTCGTGCAGATGGTGCGCGCGTCCGACCAGTACATCAAGTCCGGCGCCTACCGATCGGCCACCGTCGAGAAGATCGTGGTGGAGAAGCGGTGGGGTCGCCAGGTCCGGCGCCGGGTGCAGGCGCCGGTCGCGGGCGTGACGGCGCGGCTGAACTTCCAGATGGCGTTCGCGGCGCGGATCGGGCGGCGGCTGGCCGAGGTGAAGGCGGAGGTCGAAAAGGCGGAGCTCGAAAAGGCGGGGGTCGAAGCGGAGGTATTGCCGGGCGACACCGAAGTGGTCGGCACCGCGCTCGCGTTGCGCGACAAAGAGATCGAGCTCACAGATTTCTACGCCCGGACGTCGGAGGCGCGCGGCACCTGGCGCGGGCCGCAGACGTCGGCGGGACATTCGGCGGCGGCGCGGGCGGCGGGGGATCGCGCGGGCCGGGCCGCCCGAATCGGGACCCCGCCCGAGCTTCCGGCCGCCCGTAGGAAGTTGACCTCCTCCGAGGGCGGTTGACCAGCGTGGATATCACGAGCTGGACTGGGCGATCGGGTGGCCCGCACGCGGCGCGGTCGGCGCAGCTCGGCAACCGGCTGATGCTCGCCGCGAGAGCGGCGTCGCGGCGATGACCGTGCGCGACAGCCAGCGCGCCAAAGTCTACGACGCCGAGCAGCTGGTCCGCGGGGTGTTCGATCGGGCAGACGAGCACGGTGTGCGCACCGTCGAGCTCTACGGCTCGCAGCTCACCTTGCCGATCGAGCGCCGTTTCGCGTCGGTGGAATCCGTGCAGAGCTATACCGACAAGGTGCTGGCGCTCAATTGGGTGCGGGCGCGCTGGGAACGGGCCGCGGTGGCCGTGCGCGTCCGCTCGCGTGCGGGGAGCACCGCTGCGCACTACGAGGCGGCCGAGGGCGTCCTCGCGGTTCCGCTGCACACCGGCGGCACCGCCTGGGCGCTGCGGGAATTGGTCATCCTGCACGAACTGGCGCACCACCTGGAATCGGTCCCCGGGTCGGCGGCCGCGCACGGCCCCGAATTCTGCGACCGATACGTGGAACTGGTGGACGGCGTCGTCGGCCCGGAGGCGGCGTTGCTCTTGCGGACGACGATGCTCGGCTGCGGCGTCCGAATCGGGTGAGCGACCGCCGGTGCATCGCCGAGTCTCGGACCGATGGTGTGTGGCGCGACGCGCTGACCGGAACGACGACCGGCGTCACAGGCCGGCGTGTGTTGCCGTTGGTGGGCGATTCTCGCGCTGTCAGGGAGGCGGGGCCGGTGCGACCAAGGCGGTGACGCGGGCCAACCGCTCCCGCCACCACGCCGTGCGCGCGGGGTCGGGATGACGGTGATGTTCCATCAGTTCGGGGTCAGGCTGGGGCGGGGTGCGCAGGACCGGGAGATAACCGTCCGAGGGGCGCAGCAATCCCGGCGTCACGTCACCGGTGAGCAGACTCGAAGTCCCCAGACCGCAGGCGAAATCGAGTTCGGGAAGCGCGCCGGCCAGCGCCAGTTGCGCGGCGAGGCCGACGCTGGTCTCCAAGGCGGAGGAGACCACGCAGGGCAGTCCCGCCGCCTCCGCCACCTGGAGGGCGCGGCGGACGCCGCCCAGCGGCGTGCACTTGAGGACGGCGATGTCCGCAGCCCCGGCGACCGCGACCCGCAGCGGGTCTTCGGCGCGGCGGATGGATTCGTCGGCGGCTATGCGGACGTCGACGCGGCGGCGCACCGCGGCGAGTTCCTCGATGGTCCGGCACGGCTGTTCGACGTACTCCAGCCCGCCCGCGGCCTTATCGATCCGCTGGATGTGGCGCACGGCGGTGTCGACATCCCAGACCGCGTTGGCGTCGACCCGGATGGCGCCGCCGGAGCCGAGCGCGTCGCGCACCGCCTCCACCCGGGCCAGATCCTCCGTGAGCGATTCGGGGTGGTCGGCGACCTTCACCTTGGCGGTGCGGCAGCCGGAGCGGGCCACGATCGCGTGCGCCTGCTCCGCGTCCACGGCAGGCACGGTGCAGTTGATCGGGATCCGATCCCGCACCGGCTCGGGCCAGCCTGTCGTCACCTGCTCCAAGGCGGTGGACAACCAGGCGGCGGCCTCCCGATCGCCGTATTCGGGAAACGGGCAGAATTCACCCCACCCGAGCGGTCCCCGGATCAGCATTCCCTCGCGCACCGTGATGCCACGGAAACGGGTGCGCATCGGAATGGCGTAGACGATGTTCTGCGCTGCGGAGTCGCTCATCGCCACCCAGCCTATTCGGCCGCTGCCGCGGATCGGGGATTGCGCATGCGGACTCGAGTACTTTCCCGCAGGCGCCATCGCGTGCTGAGCGGGATCGTCAGAGCATGATTCAGACCGGTACCCCGCAGCCCTGGCCGCCGCAGCACGGCATGCCCGCGCACCCCGGCGCGCGGCAGCCGGCGCGGACCTGGGATGTCGTGCTCGCGGTCTCGCTGTACTGCGTCGCGGCGGCGCTCGGCCTGGCCGCCGCCTACTTCACCGTCTTCTTCGCCTTCGCCACCGATCCGTGCGGTCCGGACAACTGTCGCACCGACTACCTCGGCTGGGCGTTCGCGGTGTCCTGGGGCGGCACCGCGTTCGCGATTGTCGGCGTGACCGCGATGCTCATCGTGGCCGCGGTCAAGCGCTGGTACATGTGGTATTGGCCGATGCTCGCGATGGCGCTGATCGTCGCCTCGTTCTGCGGTGGCCTGGCGCTGGCGTCCCAGGTGCACACGGGACACTGAGCCTGTCGAGATGCCATGCGGGCGAAGGCCCGTCATGCTGAAGGTATGGCGCGGCAGTTCCGGCGGCGAATGACCGATGCCCTGCGCGTGGCGCTGGGTTGGGTGATCGTCTTCGGACTCGCCTGGCTGATCGCGTCTTTCGTTCCGCTCTACGATGTGCTCGCACGCGACGGCCGCGACGGCCGCGGCGTCGGGTATCTGCCCTGGGCGCAGGTCCTCGCCTGGGCAGGCATAGCGGCATCGGTTCTCGCGGCGGTCGTCTCGGCGCTGGAGAAAGTGCGCCACGGCAGGCCCATCGCCTGGACCCCGCTCATCGCCGTACCGCTGATCCTCGAATCCTGGCTGCTCGGCTTCCTGATCGCCATAGTGCTCGTATCGATTTGAGCGTGGTACCCGTCCCGGGACGGGTACCACGCGACCACTCAGATTCGTTCGATGATGGTGGCGTTCGCCAGACCGCCTGCCTCGCACATGGTTTGCAGGCCGTAGCGGGCGCCGCGGTCCTGCATGGCGTGCACCAGGGTGGTCATCAGGCGGGCGCCGGACGCTCCGAGCGGGTGTCCGATGGCGATCGCGCCGCCGTTGACGTTGACTTTCGCCAGGTCTGCGCCGGTGTCGTGCGCCCAGGCCAGCACTACCGGGGAGAAAGCTTCATTGATCTCGAACAGGTCGATGTCGGACAGTCGCAGACCGGCGCGTCGCAACACTTTCTCGGTCGCCGGGATCACCGCGGTGAGCATGAACAGCGGGTCGTCACCGGCCACCGCGAAGCTGTGCAGCCGGGCGAGCGGCTTCAGCCCGAGTTGCTCGGCGCGCTCGCTGGTCATGATGAGCACCGCCGCGCTGCCGTCGCTGACCTGACTGGCGGAGGCGGCCGTGATCTCCCAGCCGATCTGCGGGAAGCGGGCGGCCATGGCCGGGTCGTAATACGCCGGGCGGAGTGCGGCCAGCGTCTCCAAGGTGCTGCCGACCCGGATGCCCTCGTCGGTGGCGAGTCCGTTGATCGGCGCGAGTTCTTTGGCGAACAGCCCGTTCTTGGTGGCCAGCGCCGCCTTCTCGTGGCTGGCGAGCGCGAACTCGTCCAGTTGGCCGCGGGTCAGGCCCCACTTGGCGGCGATCAGCTCGGCGCTGATGCCCTGCGACACCAGGCCCTCCGGGTATCGCTCGGCGAAACCGACCCCGGAGATGTCCTGCGCGCCGACCAGGTTGGCGCCCATGGGAATCCGGCCCATCGACTCCACGCCCGCCGCGACCACGATGTCGTAAGCGCCCGCGATCACGCCTTGCGCGGCGAAGTGGATCGCCTGCTGGCTGCTGCCGCACTGCCGGTCGACCGTGGTCGCCGGGACGGATTCGGGATAGCCGGCGGCCAGCGCGGCCCGCCTGGTCATATTCGCGCCCTGCTCACCGAACTGTGTGACCACGCCGCCGATCACGTCGTCGATGAGTGCGGGATCGATGCCGCTGCGGTCCACCACCTCGCGCAGGCTGTGGGCCAGCAGATCCACCGCGTTGACGTTGTGCAGTGCGCCGTTCGGCTTGCCTTTGCCGATCGGGGTGCGTACCGCCTCGACAATCACCGCGTCTCTCATGGTGCTTCCTTCCGGAGGAGAGCCCGGCCACCATGCCTGGCTCTATCAACACATAGTCAGAGTACACCTGGCAATAGTTGAAGCAAGTCAGCTCGGTTATGATGTTCGTCATGGCAGCAGTGATGGAAGGACCGTTGGCCGATCTGAGTTCGTGGAAAGCCGAGGAATGCTCGATCGCCAAAGCGCTCGACATCGTCGGCACCCGTTCGGCGGTGCTAATCCTGCGCGAGGCGTACTACGGGACCCGGCGGTTCGACGGTTTCGCCAGCCGGGTCGGAATCACGGACGCGGCCGCCGCCGCCCAGTTGCGCAACCTCACCGAGGCGGGTGTGCTGGCGAAACAGCCGTACCAAGAGGAAGGCAAGCGCACTAGGCACGAATACGTGCTCACCCGGATGGGACGGGATCTGCTACCCGCCGTGCTCGCGCTCATGCAGTGGGGCGATGCCTACTTGCAGCCGGGGCCGGCGCCGCTGCTCTTGGTCGAGGAGGCGACCGGCGCTCCGGTGCGGGTTCAGGTGCGCAGTGAATCCGGCCGCGAACTCGAACTCGAGGAACTGGGCGTGCGGCTCAACCAGGAGTACGTCCAGCAGTCGCGCGAACGTCGCTCGGGCGATGCCGAAGCGGAGAAAGGCCGCCGAACGGACGCGACGCCCTGATCGCCGCGGGCCCGCTCACCGCGCTTCGGCTGAGGAGCGGGCCTCTCGGCGGCGTGCTCAGTTGAGCCGGCGCCCGTCGGTGTCGAAGAAGTAGATGTGCTCCGGGTCGGTGGACAGCCGCAGCCGGGCGCCCTTCGCGGGCGGATTGCGCCAATCCGCGCGCGCCACAATGGTTTCCCCGCCGCCGGAGCCGCCATCGGCGATGGTGCGGCCGTAGATGTAGGCGTCGGATCCGAGTTCCTCCACCACGTCGACCTCCATCTCGATGCCGGAGCCGTCGCCCAGCTCGAAGTGCTCCGGCCGGATACCGACCGTCACGGTGGCTCCGGCCTCGTCCGCGACCGATCGCGGCAGCGCGAGCGCGTGCCCGCCCAGCTCGACCCGGCCGTCGGCGACCGGGAGCGTGAACAGGTTCATGGCCGGTGAGCCCATGAATCCCGCGACGAACACGTTGGCCGGATCGCGGTAGAGGTCGCGCGGCGTGGCGCACTGCTGCAACAGGCCGTCCTTCAGTACGGCTACCCGGTCGCCCATCGTCATGGCCTCGACCTGGTCGTGGGTGACGTACACCGTGGTGGTGGCGAGCCTGCGCTGCAACTGGGCGATCTGGGTGCGGGTTTGCACGCGCAGCTTGGCGTCCAGGTTGGACAGCGGCTCGTCCATCAGGAACACCTGCGGCTGGCGCACGATCGCGCGGCCCATCGCGACCCGCTGTCGCTGGCCGCCGGACAGAGCCTTCGGCTTGCGATCCAGGTAGGGCTCCAGATCGAGCAGCTTGGCCGCCTCCAGGACCCTCTTCTGCTTCTCCGCCTTGGCGACCTTGGCCAGCTTCAACGCGAATCCCATGTTCTCCGCGACGGTCATGTGCGGGTAGAGCGCGTAGTTCTGGAACACCATGGCGATGTCGCGCTCCTTCGGCTCGGCGTGCGTCACGTCCTTGTCGCCGATCAGGATGCGGCCGCCGTTGACGTCCTCCAGTCCGGCGAGCATGCGCAGCGAAGTCGACTTCCCGCAGCCGGAGGGACCGACCAGAACGAGGAACTCACCGTCCTCGATCTCCAGGTTCAACCGATCCACCGCGGGTTTGGCGGAACTCGGGTAGAGCCGCGTCGCGTTCTCGAAGGTCACAGTGGCCATGACGAATTCACATCCCATCCCGGCAGGAACGTGCCGGACGATCCGAGTAAGGGTCCGTCGATACTATCCGGCCGGTCGGGGACGGGCCATGTCAGCGTGTTCGCGCCTCGAAGAACGCGCGCGGGACGTCGACGACCATGGTGTCGATCTGTTTCTCGGTGACGCCGCGTTCGAGCACGTAGGGGAACACGTCGTCGAACAGGTGGGTGTAGTGCCATTGCGGCAGGGCGGCCATGGCGGCGGGCTCGATCCAGTCGAGGTAGCAGCTGGCGTCCTGGGAGAGCACCATTCGGTCGGTGTAGCCGCGGCGCACCATCTCGATCAGGGTGTCCGCGCGGGCTTCGAAGGTGGTGTCGAGGTTGATGCCGAAGCGGTCCATGCCGAGGACGAAGCCCGCATCGGCCAACTCGGCGAGGTGATCGCAATCGGTGGTGTCGCCGCTGTGACCGAGCACGATGCGGCCCGGGTCGACGCCTTCCTCGTCGCACATCACGCGCTTGACGTCGAGCCCGGTCCGCGACTCCGGATGGGTGTGCACGGTGATCGGAACGCCGGTCTCGAGATGGGCCCTGGCGATCGCGCGCATCACCCGTTCGACGCCCGCGGTCAGCCCTTGCCGATCGATCGCGCACTTCAGCATGCCCGCCTTCACCCCCGTGCCCGCGATGCCGTCGCGGATGTCGCCGACGAACATGTCGACCATCGGGTCGGGGACCTGCGCGCCGACTATCTCGTTCAACGCGGGCCCGCGGTAGTGGAAGAAGAAGGGGACATCGTCATAGGTGTAGACCCCGGTCGCGACCACGAGGTTCAGCGGCAACTGCTCGGCGATCCGCTGAATCCGCGGAATGTAGCGACCCAGCCCGACCACCGTCAGATCGACGACCGTGCGGACGCCCGCGTCGTACGCGGCCCGCAACCGCCGCACGGCGTCGGCGATACGTTCTTCTTCCGAGCCCCATTCGGCCGGATAGTTCTGGTGGATATCCCCCGTGAGCACGAAGACGTGCTCATGCATCAACGTCACCCCGAGGTCGGTGGTGTCGATCGGCCCGCGCGCGGTTTCCAGCGTTGACACAGCGGTTTCTCCTCATCTCAGCTGCCTGTTCGGAGGAATGCTACGAACCGGAATGTGAGGCAGGCCATATTCGCTGACGCTGAAACTATGTACAACTTTCGTGCGCAGCGCACAGAGCGGCGCGGCTCGGATCAATGAGCTCGGTGCAGTACCGCCGGCCCGAGCCAGCGCGCGGCCTGCAACGCCAGGTGCAGATGGAGCGTGCGGTCGTGATCGTCGAAGGTGTGACCGATCAGGTCGAGCGCCTGCCGCACCCGGTACTGAATGGTGTTGCGGTGCACGGCCAATTCCTGGGCCGCCGCGGCGTAACTGCGGTTGTTGGCGAGGAACACACGCAGGGTTTCGCGCAGCCAGAGATTGCGTTGGTCGTCGGTGACCAGCTCGCCCAGGCAGTCGGCCACGAATCGACGCAGTTCCTCTATGTCGCCGCTCATCAGCGCGACGGCTGCCACCTGATCGTGTGACACCGCCCGGGGCGCCCCCGGACCGGCGAGCAGCACGAGTTCGCGAACTCGGTCGGCTTGGCGCAGGCTGCGACGGAAACCCGCCACGCCTGCGCCGAGCCCGCCTACCGCCACCCGGACCGGCAGCGACATGGCCGCCAGCGAGCTCTCGATGGCGTCGGCATCGATCGTCAGGTCACGGGAAGCCGAGAACCACAGCCGAACTTCCCGTTCGTCGGTCGGCACCAGCAACGCCCTGCGCGGGTTGCCGAACAGCGGAGCCAGCGCCGCGCGAACGGCATCGAGGACATCCAACGCGGTCCGTGCCGACAGCTGCGGATCGGTCCAGGCGTTCACCGCGACGTGGTGGCCGGTGAGGGGATAGCGCAGCACTTGCTCGGCCTGGCCGATGTCGTCGGCCGAGCCGTCGAGTACCCGGGCCACCCATTCCTGTCGCAGTCCGCTGCGACTGCCCACCCACCGGTCGCGTTCCTGTTCGTACGCCACCCCGACGTGCTCGCAGACCCGGTCGATGTACACCGCCGTGCGGTTGACGATCCGGATGATGGCCGCCGCGCTGTCGGGACCGCCCAGGTCCACGGCGTAGCGCATCGCGAGATCGAGAAAACCGGCCTGCCCAACGCGGTACGCGCGAATCAGCGCCGACAACGGGACATCACGCTGGGCGAGGGTCCGCGCGTACACCAGCGCTCGGGCCGGGGCGTGCACCTCGTGCTCGGCGGCGTCGTTCTGGACGAAGTCGAGAACAGAAATCAAATTGTCGGTGGTGCCCGCTTCGAACAGATCGCGGAGCCGGGCGTCCAGGTCGAGCGCCTCGACCTGTGCGCGGATGATCGCCGACAACTCGGCGATCAGCTGCTCGCGATCACGCAGAATCGCCGAGACGACCGCGCGAACCACCTCGTCATCGCGGTCGGCCACCCCGACACCTCCTCCGCAGGCTGGGCATCGCCTCCCCAACCTAGCCCGCGCCGGGCGCGTCGTCGCGTGCCGGAGGCAGCGGGCGCCTGCCTGCGGGAACCAGACCGCGCCGGTAGCCTCGGGACGGGGGCAGGCCGAGCGACGAGGAGCATGTGATGAGTCGTCCAGTTCGTATCGGAGTCCAGCTCCAGCCGCAGCACGCGCCCGAATACGGGCTCATCCGCGACGCGGTGTTGCGCTGCGAGGACGCGGGTGTCGACATCGTGTTCAACTGGGACCACTTCTACCCGCTCACCGGCGATCCCGATGGCGCGCACTTCGAGTGCTGGACGATGCTGGGCGCGTTCGCCGAGCAGACCGAGCGCGTGGAGATCGGCGCGCTGGTCACCGGCGGCGGTTACCGCAATCCGGACCTGCTGGCCGATATGGCGCGCACGGTCGACCACATCAGCGGCGGCCGGCTGATTCTTGGGCTCGGCGCGGGCTGGTTCCAAAAGGACTACGACGAGTACGGCTACGACTTCGGCACCCCGGGTAGCAGGCTGGCGCTGTTGAAGGAGACCTTGGCCCGGGTCAGCGCCCGGCTCCCGAAACTCGAGCCGCGCCCGATCCGCGACCTGCCGATCCTGATCGGGGGAGGCGGTGAGAAGAAGACGTTGCGGCTGGTCGCGCAGTACGCCGATATGTGGCACACCTTCGCCGACCTGGATGTGCTCGCGCGCAAGAACAAGGTGCTCGCCGAGCACTGCGCCGCCGTCGGCACCGACCAGGCGCGCATCGAGCGCTCCGTGCAGTGGCCCGGCTTGGAGAAGGCGCCCGCCTTCGTCGACGCGGGCGTGACGACGTTCACCATCGGGATCAGCGGACCGGCCTACGACCTGGCCGAGGTCCAGACCGCCGTCCGGTGGCGCGACGAGGTCAATCCGGAACCGCTCAGTGGACTGGCCTGAGCGGATTGCCGCCGACCGGGGCGGGGCCCGCATGGAGTTCGGCTCAGGATGATCGAAACCGGCGACCCACCGCGCGGGCATGGCTGATCGTGGCCCGACCCCAGGGGTAGCTGTGGATTAGCAGATTTTCACGGCTAGGGTTGTCCGTCATGGCTGTTGTGCCCGTTGTGCGTTCTCGTGCGTTGATCGCCGTGATATTGCTTGCCGTCGGTCTCAGCGCGACGGCGTGCGGCTCCGGCTCCGAGGACTCGGCGACGGAGCGCAATCTCTGCGCACCGCCCGGCCTGGCCGCCGCCTCGGCCGCGCCCACCAACCTGGCCTCCTCGGCCGCCGCGGGCAGCGACCGCTACACCACGGCGAGCACCGTGCCGCTGAACTCGATCGATGTCTCGAAGCTCGGCTTGATCACGCCCGGAAAGCTCAGCGTCGGCACGCTGTCGGACGCCCCGCCGAGCATCTGTGTCGACCGGCAGGGCGCGTTCACCGGTTTCGACAACGAGTTGCTGAAGGCGATCGGCGCCAAGCTCGGTCTCCAGGTGGAGTTCTCCGGCACGGAGTTCGCCGGGCTGCTCGCCCAGGTGTCCGGCGGCCGCTTCGACGTCGGCTCCTCCAACATCACCACCACCGACGCGCGGCGGCAGCTGGTCGGTTTCACCAACGGCTACGACTTCGGTTACTTCTCCCTGGTGGTGGCGAACGGCAGCCCGATCAAGGAGTTCTCCGATCTCGATCGGGGCACTCGGGTCGCCGTGGTCCAGGGCACGGTGCAGGACGAGTTCGTGGTGAACCAGCTGGGGCTGGATCCGGTGAAGTTCCCGGACTACAACACCGCCTATGCGAACTTGAAGTCCGGTCAGGTGGACGCATGGGTCGCACCGTCCGCCCAAGCGGAAGGCGCGATCGAGCCGGGTGACGGAACGTCGGTATCGCAGAACACCTTCAGCCTGGACAACTTCGTCGGATACGCGGTCGCCAAGAACAACCAACCGCTGATCGATGCGCTCAACAGCGGCCTGGACGCGGTGATCGCGGACGGAACCTACGCCAAGCTCTACAGCGACTGGGTGCCACGGCAGCTGCCTCCGGGCTGGAAGCCCGGTTCCAAGGCCGCACCCGCACCGCAGCTGCCGGACTTCGCCGCGCTCGCCGCGGACGAGCAACCGGGACGGATCGAGCAGAACGCGCCGAAATCCACCTTGCGGCAGTTGAAGGACACGTTCTTCGACTGGTCGCTGTACCGCAAGGCTTTCCCCGAACTGATCAAGACCGGCCTGCCGAACACGCTGATCCTGGCGGTGGTCTCGGGTGCGCTCGGCACCGCCATCGGCATGCTGCTCGCGGTCGCCGGTATCTCGCGAACCCGGTGGCTGCGCTGGCCCGCACGGGTGTACACCGACATCTTCCGCGGCCTGCCCGCCGTGGTGATCATCCTGCTGATCGGTCTCGGTGTCGGCCCGGTGGTGCGCAACCTCACCGGCAACAATCCGTACTGGCTCGGTGCGGTCGCGCTCGCGTTGCTCGCCTCGGCGTATATCGGCGAGATCTTCCGCTCCGGCATCCAATCCGTCGAGGCCGGTCAGCTGGAGGCGGCGCGCGCCATCGGTTTCGGTTACCGCCAGTCGATGACGCTGGTGGTGATCCCGCAAGGGGTGCGCCGAGTGCTGCCGGCCTTGATGAACCAGTTCATCGCCCTCATCAAGGATTCCTCGCTGATCTACTTCCTCGGCCTGCTCGCCACCCAGCGCGAGCTGTTCGCCGTCGGCCGCGATCTCAACGCGCAGACCGGGAATCTCTCGCCACTGGTGGCCGCCGGACTGGTCTATCTGGTCCTGACCGTCCCGCTCACCCACTTGGTGAACTACATCGACCGCCGAATGCGGACCGGCCGACCCGACCGGCCGCTGGACCAGGTCGAGGCGGCCACGATCACGGAAGGGCGCGGATAGATGAGTGCCTCCCTCACCGGTACCGGACTGCATCTGACGTTGGGGCACAACCACGTGCTGCGCGGGATCGACATCCACGTCGACGCGGGCAAGACCGCCACCGTCATCGGGCCGTCCGGGTCGGGGAAGTCGACCCTGCTGCGCGTGCTGAACCGGCTGTACGAGCCGGACCAGGGCGACGTGCTGCTGGACGGCAAGTCCGTGCTCACCGAGAACCCGGACCGGCTGCGTCAGCGCATCGGCATGGTGTTCCAGCAATTCAACCTGTTTCCGCACAAGACCGTCGCGGAGAACGTCGCGCTCGGTCCACGCAAGTTGCGCGGCCTGTCCAAGGACCAGGCGCGGGCGTTGGCGGTCGAGCAACTGGAGATCGTCGGCTTGGCCGACAAGGCCGATACCCGGCCCGCCAATCTGTCGGGCGGGCAACAGCAGCGTGTCGCCATCGCGCGGGCGCTGGCGATGCGGCCGGAGATCATGTTCTTCGACGAGGCCACCTCGGCCCTGGACCCCGAGCTGGTGAAGGGGGTGCTCGCCCTGATGGCCGACCTCGCTTCCGGCGGCATGTCGATGGTCGTGGTGACGCACGAGATGGGCTTCGCCCGCACCGTGTCCGACAGCGTCGTCTTCATGGATCAAGGGCAGGTCGTGGAAACCGGCTCGCCCGACGCCCTGTTCGACGACGCGCAGACGCCGAGACTGCAGAGGTTTCTGTCCCAGGTGCTCTGAGGCGTGTCAGCACTCGCAAGGCAATCGCTATTGATGCGCATCTGCTAATGTATTCCTCATCACGATTCCAGCTGTCCGCGCCAGGAAAGAGGGGAATTCGATGACCACAGCACATGCGCAGCACACCGGCCACGATCATGTCCACGGCCCCGACTGCGGGCACACGGCGTTCCAGCACGGCGATCACATCGACTACGCCCACGATGGTCATCTGCACCGCGAACACCAAGGTCACTACGACGAATGCGAGCGGTCCGGGCATACCGAGTGCTCCGATCATCCGCATCAGCACGGCCCCAACTGCGGTCACGAGGCCGTCCAGCACGGGGATCATGTCGACTACGTGCACGACGGCCACCGCCACGCCCCCCACGACGGACACTTCGACGAGCACTGACGACCGTCGGTACCCGGTTCTAGAGTCGGGCGGGTGATCGACGAACTCGAGATTCGCACCGCGGCGGGAACCTTCGACGTACTGGCCGCCGGCGCCCCCGGTGGCCGGGAGGTGCTGTTGCTGCACGGGTTTCCCGAGGGCGCGCGCGAGTGGGAGTTCCAGCTCGGCGCACTGGGCGGCGGCGGGTGCCACGCCGTAGCGCCCGATCAGCGTGGATACTCACCCGGGGTGCGACCCGAGCGAGCCGGCGAGTACCGGCTGGAGGAACTGGTCGGTGACGTGGTGGCGATCGCCGACGCGCTGGGGTGGGAGCGTTTCGACCTGATCGGGCACGACTGCGGCGCGCAGGTCGGATGGGCGACGGCGGCCGAGCTGCCGGAGCGGGTCCGTACGTTCAGCGCGGTGTCGCATCCGCACCCGGCCGCGCTCCAGCAGGCGATCGCCGAGGACGAGGACCAAGCGCAGCGGTCCCACCACCTGACGACGCTGCGTCAGCCGCGCACCGCGGAGCGCGGCTTACTCGCCGACGACGGTGCCGCGCTGCGCCGGATCTTCGAGTGGAAGATCCCGGAGGAACGCGTCGAGGAGTATGTACGCAGGTTGGCGCTGCCGGGCGCTCTCACCGCGGCACTGAACTGGTATCGCGCCATGCCTCTCGCGGGTTCGATCGGCCCGGCGTGCGTTCCCACCCTGTACGTGTGGGGCACCGAGGACGCTGTCTTCGGGTCCACCGCGGCACTGGCCACCGGGAAGTACGTGTCCGGTCCGTACCGATTCGAAATGCTCGAGGACGTCTCGCACTGGGTTCCGGAGGAAGCGTCCGAGGCGCTGACCCGGCTGCTGATGCAGCACCTGCTCGCCCATCGCGACTGAACGCGCAGGCGGCGCCGTTGATCCCGGCGTTCCCCGGACAGCGCGCGCGGCCGGAGGGAAAGCTGAGCCTCGTCCCCACAGCAAGGGAGGTGAACCGTGGACGTCAAAGAGATCAATCGGCGAACCATCGCTCAATTCCGAGCGGGCGGCGAGATCGACGGCATGCGCCGCGACCGTCTCATCCTGCTGACCACGATCGGCCGCAGAACCGGCGCCCCGTACACCACCCCGATGATGTTCCACCGCGAGAGTGATCGCCTGTTGGTCGTCGGTTCGAACATCGGTGCCCCCCGGCACCCCGACTGGTACTTGAACCTGCGAAAAGACCCGCACGTCACCGTCGAGGTGGACGACGAGACCTATTCGGCGCTGGCCACACCACTCACCGGCGACGACCGGGCCCGCACCTGGGCCATGCTGAAGAACGCCTATCCGTTCTTCGCCGAACACGAGATGAAGACTTCGCGCGTCATCCCGGTGGTCGCTCTCACGCGGGCGTGACCAGGCGGCGAGGCCGCGCGTCTATCGGCCCGCGATCAGCGGGCGCCCATGTCGGTAGGGGTGCGGGAAGGCCGGTGCGAAGCCGTCGCCTCGGCTCGGCGGTCCGCGACCAGGGCGAGCAGGGCGGTCAGGTTGTCCGGGTCGGCGGGGTCCAGGACCCCTTCCGGTAGAACCAGTTCGGTGATCCGCTGTCCCCGGTCGAAGGCGGCGGGGCGCAGGGGCGGCGCGTCGTCGGGTTGGCCGAGGATGGTGGCGATGTTTCCGTCGTTGTCGTAGACGGCGTAGTAGCGCATTGGTGGGCTCCTCAGAGGCCGGTCGAAACGGTCATCCGACTGGTGTAGCTACTTCTCCTGATCAGAACTCGTGATGGGCGACGGCGTTCGAGCTTATCCACACGTTCGATGCTGAGTGTCGGTTTGCGCAGTAGTAGCGTTACCCGATTTCGATCGGCTTTCACGGCATCGCCGCACGTAGAGAGGTATATGGAAGCGCTGGGGCGCGGTTTGCCCGGGTCAGGCGCACACGGTGGCGAATGCCGCCCAGAGCACGGGGGAGTATTCGATTTCGCCGGTGTCACGCCACGCCGCAAGCCGTCCGCGCTGCCACTGGGCGAGCGCGGTGACCGGGTCGGGTTGTTCGTGCGATCCGTCGATGGCGCAGACCGCCTCCTGGAGCGGCTGCGCTTGCGGCGGTGCGCCCGCGATGCGCTGGAAGGCGAAATCGGTAGGCAGTGCCCATCTGCTGGCCGTGACCAGTTCCGCGCCGCCGGTGATCATCGCGGCAGTCAGGCCCAGCGCCTCGCTGAAGCGCAGGTCGCCGCCGCTCTCGCAGGCGATCAGCGCGACCCGGCTCGGCATCGGCCACAGTTGTGCTCCTGCCACGGGATCGGTGTCGAGGGTGTACGTGCCGAGCAGCAGGTCCTTGGCCGAGAGCGGGCGGTGCGTGCGGGATGGCTCGGCGAAGCCGATGGCGTCGGCGGTGCAGGCGAGGTGCAATTCGGCGTCCTCGCTACGGCCGGATTCGGGCGTGGCGGCGGTGACATGCCCGACGTAGATCAAGCGACTCGCGCCGGCGCGCAGGGCGGCGCCGAGCCAGACGCGGTCGACATCGGTGCGCCGGAAGGCGTCCACCGGGCTTCGCACCGCGGGCCGCAGTCGATCGTTCGCGGCGTAACCGGCCATCCGTTGCGCGAGTGGCGCCTCGGCGGTCATCCGGCCGAGTACCGAGCCGAGCGTGGAATCGGCGCGGAAGCCGGGAACTCGCGGATCCAGCACCGCGACGACCGGGCTCGCGGCGGTCTCGGCCCATGTGCGCGCGATCCGTCCCGGCGCCTGCACGACACTCGCCGGAGCGAGCAAGCTGACGTCGGCGATGTCGATCAGCCGGACGTCGCGGTCCGGCGCGATGAGTTCCCACGGCACCTGGGCAAGACGCGGTGACGGTTGCAACCGGATGTGCGGGCGCACGCCGCGCTGCCACAGTTCGTAGAGCTGCGCGGCCAGGCCGTAGGGCAGCAGCGCGCGGGAAAGCGCCTGTGCCATCGAGTACTCACGCTCGTAGTCGGCGAATGCGCCGGAGGCGAGAGCCTGCTCGAGACCACCGGACTCGGCGGGTCGTGGAAGCGCGTCGGCGAGCAGTCCGACCGCCCGCACGACCGCCTCCTCCGGCAGCACGCCCACGCCGCGGGGCGCGCTGTCATGGGTCCACCGCCACGACACGTAGACGTCGCCCGCGTCCGCCATGCGGATGTGCACGGTCGGTCGCGTCATACCGTCAGCACCCGATCGTCGCGGATCACCCGGCCGTAACGCTGTTCGGCGGCGGCGATGAACGGTTCGAGTGCGATCCGTCCCTCCGCGGCCAGTGCCAGGCGCGGCGGCGGCGCGACCGGCAGGCCCACCTCGGCGGCGACCTCGGCCAGGGCGGCGCCCAGTTGGAGTGCGGCGCTGCCGGGATGATCGGTGAAGTCCTCGGGCGGGTCCGGCAATTCGAGCGGTAGCCGCGCAGGGGTCACCCGCTCGGCCCGATCGAGCGCTAAAGCCGTTCCAGCACTCTGTGTCTCGATCAGATCGGCGACAAGGAGCCCGTTGCCGGACAGATAGGCGAAGCGGAAGGCCAACCGCATCGCCGGGTCGGCGATCCGGCGTTTCCACTGTTCGCGCTGCGTGCCGTTCGGCAGCGTGTAGCGCACGGCGTCGATGGCCAGCGCGGCCGGAACGGCGATGCCGACCGCTTGCGTGAGCAGCTGTGCCGTCGGCGCTTCGGCCGCTTCGATCGCGCCTTCCAGCAGCGTCGCGTGCCAGAAATCGAGCTGGGCGCAGTGCAGTCCGAGGCCGCGCTCGGCGTAGATCGCGAACGCTTCCGCCAGCAGTTGCTCGCATTCGCCTACTCGGCCCGTCTTGAAAGCCGCGGTGGCCGAACGGATGCGCAGATCGGCCGCGTCGAGCACGGCGCCCGACTCGATGAAATACGCCAGGCTCCGCGCGTAGAGATCCCGCGCATCCGTCAGTTCGCCGCGGCCCTCAGCCAGAAATCCGATGGTCTTGAGACCGATTCCGGCTCGGTGCGCGAGCCCCGCCTGTTCGAAATATCGCTGACTGGATCGCAGCGGGGCCTGTGCCTCGTCGTACCGCTCGAGGCGCACGAGCATGGTGGCGAGATTCTGTTCGGTCTCGGCGACCGCGTTGCGATCGCCCGCCGACTCGAACGCGGCAAGCGCCTGCCGCGCGAAATCGACGGCCAAGTCGTGGCGTCCGGTTTCGAAGTAGGTGGCCGCGAGATTCATCAGCGGATGGCCGGCCAGTTGCGGCGCGAAACGACGCGCCGCCTCCAGCGATTCGGTGGCCAGTTCGGCGGCGTAGGCCCAGTTCTGCCGGTGCAACGCGACGGCGGTCAGGGAGAGCGAACAAGCAACGCGCAGCACGCCCAGGTCGGCGTCGGTGTTATCGGCGAGCAAGGCCCGCGCCTGCTCCAGCGCCGCCTGCGCTTGGTGGAGTTCACCGAGGTGTTGTAGCGCCTGGGACATGTTGACCAGGGCGTTGGGCCGCAATCGCGGTGCGTGCTCCGGCATTTCGGCCAGCGCCGAGCGGTAGAGGGCGAGCGAGGCGGCGTGGTCGCCGAGTTCGTCGGCCATGCTCGCGGCGTTGATGATCGCGCCGAGCCGGATGTCGCCGGTGGTTCGCTCGGCGGCGTCCTCGAACAGGCGTTGGGCCTCGGCCGTGTCCCCGCGGGTGTAGGCGGCCGCGCCCGCGGCGAGCAGTTCGCGGCCGTCGTCGGGGGTCTCGTCGGCCATGTCAGAAATCCGAATCCGATGCTGCTGCGGCAATTTCCGCCAGCAGAAGCGTGTCGACGGGGTTGCCGGGTGCGTCGGCCGTCCGGCGCAGCCGCGCCGTGACCAGCTCGCGAATCCGTGCCCGGCGGGACGCGGCATCCGGCTCCGGCTCGTCCACGCCGACGCCCGGCACGTAGACGCGTACGGTGACGCCCGCTTCCGCACCGGCCGGAGCCGCGGTCTCGGCCTGCCAGAGATCGCCATCGCGGAGCAATGGCACGTCGACGGCGTCGGCCGCGGTGCGGATTCCGGCCCGGGGGTGCAGGTGCGCGGGGACGTCCGCGACCGAGAACGGTGCGGCGACCGCGCTCACCCGCACGATCGTCGCACCGGCCTCGCGCACCACTTCCCAGGACACGGCGCGTTCCGAGGCGTCGAGCAGACCTGGCGGGCAGCGATTCCAGTCCCACCCCGCGGTGCCTCTGGCCACGACCAGCGCGCCGGGCGCGACGGCCGTGGCCGGTCCGGCGGCCAGCGCGTAGTCCTCCGCGCGCCCGAGCGTCTCGACGAATGTGCGCTCCTCGGCCACGGCGTCGGCCCCGTCGACGATCAAGTCGCATTCCTCGCTCAAGGCGGCGATCTCGTCTTCCAGCAGGCGCTCGTCCAGCGGGGCGATGCCGTCCAATGTCGATGCGGGCCACCAGCGCGCCGCCCAACGGGCGTAGCCGAGCCGCCAAGCGCGCGCGGTGATGTCCGGCAGCGCGGGTTCGGCCGGGTATTCCCCTTCATCGCCCGGTGTTTCGTCGAGTGCGAGGGACACCTCCGGGCCGTACACCGCCCAGATCCACTCCTGTGCGAGGACGAGATCATCGATCACCGCCGCCGGGGTCGGCTGCCCGGCGAGCAGGCTCCAGGTCAAATGCCCGCCCGCCACTTCGAGGACGAGTACGTCCATCCCGGCCGTGTCGTCCACGACGGTAGGAGCGTCGTCCGGCGCGATGATCCACATGTCGTTTCGACGGCGGATGCGTACGGTGGTGCTCATCAGCTCGCCTTCGATTCCGCCGCGTCCGGCTCACCCGCGTTCACCCGGACGCTCAGCGCCCGCTTGACTCGCGTGCGATGGTCCAGGATGACCGACCGCGCCACGCCGTCGAGCAGATCCCACAGCTCGTCCGGATCGTAGATCGCGAATTCCCGGACATCCCTGCCGTGCAGGCGAACCCACAACCGGCGCAGATATGGCCGCCACGGCGTGATCAGCTCGGCGGCGATGGCGGCCAGCGGACCCGTCGGCGGCTCGGCGGCGTCGGCGCACACCACCAGTCGCCGGGCCTGTAGGACGTACGCCTCCCGCTGCCAGCGGCTGTTGACCGCCTGGTGCGCCGTGGATCGTGCCGCGCCCGATTCCGTTTCGGCCGGACGCAGCCGCGGTCGGCTCGTCGGCTTGCGGTGGTGATCGATGGGCGCCAAGCCGGTCGCCAGCGCGGTTCCCGCCGTCGCGGCCACGCGCAGCGACTCGTCCAGCAGCGCCCACGGTGCACAGCTCCGGGCGATCTCGGCGTCGACCAGCTCGGGGATCGGCGGCAGCTCCGCGCGGTCGGTGGAGGCTTGCAGCACGGTGAACACGCGCTCGTACACGGTGCGATCGAAGGGGAGCCCGAGGGTCGATTTGGAGGCCGAGGAGCCGATCGCCGGGCGCAGCGGCACCGGATGCGCGGTCAGACCCAGTTCCTGAGCCGAATGGCCGGAGGTGTCCTGCCACAGCCGGATTCCGGTGTGTGTACCGGCATGGTCGGCCACCAGCCGGTCCAGTGCGGGCTGTCCGTCGGCGGCGTCCCGGCCCAGGCGTGCCGTCGCGCAGGCCTCCAGCAGGGCGTCCACCTCGGCGGCGTGGTCGGCGCCCTGCGGCACGGTCGGTGGGCGCCGCCGCCAGGCCAGCTCGAGTAACCCGGCCAACTCGCGCTCCCGTGCGCGGTCGGTCAGGTACTCCTTCAGCGCCTGCGTGGTGCGTCCCGCGGTGTACTCGTGGATCTCGCGCAACGCGTCCTCCGCGACCGCGCGTGCCCGCGCCGGATCCGGCATTCCCATGGTGGTCGCCAACTCGAAACAACGCTGGAAATACAGATCCTGCGGATGCCCCTCGGTGATCCGCAGCGTGCGCCGCACCTGCTTGAGCACGGTGAACCAGGCCGCCGTCGCCCGCAACACATCGGCCGCCGCCTGGACGCGCGCCTCCAGCAACACCGCGCCGTCGGCGGTCAGGATCGGCCCCGCGCACAGTGGATTCTGCACGGGACGGATCACCAGCGGGTCGAGCAGAAGCTTCACGGTCCGGCGCAGCGGACCACCGTGCGGGCCGCTGAGCGGTTCGACACCGCCGAGCTTGCGCCACACCTCATCGAGCACCATGGCGCGCGGTCGTCGCATGCGTGCAGTGTATTTGCCGCGACTCGGTCCCGGCGGGTTCACGGCCCGCTCATGGCGGATTCTTCGGCGCTGTCGCACTGCATGCGCGGAGTACTGCTCCAGCCGGTCACAGGAATGCAGTGACTCCGAACCGTGTGTGGCGTACCACACACCATCGGATTCGACGCCTAAGGTCTGAATCGGTCCGCCCATCAGGGGCAGCTGAGTGGAGGGATTCGAAGAATGAAGTTCGAGAGAATCACTGCTGCCGCTTTCATGGCCATCGCGGCCGTGGGTATCACTGCGGCAAGCGCCCATGCGGAGCCGAGCGTAACGACGCAGCCGACTGCGGTGACCGAGAACGGTGTGGTGGTGCTCGAGTCCGGCGACGGAGCGGCGGTGGCCGCAGTGCCGCAAGGGGATGCCGTCGACGGGAGTTCACTCGCGATTGCGCAGCACATCGATGCGGACGGCGGCACCCTGACCTCGACCCCGACGGCAGACGATATCGCGCAGCTGGAAGACATCAGCTCCTACGACCGGCTGAAGGAGCAGATCAACAAGAACATGCCCGGCGTCGTCGGAGGTGCCATCGTGGGCGGCCTCCTCGGGGCGTGCCTGCCCCTGATATGGGGCGTCAGCATCCCCGTGGGTGTGCTGATCGGTGGAACCGTCGGCGGATACGCCGCGGGCGGCCCGGAGTTCCTCGATGCCGTCCAGGCGTTCGTCACCAACCAGGGCAGGTGAAATACGCTGGTCTTCCAGCGAACCCCGCACATCGCCAGAGCGCGTGAAAGTGTATGTCAGGGGTGATTTTGGCGGATCACCTATTCGCGAGTCGTGTCGAGCGGTCGCGACCCGCGCTCCTGCGGGCAGCGATGATAGCCGAACAGGGTGCACGGGATGAGTTCTTCACCGCCCGGGCCGCGGCGGGATCGCCGCAGGCGGGATTACCCCGGATAACAGCACGTTATCCGGGGTAACAAAATCGCTCGCTGCCGAACGAGTTATGCACGTCGGCAGGGCAAGAAACCAACCGATGCGCTGAATCTTAAGTACAGTTTCGTGCTGGCGCTATACCGCAGTGGTGTCTTTGCGGGGGTCCGGTATATGTGTCGTGTGGTTCACGCGAAGAGCTGTCAGGATGCCGAGTGCGGCGATGGCGGTGAATCCCACCAGTAGGTAGCGGGCCGAGTCGACCAGCGAGGATCCACCGAGGTTGACCAGCAGACCGGCGACGGCGGCTCCGAAGGCTGTCGACATGGTCAGGATCGTTGCAATCGCTGCCGCGGCCTTCTGGCCTTCTTCTGGGTCCGGAGCGCTGGTCATCGCGGCCACCGACAAGTGTGGCCAGGCAATGCCGATGCCGGCCCCGGCCAGGAAAAGCAGCGGCAACCAGGCCAGAATCATCGGCAGGGAGACATGGCTGCGTTGTAGCAACGCCAGGCCCAGGAATCCGGTCGCCAGCAGCAGCGGACCGGCAACTCGAAGTCGCCGGATCGTGGCTTCCTGCTGCACCGATGCGACGAGCATCTGACTCACCGGCCAGGCCAGAGACAAGGCGGCACCGAAGAATCCGGCCACGACCGGAGGCAAGCCGGCCAGGCGTTGCCCGAACAAGGGCAGGAACATCTCCACACCCACACCGGCCGACAGCACGACGATCGTCAGATACACCCACCGCAACGGACTGCCCGAGCGGTACGTCGCGACCGGGAGAATCCGTTGCCCCGCACGCCTTTCCCATGCCAGGAACACGAGCACGGAAGCGACGGCCACCGCGAGCGCGAGCGTCATCACCGCGACACCTGAGACAACACCGGCCACGCTCACCGCCGTGGCGGCACCGACCACCAGCGCCAGCGATACGATCGGAACCGGTGCTGGGGTCTGGCGGTCGTCACTCTTGGGCAGGACCCGTGGCGCGGAACCTGCTGCCGCCACACCCACAACGGCGAGGACGACGAACGCGGCTCGCCACAAACCGACCTGGGCGAACAATCCCCCCATAGCCGGGCCGACGATGGTGCCGACGCCGAACATGGCCGAGATCAATGCGGTCCCGCGTACCCACAGCGACTGTGGCAGTGCGACATACACTGCCGCGAAACCCAATCCGGTGAGCAGTCCCGCGCCCAGCCCCTGGACCCCGCGGCCGATCAGGAACACCGCCATGACAGGACTCACCGCACACACCACCGAACCCGCCGCGAAGACCCCGAATCCGATCAGATACGAGCCGACCGTGCCGCGAAGAGACAGCATCCGGCTCACCGCCAGTGTGCCGGCCACCTGCGCGACCGAGAAGATCGTCGTACTCCACGCGTACAGCCTGTCGCCGCCGATGTCGGCGACCGCGCTCGGCAACAAGCTCCCTACCAGATAGATGTTGATCGCACCGACGAGCACTCCGCCCGCCAGCACGATCGCCACGCCGAGGTGGTCTCGGAATTCTCTCCAGGACGTCACTTCTCGCTCCGTCGTCACATGTCCTCCGTTTCGTGGATCGAATACGTGAGGCATCATCACTGACCCGCGAGCACCGGTAATCGGACAAATCGGACGTGATTTGCATCACATTCGAGCCGGGCCGTCCTCGTTGTGTCTGTCGAGTGAACCCAGAGGGCCGGTCCGAGCGGCCGGTCCTTCTGCGTTCTGACCCGGCCCTGCGAGCGGCAGGTGTCGCCGCGTTCGGGACGCGGGGTCCAGGTTGTGTCAGGTGCAGCCGCAAGTCATCTACCTGCGTAAATGCCGGAAACCTGGGATCGGTAGAGCGCGAATCGTTCCTACCTTTCTCTCATCGGCCCAACACGAAGGGCCGGGAAAAGAACCAGGGGCGCCGCCCCGCCGACGACAAGGACACATCATGAACGCCACTTCGCTCCGCTTCGCCGCAGCCGCTTTCGCCGCCACCGCCGCCGTCGCGGTGCTCACCGGATGCGGTGACAGCAAGGGCAGCTCCCCGGCCGCGCCCGCGCCCTCTTCGGCGCAGCCGGCCGCCCCGGCGGGGAAGTCGGTCGCCTCGGTCGACGGCAAGGCCTTCGACGCGAAGTTCACCACCACCTGCGCCAAGCAGGGCGGCACCCTGGCGCTGGCGCTGACCGACGCCGAGAACCCCGCCTACGGCAACCTCTCGGTGAGCGCGACCATCACCGACGCCGACACCGTGCAGGCGGTCGGGATCGCGGGCAGCAAGGGCGGCGACAACGGCCTGCCCTACGCGGTCGGCTTCGGCAACGGCATGCCGGGCGGCTCCGCCGCGGTCGTGAAGGACGGCAACACCTACAAGATCACCGGCGAGGGCGTGGGCGCCCCCGACCTGACCAACCCGCTGGCGGGGCCGAAGACGTCGAAGTTCGACATCACCTTCGCCTGCTCGTCCATCGTCGGCGCCTGATCACCGCATGTCCCCCGATCCGCCCCCGTCATCCCGGTCAGCTACCGGGATGACGGGGCGCGGCGAACCCCGAATCTCGCACCGAAAGGAAATGTCATGAACAAGATCCGTCTCGCCGCCCTCGCTATCGCCGCCGCGGCGATCGGCCTCTACGTCTACCGCGCCGTAACCTACGTCCCCACCAGTGCATACGAGCCCTCCGGGATGGGCTGGCTCGGCATCGAGATGGCGCTGCCGATTCTCGCGGTCACCCTGGTCATCATGGTCTTCGCCTTCACCGGGGAAGGCATCATGATCGCACTGACCGGCCGCAACAGCGCGGAGTTCCGTGCCGGTCTCACCGGTCTCGGCACGGTCCGATCGGTGCGGCAGACCGGCGTCACCGTCAACGACCAGCCGCAGGTGCATATCGAGTTCAGCGTCGAAGGCGCGGACGGCAAGATCTTCCACTCCTCCGCGAAGATGATCGTGCCGTTCACCGAACTGGCCCTGCTGCGCGCCGGGGTGGTGCTTCCGGTGCGCTACCTGCCCGGGCGGACCGACAAGGTCGAGGTCGACCTGTCCGGCGACGCGTCCGCCGCGCAGCACGCGATCAACGAGTCCCTGATCCGCAAGGGCATGACCACCCGGCACAAGCTCGACATCGCCGAGCGCGGCATCGCCACCCAGGCGGTGGTGCAGTCGCTGTCGGTCACCGGCACGATCCGCGAGGGGCACTCCGAGGTCGAGCTCGGCTTGGTGGTCACCCGGCCGGACGGATCGACCTTCGCCACCCGGGTGACGAAGTTCCTCGCACCCGCCGGGGTCGGCCAAGTGCAGGTGGGCCGCGTGCTCCGGGCGCACTACCTGCCGGAGAAAGAGAGCGAGGTCGTCATTGCCCTTCCGGTCAACGCCTGATGGGCGAGCCGGATGAATTCCGCGGCCGGGCCGATCGAACTCGAGGCAGCCGCCTGGAGAGACTAATGCCGCGTCGATTCGAGATCATCGAGTCGGCGCGGCATTCGTTGTTCCCAGCTCTGGCGGCCCGGCAATCTGAGGGTTACCTAATTGGGCGGCTGTTCACTTTGTCGTCTATTCGGGATTGTCCGGATGGTTTACCGTGCGGCCGTCGGCCCAACCCAGGAGTCACCGTGAGTCTTCAGCCACTCGCCCTATTCGTTCAGCACGACGGACAATCGTCGCGCGCCGCGGTCACCTGTGAGTACAAGTGCGCGAACGCGTGCTTCCACGAAGCGCCGAACACGTCCGCGGGAGCCTACTTCGGTGACATCGTCAGCTCGCTGAACCGGCGCGGGCTGATCAAGGGCGGTGCGGCCGCCGTGCTCGCGGTCGGTGCGGGCAGCGTCCTGGCGGCCTGCGGTGACGACGACGAGCCGACCGCCGCGGTGTCCACAAAGCCTGCGGGCCCGCCCGGAACCGGCACCGACTTCACTGCCGTCGCGCCTAACACCGAAGACGCCGTGGTGATCCCGGACGGCTACGAGCAGTCCGTCGTGATCCGCTGGGGCGATCCGTTGTTCCCGGACGCGCCCGCCTTCGACTTCGACAAGCAGACCGCCGCCGCGCAGGCGAAACAGTTCGGCTACAACAACGATTTCGCCGCTCTGCTGCCGATCGAGGGCCAGGCCAACAAATACCTGCTCGTGGTCAATCACGAGTACACCACCAGCCCGCATATGTTCCGGGGTTACAACAAGGACGCGCCGACCGACGAGCAGCTCGCGGTCACCATGGCCGCCCATGGCTTGACCGTCGTCGAGGTCCAGGGTGAACCCGGCTCGGGCAAGCTGGTCCCCGCCTTCGGCAGGTACAACCGCAGGATCACCGCGACCACCGAGTTCAAGCTGACCGGTCCCGCCGCGGGCAGCGACTTCGTGAAGACTTCGGCCGACCCCACCGGCACCAAGGTGCTGGGCACGTTCGCCAACTGCTCCGGTGGCATGACGCCCTGGGGCACCGTGCTTTCCGGCGAGGAGAACTTCAACGGCTACTTCGCCAACGGCGACAAGGTGACCGACCCCGTCGCCGCCGCGCGGATCAAGCGCTACGGGTTCCCCACCGGCAAGACCGCCAACTTGTGGGAGCGTGCGGACAAGCGTTTCGACCTGGCCCAGGAACCCAACGAGGCCAACCGATTCGGTTACGTGGTCGAGGTCGACCCGTGGGATCCGAACTCGACGCCGATCAAGCACTCCGCGATGGGGCGGCTCAAGCACGAGGGCGCCAACATCTACGTCACGAAGAACGGTGACGTCGTCTCCTATACCGGGGACGACGAGAAGTTCGACTACATGTACAAGTTCGTGTCCTCGCGCAAGATCCAGCCGGGCACCGGCGCGGCCAGCATGCGGGACAACCTGACCATCCTGGACGCGGGCACCCTGTACGTCGCCAAGCTCACCGGCGACCATCCGGACAAGATCGACGGCACCGGCGCGAAGCCGTCGGACAAGGGCTTCACCGGTACCGGCCAGTGGATCCCGCTGCTGGAAACCGGCGCGGACGGCAAGGGCAAGTCGCTGGTCGAGGGGATGAGCGCGGAAGAGGTCGCGGTCTTCACCCGCCTGGCCGCCGACAAGGTGGGCGCGACCAAGATGGACCGCCCGGAGGACTTCGAGGCCAACCCCTACACCGGGAAGGTGTACGTGGCGCTGACCAACAACGACAACCGCGGCGCGGAAGGCAAGCAGGGGCCGGACGAGGCGAACCCGCGCAAGCTCAACAAGAACGGCCAGATCCTGGAGATCGACGACGACCACACCGGTACCGCGTTCACCTGGTCGCTGCTGCTGGTCTGCGGCGATCCGGCGGCCGCCGATACCTACTTCGCGGGATACGACAAGTCCGCAGTCAGCCCGATCTCCTGCCCGGACAACCTGGCCTTCGACCCGTACGGCAACCTGTGGATCTCCACCGACGGCAACGCGCTGAAGTCGAACGACGGCTTGTTCGCGGTGGTGCTCGACGGGCCGAACCGCGGCCAGACCAAACAGTTCCTCACTGTCCCCCGTGGTGCGGAGACCTGCGGCCCGGTGGTCACCGAATCGCGAGTGATCGTGTGCGTGCAGCACCCCGGCGAGGCCGACGACGCCACGCCCGACAATCCCCTGTCGCACTGGCCCGACGGCGGCACAGCCCAGCCCCGCCCCTCGGTCGTGGCGGTGTGGAAGAAGGCGGGCGGGCGCATCGGGGCCTGAGACCGCAGCCGCCGCGCCACCGGCCTCCTGTAACCAGGCCGACCACCACCCGCGGCTCTCCCCACGGGTGGAGCCGCTACTCGACTGGGCGGGTAGCGGCTCCACTCCCTCCCATGTTCGCGTATCGGGCGAAATCGCCCTGGGCTCCGCTGTAGACGTTGAGGTCGACGCGGCCCGCTATGCCGGGGATGGCGCCGCGGTCGGTGGTCTGCCAGAACGTCCAGGTGCTCCAGCCGCCGGGGACTTCGGGTCGGTCGTTGCCGCGATAGTCGGCGATCCACAGGGGATATCCGGCGAACTCGGCGGTGTCGGCCATCGCGGTGCGCCAGAAGTTGGGATAGGTGTAGACGATCGGGACACGGCCGGTGAGTGCTTGCACGGTGCTGAGATAGCGGCGGGTCCAGTCGATCAGGGCGGCCGGCCCGAGTCCCCCGGAGTCCTCCAGGTCCAGCACCGGCGGCAGGTCGAGCGGCCCGTTCTGCCCGAGCGCCACCGCCGCGTACATCGCGGCCTGCGGTTCCGGCGGCAGGTTGGGCCGGGCGTAGTGGTAGGTGCCGCGCGCCATGCCCGCCGCGCGCATCAACAGGCTGTCGGGCACGAAGTAGGGATTGATGTAGCCGAGCCCTTCGGTGGCCTTGACCATGGCGAAGTCGTGGCCGGAACGCTTGACCGCGAACCAGTCGATCAGGCGTCCGTCGGTGTGCTGCCAGGAGGAGACGTCCGGTCCGGTCGGCGCGGCGTTCGCGGGCAGCGTGGCGGTGAGGATGCCGGACAGCGTGATCAGCGACAGCGCCGTGCCGCGGAGGGTCGATCGCCAGGTGTCCATGCCGAACGACGATAGCTTTTTGCTCTAACTGTGACCACTGTGATCCGTGTGGTCGACGGGGTGTCAGAACTGTCCGGAGTCCGTCACCCGAGCCAATCCAGGACCGACGCCGCCGTCCACGACTGCTGCATGCTGCCGAGTGGTTCGCCGGTGAACGGCTCGTAGTACTCGGCGAAGCTGCCGTCGCTGGCCTGGCGCAGGCCCTCGGCACGCAGCATGAACGAGCGCTCGGCCCAACCGCGCCTGGCGAAGACCCAGGAGAACAGCCAGCTCATCACCGGCCATACCGGGCCGCGCCAGTACTCCCGGGAACGGAAGTCCTTGGACACCGGCGAAGTCGAAGGCGGCAGCGCATAGCGCAGATCCGGGTGCCCGCAGAAGCGCGGGCCTTCGAACAATCGCAGCAAGCTGCGCTCGGTGTCGCGGGGCAGGCCGCCACACAGCAGCGGCGCGAACATCGAGAGCGTCTCGGTGTTGATCCACCGCTGTAACCGCACGTCGAAGTCACGGGCAGCGCCCGTGCGGGCGTCGGCCGTCGCGACGACGCCCGCGCGGAACCGGTCGGCCCACGCGTGGAGATCGCGTACGTCGGCGTGGGGCTGCTTGTACTCTTCACCGATATTGGCCAGGACTTCGCAGGCCAGCGCGAAGATCCCGGTGACGAACACGTCCTCGACCGCGAAGCTCATGGTGGAGGCGAGCTGATAGTCGTCGTAGCCGGCGCGACGCATCTGCTCGACCAGCCACAGGTAGCGGTCGTACTCGCGATCGGTGGGCCGCTGGCTCGGATCGGAGACCACCAGCACGTCCTCGCGGCGATAAGGCGGCAGGTCGCCGGGGACCACGTGCTCGTAGGCGCGATCCCAGCGCGGCGAGTTGTCCATGCCGGACTCCCAGCCGTGATACAGCGTGATGCGGCCGGTCTCCTTGGGATCGCGGGCGTGCGCCAGCCAGCGGTGCCAGCGCACCAGGTCCGGCCAGCGCCGGTTGAGGAACTCCTCGGCCACCGCCCTGGTACTGCGGCCGTGCCTGCGCGAGTGGTCGAGAATCCGCTGTACCGCGATGGCGTGCACCGGCGGCTGGGTGATCCCCGAGGTGTCCGGGCCGTCCGGCGCGTTGATCGCCAGCTTCCGGCATTCCCACCGGGCCGGGCCGGGAAAGTAACCGTCCACGCCGTTGGCGAAGACGATGTGCGGGATCATGCCGTTCTTCCACTGCGCCGAGAGCAGAGTGTCCAGCTCGACCACCGCCCGCTCCACGCTCAGCGGCGCCAGCCCGACCGCGACGAAGGCCGCGTCCCAGCTCCACATGTGCGGGTACAGCCGTGGCGCCGCGCTGGTCATCGTGCCCAGGTCGTTGCCGCGCAGCAGGTAGGCAGCACGGGCCGCGAGCTGGGTGGGGGTGAAGCCCGGATGCGCCATCCCCCTATTCTGCGATGTCACCCGCAGATATGCCCGCTCAGCGGTGTCCGTTTCGGCCCCATCCCCTCGGCCCGTGGCCGGATCGTGTTCGGCGGTTCTCACTCTCGAATGCCCCGTCCCTGATTGGTTGCTCGAGATTCTCGGTCGATTTAGCCCGCATCGCTAGTCATTCGTCCAGTGCTACCGGTTTTTACGCCTTACTCACGCACCTGGTTACGGTGGGGCCCATGACTTCCGCCGCGACCCCGAAACCGACCGCGTTGATCACCGGCGCCAGCCGCGGCCTCGGCGCCGCGATCGCCCGCGAACTCGCACCCACGCACGACCTGCTGCTCGGTGCGCGATCGGGGGAGTCGCTGCGCGGCGTCCTGGCGGAGTTGCCCGGTGCGCAGGGCTGGCCGGTCGAGTTGACCGATTACCAGGCCCTGGCCGATGCGGTCGCGCCGATTCGCAACCTGAACGTGCTGGTGCACAACGCGGGCATCGCCGACCTCGGCACCATCGCGGAATCCACCGTCGAGCAGTGGCGGAATACGTTGGAAGCCAATCTGATCGCGGTCGCCGAGCTCACCAGGTTGCTGCTGCCCGCGCTGCGGGCGGGCGATGGCCACGTGGTGCTGATCAACTCCGGCGCGGGGTTGCGCGCGAACGCGGGCTGGGCCTCGTACGCGGCGAGCAAGTTCGGGCTGCGCGCTTTCGGTGACGCGTTGCGGCTCGAGGAGCCGCGACTGCGGGTGACCTCGATCCATCCGGGGCGCATCGACACCGACATGCAGCGGGAGATCATCGCGGGCGAGGGGCGTGAGTACCGGGCCGAGGAGTTCCTCACACCCGAGACGGTGGCTTACGCGGTGCGTTGCGCCATCGACACCCCGCGCGACGCGCACCCCACCGAGGTCGTACTCCGGCCGTACTGAACACCGACGCCACCAGGCTTCCGTCCACGGGCGCGCGCCGAACTGGGCGGCGGTGCGAGGTCGGCTCACCGTCGCGGCCTGTGAACGCCCGATGCGAGTCCGGGTTCCGCCGCTCCCCGTTGCGGAGGTTCGAGCGGACAAGCGGGTTCGCGTGCGGACGAACGCTGCCGATCCGGTCACCGCGGGCACGCCGCTCACGGTGACCGGAACGCCTCAGGCGACGATATTGATCAGCCGCCCGGGCACCACGATCAGCTTGCGCGGCGCCGCACCGTTGAGCAGCGCGGCGATCTTCTCGTCCGCCAGCGCGGCGGCCTCGATGGCCGCGTTGTCGGCATCCGCGGGCACTCGGACCCGGCTGCGCACCTTGCCGTTCACCTGAATCGGGTACTCCACCGATTCCTCCACCAGCAGCGCGGGATCCGCGACCGGGAACGGGCCGTGCGCCAGAGATTCGGTGTGCCCCAGGCGTTCCCACAGTTCCTCGGCGATGTGCGGGGCCAACGGCGCCAACATCAGCACCAGCGGCTCCACCACCGAGCGGGGCGCGCCGTCCGGGTAGCTCTTGGTCAGGTGGTTGGTCAGCTCGATCAGTTTGGCGCCAGCCGTGTTGTCGCGCAGTGCGGCGAGATCCTCGTCCACACCCGCGATCGTCTTGTGCAGCAGGCGCAGCGTCTCCTCGGCCGGCGCGGCGTCGGTGACCCGCAGCGCGCCGGTCTCCTCCTGCACCACCAGACGCCATATCCGCTGCAGGAACCGGTGCGCGCCGACGACGTCCTTGGTGGCCCACGGCCGCGAGGTGTCCAGCGGCCCCATCGCCATCTCGTAGAAGCGGAAGGTGTCCGCGCCGTACAGATCGCACATCTCGTCCGGGGAGATGGCGTTCTTCAGCGACTTCCCGATCTTGCCGTACTCCTGGAACACCTCGATCTCGGTTCCGGTGGCGTCGGTCCAGAAGAACTTGCCCTCGCGCTCCACCACCTCCGCGGCGGGCACGTACGCGCCACGTGAGTCGGTGTAGGCGTGCGCCTGGATGTAACCCTGGTTGAACAGCCGCCGGTACGGCTCGGACGCGCTGACGTCACCCAGGTCGAACAGCACTTTTTGCCAGAACCGGGCGTACAGCAGGTGCAGCACCGCGTGCTCGACGCCGCCGACGTACAGGTCGACGCCGCCCGGGTCGTTCGGGCCGTGTTCGGCGGGACGCGGACCCAGCCAGTAGGCCTCGTTCTCCTCCGCGCAGAACTTCTCCGCGTTCGTCGGATCGGCGTAGCGGATCTCGTACCAGGAGCTGCCCGCCCACTGCGGCATGACGTTGGTGTCGCGGCGGTACCGCTTCGGCCCGTCGCCCAGATCCAGCTCGACTTCGACCCAGTCGGTGGCCTTGGCCAGCGGCGGGGACGGTTCGGAGTTCGCGTCGTCCGGATCGAAGGTCACCGGCGCGAAGTCGTCCAGCTCCGGAAGCCGCACCGGCAGCATGGATTCCGGCAGCGCGTGGGGTGCGCCGTGCTCGTCGTACACGATCGGGAACGGCTCGCCCCAGTAGCGCTGGCGGGCGAACAGCCAATCGCGCAGCTTGTACTGGATGGTGCCGGTGCCGTGCCCGTCGGTTTGCAGCCGGGCGATCATCGCCGCCTTGGCATCCTCGACGGACATCCCGTCGAGGTAGTCCGAGTTCACCAGCGTGCCTTCGCCGGCGTGCGCCCCGCTGTCCAGGTCGCCGCCGCTGATCACCTCGACGATCGGCAGCCCGAGAGCGGAGGCGAACTCCCAGTCACGGTGGTCGTGTCCGGGCACGGCCATGATGGCGCCGGTGCCGTAGCCGCTGAGCACGTAGTCGGCGATGAAGATCGGCACCGCCTTGCCGTTGGCCGGGTTGGTCGCGTAGGTGCCGAGGAAGACGCCGGTCTTCTCCTTGTTCTCCTGACGCTCCAGATCCGATTTGGCGGCGATCGACTTGCGGTAGGCCGCGACCG
Source organism: Nocardia sp. CY15 (assembly GCF_009829295.1). Taxonomy (NCBI): domain Bacteria; kingdom Bacillati; phylum Actinomycetota; class Actinomycetes; order Mycobacteriales; family Nocardiaceae; genus Nocardia; species Nocardia sp. CY15. Next base: position 186,617 of record NZ_VUOT01000007.1, read on the forward strand.
CGTCTGCCGGTGTGGCGGCGCCGTGATTGGTCCAGCGGGAGTCGGTGCTCTCCGGCCACGCGGCCGCGGTCAGCTTGTCGACCAGCGCGTGTTCCGGGGCGAGCACGACATAGGTGGCGCCGAAGAGGGTGTCGGGCCGGGTGGTGAAGACCTCGATCTGCTCGCCGTCGGCGTCGAACTTCACCTGCGCGCCGCGGGATCGCCCGATCCAGTTGCGCTGCATGGCCTTCACGTTGTCCGGCCAGTCCAATCGGTCCAGGTCGTCGACCAGCCGATCGGAATAGGCGGTGATGCGCATCATCCACTGCCGCAGCCGCTTACGGAACACCGGGAAGTTGCCGCGTTCGCTGCGGCCGTCGGCGGTGACTTCTTCGTTGGCCAGCACGGTGCCCAGACCGGGACACCAATTGACGACCGAATCGGTCTGGTACACCAGTCGATACGAGTCCAGCAACGCGCCACGCTCGGCCGTGCTCAGCGTTGCCCAGTCCCGGCCGTCCGGAACCGGCCGTGCCCCGGAGGCGAATTGGGCCTCCAGCTCGGCGATCGGGCGGGCGCGATCGGCTTCCTGGTCGTACCAGGCGTTGTAGATGCGCAGGAAGATCCATTGGGTCCAGCGGTAGTACTCGGGATCGGTGGTCGCGAACGAGCGGCGCCGGTCGTGCCCGAGCCCCAGCCGGTCGAGCTGGCGCTGCATCGTGGCGATGTTCGACTCGGTGGTGTCGCGCGGGTGCGCGCCGGTCTGCACCGCGTACTGCTCGGCGGGCAGGCCGAAGGCGTCGTAGCCGAGAGCGTGCAGCACGTTGCGGCCGTGCATGCGGTGATAGCGCGCGAAGACGTCGGTGGCGATGTAGCCGAGCGGGTGCCCGACGTGCAGGCCCGCGCCGGACGGGTACGGGAACATGTCCTGGATGAACAGCTTGTCCGGGGGAGTCGGGCCGGCCAGCGGGCCCACCGGGTTCGGTGCGTGGAAGGTTCCGCGTTCGTCCCACGTCCGCTGCCACCGGCGCTCGATGCGGCCGGCAAGCTCCGCGTTGTACCGGTGCTCTGGTACATCGCTTTCGGTTACGCGTGTGTCTTGCACGGTCCTGCCTTCTTGTGGTCGCCGATCCCCGACAAACTTCGTCTATCAGGGTAGAACGTCCCCTCGGCTGGACCGGAAATCGGGCTGGCCTGGACTTCCGGCCGGTTCGCCGACGGGCCGCCCGTCGGTGGCCGGTCGGCACCGATGCGCTAGCCTGCATGGGTGTTCGTCGTCGCTCTCGTCCTGTTCGTGTCGGCTGTCGTGGCCGTCACAACCGGCGCACTCGGACTGATCGGCCGGTTGCCCCGCAATCGTTTCTTCGGGGTCCACACCGAGGCCGCGTTGTCCACCGACGAGACGTTCCGCGTCGCCAACCGTGTCGCCGCTCCCACCTCGATCGGGGCGGGGGCGCTGCTGTTCGCCGGTGGCCTCGTCGCGCTGGTCGCGGGCGGGATCGCCGGACTCGTGGTCGCGGCTGGAGCCGCCGTGATAGCGCTGTTCACCCTCGGCGCGGGCGCGAATGCCGCCGCGCAGGCGGCCGAAGCCATCGCCCCGCCGCCCGCTACCGGCGGATGCGGTAACTCTTGTGGCGCCTGCTCACTCCGCGACGCCTGCCAGCCCGCGGGCTGACGCTGATCGGCCGGGCCTGGTCCGGTTCGAGCGCGCGGGCGTTCACTCCGCGTCTCGCGCGCACTCCGGCGGCGTGACACCGCGTGACAGCGGGCTGCCGACCGGGGTGACGTAGAGCACGCAAAGCAGTACCGGCACCGGCCCGAGGTTGCGCGCCACGTGTGGATAGCGCGGACCACTCGGTTCACGGAAGACTCGCAGGTGCCGGTAGGTGACCGGCGCGCAATCCGCGCCCGGATGATCGAGGGTCCCCCGTGCGACCAGCACGAACAGTGTCCCGTCGTGATAGTGCCATCCGCTGCTGCCGCCGGGCTCGATGACCGTTTGACGCAGGATGAACGCCCACCGCCCCACGGCGAACCGGAACAGCACACGACTCGCCGTCCCTCGGGCAGGCGCCGCGTTGGCCTCGAATTCGCGCCACACCTTCACGATCGAACCACCTCATGCCTGGCTGCTCAAACGGCGAACGCGCGCGCACGGGAGTCTGGCGCATATGCGCCTGGAGTGTGAAGAACTGTCGTCCAACCCCGGTCAAGGAGTGCGTGTCGAGAGGGCTTGGAGGACCGCATGGTCGGCGGAGAGGTCACCGACGGCGATCCGGGCACTGCCGTCGGGATAGGACTTCGCGGCTATGCCCGCGCGGCGCAGGGCGGTGGTAGCGCCGGGGCCGGGGACGTACAGGAAGTTGGCGTGGCTCTCCGGTATCGCGTACCCGCGAGCCAGTAGCGCGCCGCGGAGCGCGTCTCGCTGCTCGGTGATGCGAAGGGTTCGTGCGGCGAGTTCTGGTTCGGCGGCGTAGGAAGCCGCGACCGCGGCCACCGCCGCCGCGCCCACCCCGAAAGGAAGTTGCAGCCGGTTGACGCGCGCGATCAGCTCGGCTCGGCCGACGGCGTAGCCGATGCGCAGACCTGCCAAGCCATACGCCTTCGAGAAGGTGCGCACAATCAGCAGATCGGGATGCTTCGCGATCAGCGCCAGCGGGTCGGCGTGTTCTGCGGCGCCGAGGAATTCGACGTATGCCTCGTCCAGGATCACCGGAACGCGGGTCGGCACGTCGGACAGGAATGCTTTCAGCTCGTCCGCCGGAATCACCGTTCCGGTGGGGTTGTGCGGACGGCACACCACTACCAGGGCGGTTCGCCGGTTGATGGCGCGGCGCATCGCCCGCAGGTCCTGCTTGCCTGTCGGGTCCAGCGGCACCGGCACGGCCGTGAGGCCGGTCATCTCGGCCATGATCGGGTACCCGTCGAATGTCGGCGAGCTGTAGACGATCTCCGCTCCCGGCGTGGTCAACGTCTGCATGATCTGCAGCGCCACGCCGGTCGCGCCCGAACCGACCACGATCTGCTCCGCCCGCACGCCCACGTGGCCCGCGATCAGCGTCGGCAGCCGCCGCGGGAGGAACTCCGGGTACCGGTTGGCCTGAGCGAGCGTCATGTGCACGGCCCGCAGCACCGAAGGCAGCGGTGGGAACGGATTTTCGCTCAGGGAGAGGTCGAATCGGGGCGGCACCCGGGTCGTCCGGCGGGTGGAGGGCCGGGTGCCGTCGATGACGTGCACGCTCATCGCGCCGCTCCCCAGCGGACGGCGGCCGCGCCCGCGAAGTCGCCCGCGTGCGCGAACGCCGCCATCAAAACCAGCGATCCGTTGGGTAGCCGTCCCGCCCGGTTCTCCACGTCCAGGGTCACCGGGATACCGGCGGCGAACAGATTCCCGCAGGAGTCGAAGGTGTCGGGATGCCGCTGCGGCGGAAGCTCCAGCGCGTCGTGCCAGTTGCGCAGGAACAGCCGGTTGGGTTGGTTGGTGACGAACGTGTCGACGTCACGTCCCCGCACGCCGATCCGATCGCACACCGCGAGAGCCACTTCCGGAACCAGCCGGTTGCCGCGGGAGAACACCTTGGCGACCTTGGACTCGGTGAAGCTGACGCTGGCCTGGCCCTCGCCCGGCTCCCAGTACTTGCGCACGCCATGGGTGGAAAACGCCATGTCGCCGGCGAATTCGGGATAGGTACGGCATTCGATGTCGAGAATCGGCGCGCTGTCGTCCTTGCGGAGCAGTCCCACACCGCAGCCGTCGCCGGGTACCGGCGCCTGGGCCAGCTTGCGGATCTCGGTCTGGGTGAACACCGATCCCGCGCAGTTCTGGGTCGCCGCGATCAGCGCGGTGCGGGCGGAGGTGCTCTGCAGGATCATCCGGGCCATCGCCATCATGTGCACGAACGCCGCGCACCCGCTGTTGTGCACGTCGTAGACGAACGAGGGACGGATACCGAGCCGTCGCGCGACCTCGGGCCCGCAGCCGAGCACCGGATTGTCCGGCAGCTGGGTGTGGGTGATCAGAACGTCGACCTCGGCGATGGCGTCGGCGCCGTTGCGTTCGATCAGCGGCGCGACAGCGCGTTCGACCATGTCCACCGCGGTCTCGTCGCGCGCCGCGTGATGGCGGCCTTTGGGTGCGCGGAACATGACGTTCTTCGCCATCCGGTCCGAGCGCGCGAACTGAGTGAAGTACTCGGTGCCGACCGGCTCGCCGGGCAGGTAGCTCGCCACGTCGACGAGACTGACCGGCGGCAGGCCGGGCATGTTCTGGTGCATGGGGGTGTTCACGGGCGTCTCACTTCATCCAGTCGGGCTTGACGGGCAGGCCGTGCGCGGCCCGGTACTCGCAGATGGCCTTGAGGTTGTCCATCTCCAGCTGGTGACCCGCCGAGAACATCTCCCAGAAGTCGCCGACCCACTCCGGCCGCTCCGGTGGCGCGGTCTCGGGGAAGGGGTTGTTGTCATAGAAGGGGTGCTTGCAGTTCACCCAGAGCACCACCGAACCCGGCCTGTCGAACACCACCTGCGCATCGATCACGCGCAGCAGGTAGATCATCCACAGGTGTTTCGACTGGTCCCACGCGCAGTGGTAGTCGACCGTCATCGCGTCGGGGTTCGCGACGGTACGGGTGTAGATCTTGGTCTCCGCGCCGAGCCGGTCGTAGGCCAGCCACAGTCCTGGTTCGTCGGTCTCGACAAACCCGCGCAGGCCGTAGGTCCACTCCTCCATCGACCGGGGGTCGGCGAGGTATTCGTAGACCTCTCGCGGCGGCGCCTCGATGTATCCCTGCACCGGACAGTATTCGCCGTAGATCTGGTCGTGCGGATACACCGACCGAAGCATGTCGATGATGATCGGCTCGGTCGCGTCCTTGTCGGAGTTCTCGATGCGCAGCACACCCGGCAACCCTCCTTCCGGAATGTCACCGAGGGCGGGGGCAGAACTGGTGGTCATGGTGATACTCCTCTTGGCTGGCATGGGCGCGGCACCGTTGCCGGCGAAGCGGGTGTTCATCCGGGGTTCCTGGATTGCTCGATGGTGGTCAGGAACGGCAGGAACGGAGGGACCTCGTCGGGGTCGCATTCGATCGAAAGGAACGACGGCCCTTCGATCTCCAGGCAGTGGTGTAGCGCGGCGGCGAGATCACCGACGGTGTGCACCGAGAACGCGGGCAGTTCGGGGAACATCGCGGCGACGCCCGCCCCGAGATAGGCCGGACGGAATCGGTTGAAGCTGTAGCGGTCCCGGTAGTACAGCTGCTCCCTGGTCACGCACATCGCATGCGCGTTGTTGTTCAGCACGACGAAGGTGACCGGCAGGGCATGCTCGATCGCGGTGTGCAGCTCCATGCCGTGCATGTAGAACGCGCCGTCCCCGGCGATGACCACCGTGCGCCGTACGCCGTCCGTCCGCGCGTGCCGCGCGAACGCGGATCCGATGCCCGCGCCGAACGCGTAACCCATCCCGCCCATGCCGAGCGCGACCACGAACCGTCCGTCCCGTGGGACTTGGAGATGGTGCACGACGGCCGCGCCGGTATTGCCTGCGTCGGCGAAGACGTCGGTGCCTTCCGGCAACGCGGCGTCGATCGTCTCGACGAGATCCCGGTAACGCAGGCCGGGACCGGAGGAGGTCGGCACGCGGAGGACAGTCGGCGGTCGCGCCGCGCGGACGCGTTCGGATCCGGCGCTGTCGTCATCCAGTTCGTCGGCGAGGCCGGCGAGCGTGCGGGAGAGATCGGTACTGGTCGCGTGGATGGCGGGCAGGTACGGCGGCGCCACGCCGATGCTCGCCACCGTGCACTCGGCGAGCGAAGTCTCCAAGCCGGCGCGGGTGGGGACCGGCAATCGGGTGCCGATCAGCAGGCACAGCGCCGAGGACCGGATGGCCGCGGCCAGTTCGGGATGACCCATGCTGCCCGTGACACCGCAGAAAGCGGGATCGGTGTTGTCATAGGTGTCCTTCGCGTCCGGCGCGACACCCACGGCGGCGTCCAGTGCGGCGGCCAGGCGAGCCAGCTCGGCGCGAGCGTCGTCGCGCGCGACCTGATCGCCCGCGACGATCACGATCTTCCCGGTGTGCCGGGCAGTGGTGAGCGCGGCGCGCACGCGGGCGATTCCCGCGTGATCGGACCGATGCGTCCTAGGGCTGGGACGGAATGGCTCCACCTCGCCCATATCGGCTTGCTGTACGTCTTTGGGCAGCAGCAGTACCGCCGGCCCGCCGCGCCGAGCCGCAGTCACCGCCCTGTCGAGCTGATCGGGCAGGTCGGCGGCGTTCTCCACCCGCGCGCAATAGGTGCTGACCGCACCGAAGAGGCGGACGGCGTCGATGGCGCCCGCGCGTCCGCTGGTGTCCTGGAACGCGCCGCTGCCCTCCAAGGCGGTCGGGGGCTGCCCGACCAACGCGAGTACGGGCACTCGCGATGCGAACGATTCGGCGAGTCCGGCGACCAGATTCATCGCGCCACCGCCGGAGGTCGCCGCGACCACGCCGAATCCGCCGGTGGTGCGGGCGTAGCCGTCGGCCATCGTGGCCGCGGAGAACTCGTGTTTGGCGACCACCCCCGTCACGTCGCCCGGCGCGTCGAAGATCGCGTCGTACAGATCCTCGATATTGGCGCCGTCCACCCCGAAGATGTGCCGCACCCCCAGCGTCGAAGCCGCTCGCACCAGATAATCCACGACCCGAGTCCGCATCGGCACTCCTTCCCCGCTGACGAAAACTCGACTGCGTATATGAGTGATACGGAGTCGGCCGCCGAACGGTTCAACGGGTGATCAGCGGGCGATACCGCCGTGCTTGCGTGTACGTATACATCTACGTATAGTTGGGGCATGCCCAACAAGACGATCTATGTTGCCGATGACGACCTGCCGCTCTTCCAGCGTGCGCAGGAACTCGTCGGCGGCAACCTCTCGGGGGCGGTGGTCACGGCACTGCGCCGGTTCATCGAACTCGAGGAGGGCCGGCTGGAAGGCTACGACGAGGTCGTGCTCGGGGTCGGTCGCGATGGTGTCCGACAGGTGCGCTTCTCCGGCACCCTGCTCGGAGAGTGGCGCGATGTCAACGATACGCGGATCGAGCATGTCCGGGTCTATCGCACGCGCAAGGGCAAGTACGTGATGCACGCTCAGTATTCGAATTGGGACGAATACCCCGCCGACGCCGGTACGAGCTGGCTCAAGGACTGGAAGGACCCGAAAAGCTGGCGGCGCCTGCTCGGTCTCGGGCAGCAGGACTGGGGTGAGTTCATCTTCGTCGTCGTGGATTCGCTCGACGAGTTGAAGGGGCAGTTGCCCGACATGCTCTATCGGCGGGTGGTGGACCTGGCCGAGGGGCCGAAGATCGAGGACTTGGACATCTAGCCGCCGCGCGCGCCCCGAGCGTCAGGTGCCGGACCGACGACCCCCGCGGACAATGCCCCGGAGGTCGTTCAACCGGTCAGACCGTGCCGACGAGCAGCACCTTCCCGGAGTTCGCCGCGCGGATCTCGACCGAGCGGACCTGGTCGGGCGGGCCGTCGATGGTCCGGTCGATGGTCAGCTCGGTGCCGGGGCCCGCGGGCCATTGGTCGAGTTGCTGCTGCTGCCCGTCGGCGCGGGTGACGTACAGCGCGAGGTTCCAGTCGTAGCGCAACTGCTCGCCCGGCGGATAGCTGCAGGACATCACGACGCGGGTCCGGTCGCCGTCGGCCGGAAGGAGTTTGAAGCTCGCCGAGACCGGCGTCGGCTCCAGCGGATTCATCTGACGTTCGACGAACGCCTGCTCACTGGTTCCCGGGTCCGGTGCGCCGTCCGACCCGGACACCGAGACCGCGATGGGGACCGCGATCGCCGCCGCCGCCGCGGCCGAGGCCACCGCGATGCCGACCGAGGTCCACCCGCTGCGGCGGCGCCTCCGTTCGGCCGCGTCGGCGAGCCGCGGTGGTGGCGGGAGCGGCGGCATCGGCGGTGGAGCCGAATCCGGGACCTCGCCCGCCCGCGACTCGATCATCGCGGTCGCGACTTCGGTCTCCACGAGAGCGAGCATGCCCGGCAGGCCCGCGAGTTCTCCCACGGCCGCCCGGCAGTCGGGGCAGCTGGCGAGATGGCTCTCGTATCGCAGGCGCTCGTCGCGGGTGAGGGAGCCGAGCACGTACGGGGCGTCCCACGTGGTGTAGTCGTCGGTGATGTCCGTCATTGATTCGTCACCCCCATCTCCTGTAGTGCCAGGCGCAACGCGCGCATACCGTAGTGCATCCGTGACTTCACCGTGCCCGCCGGGACGTCGAGTTCCTCGGCGATCTGGTGGGTGGACAGCCCCCGGTAGTAGGCCCGCACGATCACCTCGCGGTGGTCGGCGCTGAGCCTGCCGAGAGCGTCGGCGACCAGCCAGCCGTCCAGTGCGCGGTCGGACTGGTCCGGAGCCGCCCGTTCGGGCGGATTGTCGGTGCGGAACTCGCGCCTGCTGCGGGCGCTGCGGTGCTCATCCACGGCGAGATTGCGCGCCACGGTGAACAGCCACGCCCGCGCCGACATGGTGGACTGATCCAAGACGTTGGGGCGTTGCCAGGCCCGCAGCAATGTTTCCTGCACGATGTCCTCTGCCCGTCCCGGATCTCGCACCAAGCCGAGCGTGTACCGCCACAGTGGGGTGGCGTGTTCGCGATAGAGAGTCCGCATCAATTCGGACTGGTCGTCAGGCTGGCTCATCCCGCCGCGTGTCTTGCGCACAACTGGATACCTCTCCGCTCGGATTGCGGGGCCGGCGTGTGGGTGCACCCGATGAGTCACCCATGCGCTTGCCGGTTCAGTTGTCGTATCCCATGTCGTGTCTCCTTTTGGTCCTACGAGGAGTACACGTTCTCAGTTGCGTTCGAGTTCAATCGGGTGTGTCGCCAGCAGGGACAGCGGAAGCGGCTGGCGGCGCAGCACGTGCGCCCACAGATCGGGACGGCCGGTGCTGATCGGATCGGACGGCAACGCCGACACCACGATCCAGTCGTTGTTCTCCAGCTCGCCTTCCAGCTGGCCGAAGGTCCAGCCCGCGTAGCCCGCGAAGATCCGGATGCCCTCGACGAGCGGGCCGACCCGCTCGGGATCGGCGTCCAGGTCGACCAGGACGACGCGCCCGTCGATGCGGCGCAGTCCGGGGACGCCCTCGATCTGCGCGCCGACCCGGACGGTGCCCAGGCACAGCGCGGCATCCCGTTTCACGGGGCCGCCGATGAACAGTGTGCGCGGCGCCGCGGCCGCCTCCGTCCAGCGCGGCAGCACCTCGTGCACAGCCGTGTCGCTCGGGCGGTTGAGCACGACGCCGAGACTGCCCGCCTCGTTGTGCTCGATGATGTAGACGACGGTGCGCCGGAAGGTCGGCTCGACCAGTTCGGTGGCCGATACCAGCAGCGTTCCGGCACGAACCACCTGCTCGCCGTGCCGGGAATCGCGTCGTCTACGGTCGCCGTGCCCGCCGCGAGTCTTCCGATCGTCCGGGTCTTCTGCGCGTGCCACTCGGACATCATCGCAGCTGTTCGCCCACAATGCGCCTTCTGCGGCCGACTTCTGTCTTATCGATTTGCCGAGCCGGGCCGGGACCGATGCCGGACGGCGCGTCGCGCTACCGGGGCGACATCGTAGAGTCCAGGCCATGGAACCGCCCGAGGTGCGCCTCGAGAACAGCGACACCGTGTACGACTTCTACCGCGATCATCGCCAGAACCGCCTGAAGGCATGGGGGGCCTACGCCATTCTCGGCCGCCGCTACCATCCGCGCGTCACCTACGCCGGCGGCGCCCGCGAAGCGCTCCGTGCGGTGGTCAGGCAGGGCAGGCCGCTGCTGATCGCGATCAACCATCTCTCCGAGAACGACCCCTACACCGTGGCCGCGGCGGCGTGGCGCAGCGGCCTACGGCGGGTGATCGGCCGGGTGCGCGTACTGGCCAAGGACGAACTGTTCGTCGATCCCGATCAGCGGCGCAAGATCGACATGATGGGCGGCATCCCGGTGTTCCGCGGCAAGGACCACGGCATCCGCGCGGTGAACGCCGCGGGTCAGCGCATGATGGACGTCTGCGCGGAGCGGATGGCCCGCGGCGACGGCGTCGCGGTCTTCCCGGAGGGCACTTGCAACGACGTGGACCCGGCCCGGGTGCAGGCGGTCGGCAGCGGCATCGGGCACATCGCGTTCCGTGCGATGAAGCTCGGCGCCGAGCCCGTGCTGGTGTCCATGGCGCTGAGCTACGGACCGCGCCGGGACCCCGCGGTGCGGCCGACGAAGGAGGAGGTCAAGGGGGCCAGCTTCTACTTCAATGTCCCGGTGCTCGACCTGCCGACCCGGCCCGGCGACATCGCCCGGTTGGTGCGCACCGATCTGCAGGAGGCGCTCGACGGCGCCGTCGCGGCGTACTGAACGCCTACTGCGGCAGGTTGAGCCGGTCGCGCGCCCAATGCGGCACCATCGTGAGGTATTCGGGGCGGGTCTCGATGAAATGGTGGACCGTCCGGCACATGGGCAGCGCGCCGAGCTTGTCCTCGCGGGTGTTGTTCAGCGCGGTCTCCACCAGCAGCCGCGCATAGCCCTGGCCCTCGTACCGCGGGTAGATCTCGGTGTGCACGAACGCGCGCTCGGAGGCCGTGTCCTGGTATTCGGCGTAGCCGGCGATCGCACCGTCGACGTAGATTTCGAAACGTTCCAGTGCGGTGTTATTGCTGACCTCGGTCGACATGGCTCGACGCTACTCTGTGCGCCCGTGTCCGGGTAAATCACACACCGGACCGGGCGGAATCCCGCCACCGACTTGTCTGTCCCGCCGGGCCTGCGCAGAATGCTCTTGGTCGGGTCCGTCGTCGCACGCGATGGGCACGCCCGGGGAGGTACGGAAAATGTTGAGGACACTGCGTGTTTCGCGGGCCGCGGCCACCGTCGTCGCCGTGGGCCTGCTCGGGGGATCGATCGCCACCGGCGTTGCGAGCGCCGCGCCGGGAGTCGCGTTCGGCAAGTGTCCCGACGGGGCTGTGCCCGCCGACCGGGGCGTGCAGTGCGCCGTCGTCAGTGTTCCGATGAGCTACGCCGACCCGGACGGGACGAAGATCGAGCTGACCGTCAGCCGGATCGCCGCCACCGGCGAACGGCAGGGAGTCCTGTTCGCCAATCCTGGCGGACCCGGTGCGGACGCGCTGGACTATTGGGCGCGCCGGTTGAACGTGTTCCCCGCCGAACTCGCCGAGCGCTACGACCGGATCGCCGTCCAGCCGCGCGGACTGCGATGGGCGACACCGCTGGAATGCGGCGCGAGCGCGAAAAATGGTGAGGGGCAACAGGTATCGTTGGGCGGCGGCAACCGCGACGCCATCAAGAAGGCGTGCGACGCGGCGCAGCCCGGATATCTGGCCACCATCACCACCGAGAACACCGCGCGTGACATCGACGCCGTGCGCGCGGCGCTCGGGCTGGAACGGATCGGCTACCTCGGCACCTCCTACGGCACCTACCTCGGCGCGGTCTACGCCGCGTTGTTCGGCGACCGGGTGGACCGCATGATCCTGGATTCCAACGTCCACCCGGATTGGGTGTGGACCGAGGAATTCGCCCAACAGCAGGTCGCGGGGAAACAGCGCCTGGACGATCTGTTCACTTGGATCGCCGAACACGACGACGAATACCACCTCGGCGACACCGCCTTGCAGGTCTACCGCAACTGGGTCCGGCTGGCGGCCGCGCAAGGGGGCGGCTGGTACGCCAACCTGACCCCACCGCCCGCGAGTGTCGCAGACCTGCCCGGTGCGCTGCCCGAGCCGCTGGCCGAGATCGCGAGGGACGGCTACAACGGCAGCGTCGAGCAACTCGGCAAAGTGCAGAACCTGTTGCGCACTCTGGTGACCGGCGGTGTCTCCGCGCAAGTGCCGTTGCTGGGCGCGACCACCGTGGCCACCTACACCCGCACCTTCTGGCCGACCTTCGCCCGCGCGATGGCCGACGCGGCGGCCGATCCGGCGAACGTGCAGCGCCTGCGGGCCATCGAGGGCGCCACCTCGACCGACCCCACCGGGCGTTTCGTGTTCAGCGCGATCACCTGCAACGAGAATGCCGTGAGCGGCAGGCCGGAGTTGCTCGGCGCAGCGGTCGGCACCATAGCTTCCGGCGGCAACGCGATGGACGCGCGCGCCGACCTGGTGCGCTCCGGAATGGCCTGTGGGTCATGGAAGCCCGTGACGAAACCGGTGCCGATCACCGGTGCCGGCCTGCGCACCGCGCCGCTGGTGCTGCAGAGCCGCCACGACGCGCTGACCAAGTACGAAGGCGGCCCGGCCATGGCCGCGGCGCTGGGCGGTGCGCTGGTGGTCGTCGAGGGCGGTGACCACGGCACGTTCGGTCGCGGCAATCCCGCGGTGGACGAGGCCGTGCTCACCTATCTGCGCACCGGGAAGGTCGACATCACCCGAGCCGATCAGGCGCCACTGCCCGCGACTTGAGCGGGCGCACGGCATCGCGGCCCGAGTCGAGCCGTGTCCCCGGACCTGTGTGCCGCTGCGAGATGCGGCACACGCGCGTGGCTGGTCGGCGGTTCTTGGCCGGGCGGATTCGCGCAGCACGCGACCGGCACCTCCGTGCAGAGGTGCGAGTAGCAGGTCCGGATAACCGGCGTGTCGGGTCGGACGTTCGGCACTGCGGCTTGACGGCGTTCCTCTCGGCGGTCGCGCCGTGTGGTGCGGCCGGTCCGGCCGGGTCCGAGAATGTGGGGATGACACGAGCATCCGCCACGCGAGTGATCGTCGCTCCGGACAAGTTCAAGGGGTCGCTCACCGCGCCGGAAGTGGCGGCGGCACTGGCCGCGGGGTTGCGGCGTGCCGCGCCGGATGCCGAGGTCCGGCAGGTGCCGGTCGCAGACGGCGGTGACGGCACGGTCGAGGCGTTCCTCGCGGCCGGTTGGACGCGTGTGGAACTGACCGCTCCGGGACCTACCGGCGTGCCCACCCGTACGGCCTATGCTCGGCGCGGTGCGACCGCGGTCGTCGAACTGGCCGCGGTCGTCGGTCTCGCGACCCTGCCCGAGGGGCGGCTCGATCCGTTGCACGCGAGCACGTTCGGGCTCGGGGTCGTGCTGGCACACGCGATGGACCATGGGGTCGCAGAGATCACGCTCGGGCTGGGCGGCAGCGCGTCCACCGACGGCGGCGCGGGCATGCTGCAGGCACTCGGCGTGCGCGTCCTGGACGCCGAGGGCCGGGAACTGCCGCGCGGCGCGGCGGTGCTGACCCGGGCTGCACGGCTGGACTGCTCCGGCCTGCATTCCGGTGTGGCGAGCACGTCGTTCACGCTCGCTTGCGATGTCGACAATCCGCTGCTCGGGCCCACCGGCGCCGCCGCGGTCTACGCACCGCAGAAGGGAGCGGGCCCCGCCGAAGTCGAGGTTCTCGAATCCGCGCTCGCCACCTGGGCCGAACTCGTCGGATCCGGCTTCGCCCGGCAACCGGGCGCGGGCGCGGCGGGCGGGACCGGTTTCGGTGCGCTCGCCGTGCTGGGCGCGCGGGTGCGCAGCGGCATCGAGGTCGTTCTGGAACTGCTCGAGTTCCCCGATCTGCTCGCGGACGTCGCTTTGGTCATCACCGGTGAAGGCTCACTCGATCGACAGAGTCTGCACGGCAAAGCCCCGGTCGGCGTGTGCGCGGCTGCCCGGAAGGCGAACGTCCCGGTGGTCGCTGTCGTCGGTCGCACGCTGCTCGAACCCGACGAGATCCGGGCCGCGGGCTTCGCGGATTGTCATGCGCTCGCCGATCTGGAACCCGACCCGGACCGTTCGATGGCCGAGGCGGCGATGCTGCTCGAACGCGTCGGCGCGCGGATCGCCGTCGAGCGATCGGTCTAACTCGCCGACGCCAGCAGTTTCGCGGCCAGTTCGTGCCGGTGCCGTTCGCCCCACTCCTCGAGCGGACGCAGCGCCACGGCCAGCTCCTTGCCCAGCGGGGTGAGCGAGTATTCGACTCGGGGCGGGACCTCGGGGTAGACCTCGCGATGCACCACGCCGGTCGACTCGAGCTGGCGCAGGTTTTCGGCGAGCACCTTCTCGCTGACCCCCTCGAGCATCCTGCGGATCTGGCCGAAGCGCTGGGGGCCGGTGCCGAGCACCCACATCAGGTGCAGTTTCCACTTGCCGCCGACAACGTCGATCGCGACCGTCATACCGCATATATCGTGATCCGCGTCACTGTTCATGCCCACCGCGCTCCTTTGACCTCGATTCGAACCTCGAAGTAAGCAACCGCACCTCGACGTTCGGTCTTCCCGACTCTACCTGCGGGAACGACCATGGATCCCGGCGCCGACGCAAATCCGAACGAGAATCGAAGGAACACATCATGTCCGAGCAGACCCCCGCCCGCGCTGTCTCCGTCGTCGGCTTGGGGCCGATGGGTCAGGCGATGGTCCGGGCTTTCCTGGAAGCCGGCGTCGCGGTGACGGTGTGGAACCGCAGCCCCGAGAAGGTCGACGCCATGGTGGAACTCGGTGCGAAGCGCGCCGCCACCGTCGCCGACGCGCTCGACGCCAACGAGGTGACCGTGCTCAGCCTCACCCACTACGCGGCCATGTACGACGTGCTGGGCCAGGCGGCCGGTCATCTGAAGGGTAAGGTGATCGCGAATCTGTCCTCCGATTCGCCGGAGAAGGCGCGAAAGGGCGCGCAGTGGGTTCGCTCGCACGGCGCGGAGTTCATCTCCGGCGGCGTCATGTCGGCGGGGGACAACATCGTGCACCCGGCGTCCTACATCTTCTACAGCGGTCCTCGCGAGGTGTTCGACGCGCACGCCGAGCTGCTGCGCCCGCTGAGCCCGCAGGAGTACCTCGGCACGGACGACGGCTTGGCGCAGGTCTTCTACCAGGGGCTGCTGACCATCTTCCATCCGTGGTTGCTCGCCTTCGACCAGGCCACCGCCATGATCGACCGCTCCGGCCACGACATCGCCGCGTTCGTCCCGTTCGCGATTCGCTCGGCCGCCGCTTTTCCCTACTTCATGGAGGAGTTCTCGGTCGCCAACCAGAACGGCGGCTGGGCCTCCCTGGCCAGCCTGAAGATGATGGACGCGGGCGCGCAGCACATCATCGACGCGAGTGAGGAAGTCGGCGTGGACGCCATCCTCTCGCACACTGCCCAAGGCCTCTGGCGTAAAGCCATTGCTGCCAGCGAGAAGGCCGGCACCCCTGTCTCCACCTACGCCCTGCTCCGCGATCCCTCCTGATACCCCGACCTCGCAGAGTCGGTCGGTTCCTCGCCCAGCCGGGCGAGAAACCCGACCGACTCTGCGAGGTTTTTCGTGGCTTGATATGCAGCCATAAGGCTGCCTATAGTAAATGGGCAGCCTACCGGCTGCATGTTGGGAAGGTGGACGATGGACGAGGTGTTCCGGGCGTTGGCCGATCCGAGTCGGCGGCGGCTGCTCGACAGCCTGAATGCCCGCAACGGGCAGACGCTGCGGGAGTTGTGCGCCGGACTGGCGATGGCCCGCCAGTCGGTGAGCAAGCATCTCGCGATGCTGGAGGCGGCCAACCTCATCACGACCCGGCGCAGCGGCCGGGAGAAATTGCACTACCTCAATGCCGAGCCCATCAACGCCATCGCCGAACGCTGGATCAACCGGTACGACCGCGCGCAGGTCGGCATCCTCGCCGACCTGAAGAGAGCACTGGAGGAACAACCCATGGGCGACAACGCATTCGTCTACACGACCTACATCAAGACCACTCCCGAAAAGCTGTGGCAGGCGCTCACCGACCCGGTGTTCACCGATCGTTACTGGGGCGCCGGCTTCGACACGGATTGGCGTCCGGGCTCGGTGATGGAGTGGCGGCAGCGGGGCTGGGCCAACAAGGACCCCGAGCAAGTGGTGCTCGAATCCGAGCCGTACCGCCGCCTGTCCTACACCTGGCACACGTTCGACCCCGCCTTCGCCGAGGCCTTCGAGATGAACCCGGACGATGTCGCCGCGTGGGCGCGTGAGCCCCGTTCCAAGGTGGCGTTCGAGATCGAGCCCCAGGGCGAGGTCGTCAAGCTGACCGTCGTGCACGACGGCTTCGAACCGGGCAGTGCGGTCCTGGAAGCGATCCGCGGCGGCTGGCCGAGCATTTTGTCCAACCTCAAGACGTTGTTGGAGACGGGAGACGTTCTGCCGGAGCCGGAGACTGCCGCGCAGTCGCAGTAGGCCTCGTGCGTGGAGCGGCGATGCCGAAGCAATAGAGAGCAGTGCTCTTGACTCCGTGGCGCCCATCGTGGAACACTTCTCTCCATAGAGAGCAGTGCTCACAAAGAGGAGTAGTCATGGACCACAGCACCCGCTACATCGGCCCCGCCGGACTCGAGGCGTTCTTCAGCCGGATCTTCAATCTGCTGCCCAAGCTGGGCATCAGTGTCATGGGTTCGCGACTGCTCGCGGTGCGTGGGCGCAAGAGCGGCGAGTGGCGCACCACGATGGTCAACCTCATGGTGCGGGAGGACGGCGAGCGCTTCCTCGTCGCACCCCGTGGGCACACGCAGTGGGTGCGCAACCTTCGCGTGGCGGGCGGGGGCGAGCTGCGGCTCGGCCGCAAGGTCGAAGCGTTCACCGCCGCCGAGGTGGCCGATGCCGACAAGGTGCCCCTGCTGCGGCTCTACCTGCGGAAGTGGGGCTGGGAGGTCGGCAGATTCTTCGAGGGCGTGACCAAGGACGCCACCGACGAGGAACTCGCCGCCATCGCGCCAGGGTTTCCGGTCTTCCAGCTGAAGTGAACTCAGGCCGAGCGGGCCAGGAATTCGATGGCGGCGGCGTAACCCTGTATGCCCATTCCCGCGACCACCGCGGTCGCGATCGGAGAGATGTAGGAGTGGTGCCGGAACTCTTCACGTGCGTGCACATTGCTGATGTGCACCTCGACGATGGGGAGTTCCGGAATCACCAGCGCGTCCCGTAGCGCCACCGAGGTGTGGGTCAGGCCGCCGGGATTGATCACGATGCCCGACTCCACGCCCCGCGCCTGATGGATCCGGTCGATGAGCGCGCCTTCGGAATTGGACTGGAAGGCGACGATCTCCCGATCGAACTTCGTCGCGGTCCGCTTGCACAACTCCACGACATCCTCCAGCGTCGCCGACCCGTAGACCTCCGGTTGCCGGATGCCGAGCATGTTCAGGTTCGGACCGTTCAGAACGAGGATCGGGCCCGGTGTCGCGTCAGCGGTCACAGCCATGCACGCAACACTAGACCCGACCGCCTACAGCCCCTGCGGACCTTCCGAGCGCAGGTCATCGACCTTGCGCATGGCTTCGCGCAATTCCTCCAGCCACGCCTCCGCGTGCTTGCCCGCCAGCTTCACCGTCCAGGCCAGCGCGTCGGCACGGGAACGGGCGACACCGGCGTCGACCAAGGTGTCGAGAACCTTGCGTTCCGGCTGGCGCAGCCGCGTCATCACGGGGACGGCCAGGTGGGTGAACAGGATGCGTTCCCCGTCCACCGAGACGCCCCAGGCCACATTGCGCCGATAGCGGTGCTGCGCTTCGTTCGCGATCTGCATGCGGGCAGGCCGGGTGGATTCGCGGAAGCGGGCGATCGCGCCCTCCTTGGTCGCGCGCGGTACCTCCCCTGTCGGGGCCGCGTTGTCGTCGGCGGCAGCGTCGGCAGGGTCGGCAGGGTCGTCGGTGGTGTCCGGTTTCTCCGGTCGCGGGATCGGCAGCTCACCGATGACGACGATCTCGTCGCGATCCACCTCGATCACCGGGGGACCGGTGAACCACTCACTGGGCAACCTCCCGGCGAACCAGTCGGGAACGTCCGAGGGGTCCGGCAGGTCGGCTTGCTGCCAACCGCCTGTCCGTCCGAAACCCCGGCCGCGGTGTGCGTTTCTCATGACGGGTCACCTACTTACTGTGGTGTGGTGCTTCAGTGATTACAAGATTACTGCGCAAACAGGCCAAAGAGTTCCGCTCTGTGCGAACCCCGGATCCGGTTGCTTCGCTCTGCACCGTTTGGGGTATTTATTGATTCGAAACGTCCAGTCCGGGGGTAACCGCGCGACTTTTCCGGAAGGCCGGTACGGTAACGGCGCCGGTTGCCCCCGACCGGCTGGACGATGATCATGAAAGACCTCCCGAGGTGCGAGATCTCGGGGCACAATTGGGATGCTGAGCATGGGTAACGTCCGCGCTACGGAGGCATCGCGGTCTGGTCTTTTTCGGGTACGGTGGTCTTGTTACTGGAGTGACAAGAGTGAAGAGTGGGCGACATGGACGTGTGGGGATCCCGCCGCTTTCGTGTTCGCGGCGCAATGGCACTCATGGGGGTGGCGGCGCTCGCGCTCGGGATCGGGTCGTGCGGGATACACGAGAAGCAGAATGAAGCCGAAGCGGTCGTGGAGCGCTTCACGGATCTGCTCGACGATCAGGACTACACCAAAGCGGCGGACCTGACGTCGTACCCCACTGCGGCTTCGGCAACCTTGAAGCAAATGTTCAACGGGCTCCAGGGCGGCAAGGTCGACTACCGCAAGACCCAGTTCATCGGGCTGGACGCGGAGTCGGGGATCTTCAGCATGGACGTCGAGTGGAGCTTCGGCGAGCGCAAGAACTGGAACTACAGCGTGCAGGGCAATGTCCGCAAGCTGGCCATCGGCTGGCGGGTCTCCTGGGAGCCCGCGGTAGTGATGCCGCAGCTCGCGCACAACCGGAGCGTGCGGCTGGTGCGCACCTATCCGACGCCGGCGCCGCGGGTCAACGACATCGCCGGTGAGCCGTTGATGACCGAGCAGATCATCAATGTCGTCAAGCTCGATCCCACCAAGATGCCCGATCCGGTCGCGTCGACCAACGCGCTGGCCGAGGCCATCGAGCCGGTCGCGCCGCTGATCACCGGGCCGTCGCTGATGCAGCAGCTGGCCACCTCGCAGGGCAAGCCGGTCGTCGCGGTGAACCTGCGCGAGGGTGACTTCGCGATCCTGGAACCGCGGATGGCTCCGATCCCCGGTGTGGTGATGGAGAAGCAGCCTCGGTTGATCTCCGCCGACCGCCGGGTCTGGTCGCCGATGCTGGACGCGTTGCGCAAGGTGCAGCAGGAGAGCCAGGAGGCGCATTCCGGGTGGGGCGTCCAGCTGTTCGAGCAGGACGGGCGCTTCATCACCCAGCTCGCCGGTCAGCAGGGTCCGCCCGGACCGGACATCGCGGGCACGA
This sequence comes from Nocardia sp. CY15, assembly GCF_009829295.1. Classification (NCBI taxonomy): domain Bacteria; kingdom Bacillati; phylum Actinomycetota; class Actinomycetes; order Mycobacteriales; family Nocardiaceae; genus Nocardia; species Nocardia sp. CY15. The sequence continues at coordinate 205,765 of NZ_VUOT01000007.1, forward strand.
TGGACCAGCGCTTGCAACGCGCCGCCGAGGACGCGGTGGTCAGTGTGGGCACGCCCGCCTCGATCGTGGCGATCCAGCCGTCCAGCGGGGCGGTGGTGGCGGTCGCGCAGAACAGCCAGGCCAGCGAGCACGGCCCGGTGGCGTTCACCGGGCTGTACCCGGTGGGCGGCAATATGGAGCTGTTCCGCGCCGTCGCGGCGTCGGCGAAGGGCAAGGCGCCGCAGGACATCCCCGTACAGGACGCGGCCGAGGCGGCGACCGCGCTGGGCGTCGGCATCGACTTCAAGGTGCCGGGCCTCGATGAGGTGACCGGACGCCTCGCCATCGCGGGACGCAGCGCCGAGCAGGTACTCCAGGGCGGTGGTTCGGACGCGGTGCTGGCCAGTCCCTTCGGTATGGCCATCGCCGCGGCGACGATCGTGCGCGGTACGGTGCCGCCGCCGATGATCGAGGCCGGACGGCTCAGCGCCACCGACGCCCGGCTCGAGCCGCTGCCGCAGCAGACCGCCGACCGGCTGCGTGCCATGCTGCGCGACGCCACGAACGCGCCCGAGCTGGCGAGCGTGCGGCGCTACCGGGACGTGGACGCCTTCGCCGCGACCGCGGGCGGCGATGGATGGCTGATCGGGTCGATGGGCGATCTGGTCTTCGCGATCCACATCAACGATGTGGACAGCAAGGACGCGACCCCGCGGATGGCGGCCAGGATGCTGCAGGCGCTGGCTACTCCGGAACCGTGATCACCGCACGGCTTTGTACACCGCGCGCCAGCCGAGCAGGAACACGGCGAGCACCACACCGGCCACCAGCACGAAGCTGACCGCCGTGCCCTGACCGCTCACCACGCGCAGCAGCATGCCCCCGGCCAGGGTGCAGGCCCAGACCACGACGCCCGTCGGCCACAGCGCGGTGGCGTCGAATCGTGCGGCGGCATCGGAGGCGCGTGACCCGAGCGCCGCTGCGACGACCCAGCCCGCGGCGAGCCCGGCCGCGAACGGCCACAGGGTGCGCAGCAAGCCCGCGAGCACCGCTTCGTCGTGGCTGCGCCTGCCGATCGCGCAGAAGACGACGACGAGCAGCGCATCCGCGACGAAGGGCAGCAGTTTCCTCACGCGAGCCAGCGTAACGGGGTAGCTGCGGACCAGGTCGCGTCCCCGGCGCGCGGCGAACGGTCACAGCCGCCGCTGCTCGAATTCCTTCTCGAACTCCGCGTCGTCGGCCTGCCGTGTGCGGAACATGAACAAGAAGACGATCCAGCCGACGACAGCGACCAGGATGAAGCTCACCATCCGATAGACGAACGCCGCGGCGACCGCCTGCGCCGCGGGCAGGCCCGCGGCGGCGGTGAGACCGTAGATCAGCGTCGCGTCGACATAGACGATGCCGCCGGGCGCGAAGGGGATGGACCCCACCGCCTTGCCGACGGCGAACGCGAGCAGCAGACCGGCGACGCGCGGATCGGCGCCGACCGCGTAGCAGGCCGCGCCGAGACAGGCCACGTCGGCGAAGCGGTGGACCAGCGCCCACAGCGCGACCAAGACGCCGTCGCGCTTACCGAGCTGCACCGATTCCAGCTGATCGAGCACGTCGGCGATCTTGTTCGCGCCGTGGTCGGGCGGGCGTTTGCGCAGCCGGTTGGCCAGCGCGAGCAGTTGGCGCAGCAGCGCCGCCAGCGAACCGGGATTGCGTGAGACGTAATTGCCCGCCCACACCAGCGCGACGACGGCGGCAGGCGCGAGGATCAGCTGCAGCGGGCCGACTCGCCCGCCCGCCAGCAGCGTGCCGCCGACACCGAGCAGCGCCAGCCCCACCGCGGCGACCACGCCGGAGAACACCAGCTGCCAGGAGGCGACGATCGGACTCGCGCCCCAGCGCCTGGTCTGCCGATAGGTGAACGCGGTGGAGAACACCTGACCAGCGGGCAGGGTCACCGACATCGCCGTCGCACCGTAGACCACTGCGACGGATTTTCGCTGACTGACCGCGACGCCGCCCGCGTTGAGCAGTTGTTTCTGCACCCTGGCGAATCCGCTCATGGACAATGCCTGTAGCCAGATCGCGGCCGCCACCCAGCCCCAGTGGATTTCGGTGAGTTTGCGCCAGGATTCGTGCAGGCGCGGCCAGAGATACACGCCCTCGGCGATCAGCAGGGCTAGCAGGGCGGCGCCGAGCACCCATTTCAGCCAGCGAAATTTGCCACGGCGGGAACCCGCCGTGGGCGGCGGCGCAGGATCTCCTGCCAGTTCCCCGTCGGCCGTCACGCGGTCAGCCTAACGAACGCGCCGTTTCGACATCGGTATCGCCGGGCGCGTCGGCCCGTTCTCGTGGCCAGGCCAAGAGCGTTTTCCTGCGCCTGCCGCGCAGCTGTACCTCGTCGCCGGTTTCCCACTGGTCCTGCTCGCTTTCCTCGGCGAAATACAGCGCGCTGCCCGAGGCCAGCGTCCGGCCGGGACGTTCTTTGGCCAGTTCGGTGAGCCGGGACGCCTCGTTGACCGGATCTCCGATCACGGTGTATTCGAATCGATTGGCCGCGCCGATGTTTCCCGCGACGGCCAAACCGGCCGAAACGCCGATCCCGATGTCGAGTCCGGGCACTTCCCGAAGGGTTTCACGCAATTCGCGCGCTGCGGCGAGCGCTGCGGTCGGCGCGTCCGGGCGGTCCAGCGGCGCGCCGAAGATGGCCAGCGCCGCGTCGCCGACGAATTTGTTGACGAAGCCGTGATGGCGGTCGATGACGTCGACCACGATGCGGAAGAACTCGTTGAGCAGGCTCACCACCTCGGTGGGCGGGCGCTCGGCCGCGGTGGCGGTGGAGCCGACCATGTCGACGAACAGCACCGCCACGAACCGCGTCTCACCGCCGAGTTCGGTGCCATAGTCCAGCGCCCGCTGCGCCACCTCCTCGCCGACGTGCTGACCGAACAACTCCTGCAGCTGGCGGCGCTTGGCGGCCTCCTCCATCATCCGGTTGAAGCCGACTTGCAGCAGACCGATCTCGCTGCCGTCGAAGACTTCGACCTGCACGTCGCGTGCCCCGGCCTGGACCCGGTCGATGGCTTGGCTGAGCTGGCGCACCGGATCGGAGATGCTCGATCCGGTGAGCATGGACAGCGCGAGGGCCTGCATGATCACCACGCCGCACAGCAACAGGATGGAGATGGCCAGCGACTGCGCGGAGAACTTCACGTCCGAGGAGATCTGGGTGACGCACAGCAGCACGATGGCGATGGTGGGGGCGAAGGTGCCCATGCCCCAGGTCATCGCCATCCTGGTGCCGACGCCCGGGGTGAGGGTGTGATCGAAGGTGCCTTCGGTCAGCGCCTGCGCCGCGACCGGGCGCAGGATGCGCTCGCCCAGCATGTAGGTGAAGCCGAACACGATGGTCGCGGCCATGCACTCGGTGACGATGACCGCACCGGCCAGCGCGGGAGTGTCCCTGATGATCAGCGCGGCCAGCACGGCTCCGCCGATCAGCCACAGCGCGAGATGCAGGATCGCCTGGCGCAGCGGTGCGTGCAGCGCGGCCATCTGCTCCTGGCGACTGGGAGGTCCGCCGCGCATCTGCCAGCGCATGACCGGGCGCAGCATCAGCGCGGACGCGGCCATGCTGAGCAGGCCGCCCGCCACGAAGACGACGCCCGGGATGAGCAGGCCGGTGCGCCTGGCACCGGAGGGCTCGCCCTCGGGAACGGGTAATCCGTATTGGATGAACGCCCACACCAGAACCGCGCCGAAAGCGTTCGCCAGCAGCATCGATGTCAGGTACAGCGGCCAGCGCGTTCGCATGGTCTGTTTGACCGCTTCCAAGGGCGCCGACACGAGGACCAATCTAGCGTTTCGCTCCCACAGCCAGTGCGGGCGCTGGCGGCCGACGCTGCGGCGCCGATCGCGGACAGGGGTCGGCCGAGCCCGTTAGGCTCACGGAGGTGACCGACCCGAAGTCAAGTCCAGACCGGAAAATCACGCTGTCACGGCCTGCCGCGGACACGGTGCACCCGGTCGTCCGGGTATCGGCGGAGTGGGGCTGGCGGCTGCTGGTGTTGTTCGCCCTGGCGATCGCGATCACGGCGATCGTGCAGAAACTGGCGACCGTGGTCATCCCGCTGGCGATCGCGCTGCTGGCGGCGGCTCTGCTGGCGCCGCTGGTGGACTGGATCCAGCGAATGGGCGTGCCGCGCGCGGTCGGTGTCTTCGTGGCGCTGGTCGGTTCGATCGGTGTGGTCGCGGGCATCATGACCTTCGTCGTCGAACAGTTCGTCGCCGGTGTGCCGCAGCTGACCGACAAGTTCACCGACAGCATCCATCAGATCCAGGATTGGCTGATCAACGGCAGGCTGCATCTGAGCAACGAGCAGATCCGCAACGCCGGCGACGCCATCGTCAAGGCCATCCAGTCCAATCAGGACAGCCTGACCAGCGGGGCGCTGACCACCGCGACCGTGATCGGCGAACTGCTGACGGGCGCGTTCCTGACACTGTTCATCCTCATCTTCTTCCTCTACGGCGGCGACCAGATCTGGGCGTTCGTCACCAGGATCGTGCCCAGCGACCACCGTGAGCGGGTGCGCACCGCCGGGCGGCTCGGGTTCGGCACCCTGGTCGGCTTCGTCCGCGCGACGGTGGTGGTCGCCGCGGTGGACGCCATCGGCATCGGAGCCGGGCTGGCCATTCTCGGTGTTCCCTTGGCGCTTCCGCTGGCCTCGCTGGTATTCATCGGCGCGTTCATCCCGATCATCGGCGCGTTTCTCGCCGGGTTCATCGCGGTGTTCATCGCGCTGGTGACCAAAGGCCTCGTCACCGCCTTGATCGTGCTGGGCATCATCATCGCGGTCATGCAGCTCGAGGGCCATGTGCTGCAACCGCTGCTGCTCGGGCGGGCGGTCAGCATCCATCCGCTCGCCGTGGTGCTGGCGATCACGGCGGGCGTGGTGCTCGGCGGGATCGCGGGCGGTCTGCTCGCGGTGCCGTTCGTCGCGGTGATGAACACCGCGATCCGGTCGTTGCTGGAAGGTCCCGAGGAGTTGTACGAGGAACTGCAGACCGGTGACGAGCATCGCGGGCTGTATTCGGCCGATCCGGATCGAGCCGATCCCGGCCGGTTCGACGTGGCCGCCACACTGATGGAGGCGACCAAGAAGCGAGCGGTGGAGCGGAAAGCGGCGCAGCAGAAGGCGGAATCCGATGACGGCGCGCAAGCCGATGACGGCACGGCGAAGGACTGAACTGCGCTCGGCCGACGTGGCGACCACCCCGCTGTGGCGGGCCGCGCAGGCGCTGCGCCTGGTCACGCTGCTGTACGCGGTGGGCCAGCAGGTTGCCTCGGTGCCGTACTACACGAATCAGCGGTTGAGCTGGGTGCTCATCGCGCTGATGGCGGTGTGGTCGGGCGCCTCGGCGATCATGCTGTCGCAGTGGAGCGTCCCCGAGGTGGCCCGACTGCGCACGTGGGTGGTGATCGGCGACCACGTGGTCGTGATCGGGTTGATGGCCGCGACGCGCTTGGTCGCCGACTACGGCTGGTACCACGGACATCAGACGCTGCCGACCACGCTGTGGGCCACCAACGCCGTGATCGGCGCGGCGATCCTGCGCGGACCGTTCGCGGGTGTGCTGTCGGGAGCCCTGATCGCCGCGGTGTCGCTGACGGTGCGCGATCAGTGGGGTGAGGACGTGTGGACGGATGCGACGGTGCCGGTGCTGGTCTCGGTGGGCCTCGCGCTCGGCCTGGCCGCCAACACCGCGCGGCGTGCCCAAGACCAGCTGGAGCAGGCGGTGCGCTTGACCGCGGCGGCCGAAGAGCGCGAACGACTGTCCCGCGAGGTGCACGACGGGGTGTTGCAGGTGCTCAGCTACATCAAGCGCCGCGGCAGCGAGATCGGGGGCCCCACCGAGGAGTTGGCCCTGCGAGCCGGCGAGCAGGAGGTGGCGCTGCGCGTGCTGATCACCGAGCAGGCCGATCACCGGGACGCGGGCGGAGCCGAGGTCGACCTGCGGCCGCTGCTGACCGCGCAATCCACTCCCACGGTGTCGGTGTCCACGCCGGGCGACCCGGTACGGATCGGCCGCTGGGTGGCGAACGAGATCGCCTCGGCCGTGGCCACGGCGCTGTCCAATGTGGAATTGCACGCCGGTCCGGATGCTCGAGCCTATGTCCTACTGGAGGATACCGGCGACGAACTGGTGATCAGCGTGCGCGACGACGGCGTCGGCATCCCGCCGGGCCGGCTGGCCGAGGCCGAAGCCGAGGGACGGATGGGAGTTTCCCGGTCGATCGTCGGGCGGATCGCGGCTCTCGGCGGCAGCGCGGACCTGCTCACCGAGATCGACGGCGGCGTCGGATTCGGCACCGAATGGGAATTCCGGGTGCCGAGATGAGAGACGGGAGGCGGGGATGACGGACCAGGCGGCAGAGCCGATTTCGGTGATGGTGGTGGACGACCACCCGATGTGGCGGGACGGAGTCTCCCGCGATCTCACCGAGGCCGGGTTCCAGGTGACGGCGACGGCCGACGGTGTCGGCGCGGCGGCCAGGCGGGCCGCGGCGGTGCGCCCGGACGTGGTGCTGATGGACATGCAACTGCCCGACGGTAACGGGGCGCAGGCCACCGCCGAGGTGCTGCGGGTGTCGCCGCGGAGCCGGGTGCTGGTGCTCTCGGCGTCGGCCGAACGCGACGACGTGCTCGACGCGATCAAAGCGGGCGCATCGGGCTACCTGGTCAAGAGCGCGTCGGCGGCCGAGCTGGTCGACGCCGTGCGCGCCACCGCCTCCGGTCAAGCGGTGTTCACACCGGGGCTGGCGGGACTGGTGCTCGGCGAATACCGGCGGATGGCGACCGCGCCCACACGGCCCGACGAGCCACACCGGCCCGCGCTCACCGAGCGCGAGACCGAGGTACTCCGGATGGTGGCGAAGGGCCTGTCGGCCAAACAGATCGCTGCGCGGCTGGGACTCAGTCATCGCACGGTGGAGAACCATGTGCAGGCGACGCTGCGCAAACTGCAGCTGGCCAATCGGGTCGAGTTGACTCGCTACGCCATCGAACAGGGGCTCGAGTAGTCCCGGCGGATGGTCCCGAATCAGGGATCGCCCTGATGCGGCCCCGCGCGCGGGCTCGGTAACCTCGATCGCATGGGCGGGCCCGAATCGGTATCCAATGCGGTCGGCTCCGGCGGCGCGGTGGGCGACCGGGAACTGCGCGTGTCGGATGCCGAGCGCGAACATGTCGGTCAGCTGTTGCAGCGCGCGGTCGGCCTCGGCATGCTCTCGCTCGGTGAGTTCACCGAGCGGATGGACACCGCGCTGGCCGCCAAGACGCGCGGGGAACTGAACGCCGTGCTGATCGATCTGCCCGGTGTCCGTCTGGTCGGGCAGCCCGCGGCGCCGTCGTCGACGTTCGTGAACTCCTCGCCCGCCTTCGCCGGGCGGGCCCATCCGGCGCCGGGCTCGAACTCCGCGGGCAACGTGATCCGTTCGCGCATGGCCGGGGTGAACCGCCGTGGTCCGTGGCAGGTGCCGCCCACGCTGTACCTGAACAACTGGATGTCCGGCGTCACATTGGATTTCACCGAGGCGATCATGTCGACCCAGGTCGTGGAGGTGCGTGTCGACGACTTCTGCGGTTCGGTCACCCTGATCGTGCCCGCGGAGGCCACCGTCGACTTGAACGGGCTGGAGCTGATCGGTTCCAGCGTGAACAACAAGGTCCGCACCGGCCCGCCGCTCGGCCCGCTGCATCTGGTGGTGCACGGCAAGATGCGATTCGGATCGGTTACGGCGAAGCACCCGTTCATCGCGCAGTGGCGCAAGTTGATGGGGCGCTGAGCCGACCGGGTCAGTCCGCCGCAGGGGCCATGGCGTCGGGTGGTCGGTGTAGCCCACGTACATCCGGTGCGCGTCGCGCACCGGGTTCCGCGGCGCCCTCGTGCGGAACCGTTCCACCAGATCGGATCGGCAAGGAAGATCTCGGCCCCAGCGAGATCAAATCCGCGCCGCCGCCGAACTGGCTTGGAGTAGCCGTAGCGTCGGCCGAAAAATCGGGCGGATACGCCGTGGGTGCTGGGTGCCCCATCAACGGATTACACCAAACCTGTTGTTTCCCGAGCTGCTCTACCGGAACCCCTGGATGACGGAGCAGTGAGTCAAATTTGACTATAGGTCAAATTTGACTAAGCTTGTGCCGTGATTCCTACTGATGTCGCTTGGTTCAGCACGCCGTTCCTCGCCGCCCTCGCCCCACTCGATGAAGCCGCTGTGGTGGCCGATGCCGCAGGTATCGTCGACGAACAACGACACACCGCCGTGGACAAACCGGCCCTCGACATTCTCTGGTTTACTGCCCTGTCGGCCGCCGCCTATCGGTGCTTGCGGCACCGCAACACCCAGCAAGAAGCGATCGAGCAGTTCCGCGCGGCATTCCTCGGCCCGTTCTACGCCTGGATCCGCCGCGATACCGAGACCGCGCTCGACGCCTCGGGCAATCCGCTCGATGTGCTGCGCGAAGGTTCCAAACAGCGCGAACGTGACTTCTTCGGCGGCGCCTTCCGCTTCGACCATCCACAGGACGACGCGAACGGCTACATAGCGGTCGTCCGAAAGTGCTACTACCAGCAGATCTTGATCGCCACCGACGCCGCGGAACTATTGCCGACGTTCTGCGATTTCGACACGTCCTGGATGGACGCCGCTTCCGAGGAGCGTCACGGCATCCGGGTCGAGCGCCCGACGACCTTCGGGTATGGCGGCCCCTCCTGCTGGTTCGTGATGACCAAACTCGCCGACACCGTCCGATCATGAGTGCCGCTACCCGGATTCTCGTGCTCGGCCTGCTTGCGCAGGGACCCAAGCACGGATACGAGATCCGGCGCTGGTTGGAGTCCAGCCACGCCGAGCGGTGGACCGATGTCAAACGCGGTTCGGTGTATCACGCGCTGGCCAGTCTCGAGCGTGCCGGCACGGCAGAGGTGGTCGAGACGCCCGAGTCTGTCCCCGACTCGACAGCCCGCAAGGTCTACCGCATCACCGCCGCCGGCCGGGCGGAGTTGACCGATCTGCTCAGGGTGGGCTGGGGGCGGATCCGCGGCAGCTACCCGCGTGACCTCTATACGATGCTTACTTTCGCCGAGCCGCTCCCACGTGACGAACTGCTCGGTCTTCGTGACCGACTCCGGTCCGAACTCGAAGTGTGGTCCACCGCCACCGACGCCAAAAGCGGACTCGCCGAAGCCGACCTCATCGCCCTGCTGCTGACGAACGGCCGCGCCCATCTCGAGGCCGACCTGGCGCTGATCGACCAACTTCTCGCGCGGTAGCTGCGCCTTACCCCGGCTTGCCTGCCACCGTCCTCGGGGAGGGGGACGCACATGCGCGAGATGGTAGAACTTGACACAGATGTGAGATTCGAGGGGAACGTGAAAGGCCGGATGGCAGATGCGTATCGGGGAACTCGCGGAGCGCACCGGCGTGAGTGAGCGGTCGCTGCGCTACTACGAGCAGCAAGGCATACTGGCGTCCGATCGCACGCCCGGCGGTCATCGCGACTATCCGGAGCGGGCGGTGGACCGGGTCATCCACATTCAGGAACTGCTCGCGGCGGGGCTCACCAGCAAGAAGATCGCACGGATCCTGCCCTGCATGCGCGATACGGACGGTGGTCCCAACGAGCACGCCACTCCCGCGCTGGTCGCCGAGTTGCGGACCGAGCGGGAGCGGATCACCCGTACCATCGATGATCTCCTGCGCTCGCGGGAGGTGCTGGACGAGGTGATCGAGCGAGCCGGGGAACGGTCGGTGAGCTAGGTGTTGACCCCGATCCGGCGGGCGAACGCGCGTAGGGGCACCTTCCGGTCGTGGTCGAGCAGTTCGGACACGATATGGCGGGGCAGCGTCTGGTACTTCAGCCAATCCGCGCCGCCCACCCGCTCCGCGGTCAGCAAGGCGTCCAGCGCGCGCTGGTGCCTGCCGGTGCGGGTCAGCGCGACCGCCGTGTCGGCCAGGTGCCGTGCCCGGGACGCCTGCGGGAGACTGCCGTTGGCAGGCATGTCCTTGGCGGCGGCCAGCGCCTCCGGGTAGCGCTCGGAGGAGACGTTGACATCGACGGTCTGCATGACGACCTGCGAAGGGCCGAAATAGGTCTCGTAGTCCTGCCGATCCTGGCCGATCCGCACCGCGACCTCGCTCGCGGCCTCCACCAGCGACAACGCTTCGTGTACGTCCTGCGCCCGGCCCGCCGCGGTCGCACCCTGCAACACCAGCGATCCGTAAGCGGACAGGTGCGTAGGCGTGACCTCGCCGGAGGGCTCCAGGGTCGCCGCCGCGTTCAGCGCGACGCCGCGCGACTCGTCGTAGCGGCCCTGCACCAGCAGCTGCCAGGCAACCGAACCGCGGATGGTGGCCAGCAGCAGCGGGTCGTTGCCCAGCTCGGCGGCGGAGAGCGCCTGCCGGATCGCCAGGAACGCCGGATCGGTCTGGCCGAGATGTACCAGCGTGCATCCGGTTACCCAATACATCCTGGCCAGCAACTCGTTGGCGGGCGCGACCGAACCGTTGCGGGCGGCGTGCACGGTGGCACGCAGCTGGGTCAATCCGGGCGGCAGGATCGAGGTCAGCAGTTCGTAACGGCCCGACCAGTAAGCGCCCCAGGCGTAGTCGACCGCCCTGCGCCCGTCGTCGAGGCTGACCGCCGCCTCCTCTTCGGTCTCGCCGAGCAGGTCGTCGACCGGTGTCAAAGCTCGGCGGATAGCGACGATGCCCGCGTCCGGGTTGGCGGACGGCACGCCCTGGCGCTTGCCGATCAGGTCGGCGATGTCCACGTCCAGGGCCCGCGCGATCTTCTGCAAGCTGGCGATGGACGCGGTCTGGCGACCGCCCTGCTCGAGTTTGCGCACCAGATCCACGCTCACTCCCGCCTGGTCGGCGAGCTGGCGCTGGGTCAGCGCCTTGCCGCGGAACTGGCGGATCCGAACTCCGATCGACGATTCGTCCATACCCAAGTCCTTTTGTTAAATCTGGGTTTCAGAGTACGACGCTATGTTATCTGGGACCACCGAAGTGGGACATTGCGTACGACTCGTCGGCTCCGAGTTGGAATACCGTTGCCTTTCTGCAACTTTGACTGCAAAGGGCGGCGGCGATGAAAATCATGCCGAATACCACCGTGCAGGCCGGGCGTGCCGATCGCGCGTGCCGGCCCGCCGCACAGACCACGCGACCGGCGCGCCACAGCACATTTCGATCGGTACGCCACGTCAGCGCCCTACCGGCGAACGCCAGAACGCGGATGCGCGAACAGCACGGGCCGCTACCCCGAAAGTCCCTCGTCACCATCGGATTCGACGTCATCGATCGGGGGTAGGCGAATGTTCGAGGGCTGTCATTCTCCGCATGAAGTCGCGCGTCTGCTGCGGCATAGGTACGGGCTGCCGGTTCAGCTTCTCGCCGGACGCCCGACCATCACCACCGGCTCCATTATCGGGGCTATCGTCATGCCGCCGGAATTGGGCCGGAAGGTCTTGGCCCAGTTGAACCGTAACCACGCCGCACCGGTGATCGCCGACCCGGGCGAGCGCACGTGGACCTTTCTCGTCGCGCCGCCGAGCCCCGCTCGGCCGGTCGAGGTCCCGGTCCGGCGCTGCCTCGCCGGACACGGGGTCACCGTGGTGCCCGGCGGTCGTATCGTCCTGCTGCCCAGTTCCGACTCGGCCCTCGGCTGGCACTGGGCGGGCGAACCCGCGTCGGGCGTCTTGCGCATGCCGCCTCGCTCGGCGGTGATCGATGCCGTGCACGAGGTCATCGGCTTGCGCGCCCACTGACCATCGGGCGCGACCGGCCCGCACTCGACTGCCCGGGTGCGGGTCGGTCGGGCGGGGTACCCGCACGGTACGAGTAGAACTCGGCTGTCTACAGGGGTTACTACTCATGCTCGCGCGCTTCGCGGCGACGAGCATGAAGTCATGACTACCTCTATCGATCCGGCGCTGCTCGCCCGGCTCTCCAGCGAGTTCACCACGCTGGGGACGCAGCTGGGCGTGCTCGGGCGGGACCTGCGGTTGCTGCGCGAGCAAATCGCCGCGGATTCGGCGGGTGCCGAGGTGGAGTCCGGCTCAGCCGCAACGGAAGCGCCCCTGACCGGGTCGATGCCGGGCGCTGGGGCTCCGAAGGGCTCGGTACCGGGCGGGACCGGTGACCGGATGCCCGGGGGAACGGCATCCGATGCGCCCGGTCGTCCAGTTGCGGGTGGGTCGTCGAGTGCGATGGAAGCCTCCGCGAGCGGTGGATTCGCGGGATCAGAGCCCGCGCCCGCAGCGGTACCGCCGATGATCCCGCCTTGGCCCGGTCATTCGCCGACAGCCGGTATGCCGGTTCCGCCGCCGCAACCCGCATACGCACCACGTTTCGCACCGCCGCCTGGCAGCGCTTCCGGCGGAGGAGCTCCGTGGCCGCAGAACGCACCGTGGCCGATGCCGGGAGCTGTGCCGCCGCGTCCGCCCGTCCCGCCGCGTGCCCAACCGCGAGTGCCGCACACTCCGTGGTGGCAGCGTGACGGGGTGATCAGCCGGATCCTGGCGCTGGCTGGTGTCGCGGTGACGTTGATCGGCGTCGCGATGCTCCTGGTGTTGGCCGCTCAGGCGGGTTTCTTCGGGCCGGTGCCGAGAGTGGTCGCCGGAGCGGTGTTCTCGGCGGCGCTGGTGGGTGCGGGCGTGCGGGTCTTCGGGCGGACCGGCGGACGAGTCGGCGCTATCGCGCTGGCCGCCACCGGCATCGCGGGCGCTTATCTCGACGTGGTGGCGGTGACCGCCCTTTATCACTGGCTGCATCCGGTGCTCGGGCTCGCGGTCGCGTTCGGCGTCGCGGCCTGCGGCGTCGCCCTGGCGATGCAGTGGCGGTCACAGCCGTTGGCGGTGCTGGTGGTGCTGGCCGCCGCGGTGCTGTCACCGGTGTTGACCACTCGGCTGGTGCTGCTGGCGTTCTTGATCGTGTTGCAACTGGCCTGCGTGCCGGTGCAATGGACGCGAGATTGGCCGTACCTGCACGTGGCGCGGACATTGCCCGCCGTACTGGCGACGTTCGTGTTCGTCGCGGGCGCGGCCGTGGGAACTCCTACGGCGCAGGAACGCACCTGGCTGCTCGTGGCCGCGGCGGCGGTCGCGCTGGTCGGGCTGGCCGGGACGATCGTCGTCGTCCGTCGTCGGCCCGCCGATCTCACCGCCTCGCTGACGATGGCGGCGGCGCTGGTGCCGGTGCTGATCGCCCCGGGGATGTACGAGCAACGGCTCGTTTCGGTTGTGGTGGCCTCGTCCGCCGCCGCGCTGCTATTGCTCGTCGCCGCGGTGAGCACGGTACCGAAACTGGACGCGCACGTGCGCATTCCGGGACATACCGCGCTCGTCGCGGCCGTGGCGGGATCGATCGCCTTGCTCGAGGCGTGCGTCGGCGCGACCGAGCCCCGGACACTGCCCACGGCGCTGCTCGTGGTGGCGCTGGGCTTCCTCGCCGTGGCGGGCCAGCGGATGTCCCGCCCGGCGGCGGGCATCGGCGCGGCGTTCGCGGTGCTCGGCGGCTTCGGGTTGCTGAATATCGCGGGACCGGAAGTGCTTGCCTCGCAGCATCGCTCGGAGGCGAATCTGGGTGTGGCGACGGTGCTCGGCGCGGTACTCGCCCTCGGGGTGGTCGCGGTCGCGCTGTGGAGCGCGCGGCGGTTGCGCGGCTCGGCGACGGGCAATGAGTGGCAATGGATTACCGCGAGCGTCGCCGGGCTCTACGCGGTGACCGCGGTGACGGTCTCCATCGGCGTCGCGGCCGGGACCCCGAACGGGTTCCTCGTCGGCCACAGCGCCGCGACCATCCTGTGGATGGCAGGCGCGACCGGCGCTCTGCTGTTCGGCCTGCGCAAGCTCGCCGCCGCACCCGCTGTCGCCAAACTCGCCTTGGGCTCCGGATTGCCGGTCACGGCAGCGGCTCTGGCCAAGCTGTTCCTTTTCGACCTGGCCACCCTGGACGGCCTGGTCCGCGTCGCCGCCTTCCTCATCGTCGGCATCCTGCTGCTGTTGGCCGGTACCCGCTACGCCCGCGCCTTCGCCGATGCGGGAACGCAGCGGCAACCCTGACCACGGGACCGCCCGCCGAGAAGGCCGCCGCGTTCCCTCCTGGCCGAACCACCCGACCAGGCGTGGCGACCTTCTTCGCGGCGGCTACCCGCTCACTCGCGGTCGCGGCGGCGCAGCAGTTCGTTGACGCTCACCGTGCGGCCGTCGCCGCCGTGGTGCCGCCCCTGCTCCGGCCTGCCGATGTGGCGGCGCGAGGAGCGTAGTTCGGCCATCCAGCTCTCGATGCTGCTGCGATTGGTGGTGTCGGGCCCATTGTTCGGCTCCGCGGGCGCCTCGGGCTCGGGTGCGCGGTGGGCAGGACCGTCGAGAGCGGCCCCGGCGTCGGGCGGGAGATACCGCGCCGCACGGGGCGCACCGGGAAGGTCGACGGCCGGCTCCTGCGAGAGGCCGGACAGCGGAAGCGATTCCGCCACGTGGGTCGGGCGCGGCGCGGGCGGCGTGACCGACGAGACGAGCGCTTCCGCGCTGTGCTCGGGGAAGATCACCGATGGCACACCGGCGTGCGGCCCGTGCTGGTCCTGCCGCAGGCCGGTGGGCGGCGCCGGTCGCGGCCCCGCGGGGCCTTGCGGGCCGGCCGGAGGCGACTGCGGTCGCCGCTCCGCCTGGTCCGGCGTGTAGCGCGGGGGGTTCGGGACCTGCGGAATCCGCCGCGGGCGAATCGGCTCACCCTGCGGTGGCGTGGCGTTGCGCGGAGATTCCGGGCGCTTCCTGGTCGGATCGAGTGGCGCGGGCGCGGGCGTCGCCTGCGGTGCGGGCGGCGGCGGGACGCGGTCCAGTCGCCTGGTGGGCGCCTCCGCCTCGATCTCGGCGACCGTCCGCGGCTTGCGCCTGCGCGGCACCTTGTTGGCGTCGGCGACCGCGGGGATCTGCATCGTCACCGGGTCGGTGATCGGCGTCGTCTTGACCAGGTCGACGACCTCGCCGCCACCGGGACGTTCGTCGTCGAGAATCGGCTCGCCGAGGCCGATCTTCTGCTGGATGCGCTTCATCCAGGTGGGCGCCCACCAGCAGTCGTCGCCGAGCAGCTTCATGGTGGCGGGCACCAGCAGCATCCGCAGGATGGTCGCGTCGATGAACAGCGCCGCGATGAGGCCGTAGGCGATGTACTGCATCATCACCAGGTCCGAGAACGCGAAGGCGCCGACCACGACGAGCAGGATGAGCGCGGCCGCGGTGATGATGCGGCCGGTGTGCGCGGTTCCCGCGCGCACCGCCTCGGTGGTGGATGCGCCTTGGGTGCGCGCCTCGACCATGCGCGAGAGCAGGAAGACCTCGTAGTCGGTGGACAAGCCGTAGATCACGGCGATGATCAGCACCAGCACCGGCGACATGATCGGCTGGGGGGTGAAGTTCAGCGGCGTCGCGCCGTTCCCGTCGACGAAGATCCACGTCAGGATGCCCAGCGTGCTGCCGAGGCCGAGCGCGCTCATCAGCGCGGCTTTGATGGGCAGCACCAGCGAGCCGAACGTCAGGAACATCAGCAGCGTCGTGACGAACAGCACCAGCGCGATCATCGCGGGCATGCGGTTCAGCAGCGCGTCGATGCTGTCCTTCTGGATGGTCGGCTGGCCGCCCACGTAGAGATCGACGCTGTCGGGCACCGCTATCGACCGCAGGTACTCGATGGTGGGGTCGGCGTTCTCCGAATCCGCGAGTGTCGCGCTGGTGCGATAGACGTTCGGATCGGTAGTGGAGCGGCTCGGCACGTCGAAAGCGCTGGCGAGGCCGGGCGCCTGGCCCGCCTCCTTCCACACCTTGCCGACGGCGTTGCTGTCCTCGGACACCATCACCAATTGCACCGGGTCGGTCTTCTTCAGCGGGAAGACCTGGTAGAAGTCCTCGAGCGCGACGCGGGTCGCGTTGTCCGGCGGCAGGTATCGCTCGTTGATGCCGCCGAAGGCGAGGTTCTTCACCGGGATGATCAGCAGCAGCAGGACGATGCAGATCGGCACGGCGATCTTCAGCGGATGCTTCATCACCCACTGAGTGATCTTTCCCCAGAAACCGTGCTCGATCTCTTCGGCCGTCTTCGTCTGGCGGAAGCGCTTGAAGCCCAGCATGTCCACGCGCGGGCCGAGTACACCGAGCATGGCGGGCAGGATCGTGATGGCGGTCAGCGCGGCCAGCGAGACCGTGGCGATCGTGCCGTAGGCCACCGATTTCAAGAAGCCCTGCGGGAACAGCAGCATGCCGCCGAGACTGGCGATGATCATGGTCGCGGAGAACACGACCGTGCGTCCCGCCGTCATCACCGAGCGCCGCACCGCCGCACGGGTGTCGTAACCTTCGGCGAGTTCCTCCCGGAAGCGACTGACGATGAACAACCCGTAGTCGATGGCGAGGCCGAGACCGATCATCGACACCACGCCCGAGACGAACGAGTTCACCTCCGTGAACTTCGTCAGCACCATGATGATGCCGTTGGCGCCGATGACGGTGAGACCGCCGACCACCAGCGGCAGGCCCGCGGCCACCAGGCCGCCGAAGATGAAGAACAACAGCACCGCCACCGCGGGGATGGCCAGCATCTCCATGCGCTTCTGGTCGGAAGCCATGGTGTCGTTGAGCGTGCCCGCCACCGCCTGCAACCCGGTGACCTGAACATCGACGCCCGGAATGTAGAAGACGTCCTTCACCTTGCGGTAGTTGCGCACCATCTCGGTGTCGTTGTTGCCGTTGATGGCCACCGAGGCGAAGGCGTGCTTCTTGTCCTTCGCGCCGAAGACGCTGGGCTGCGCGGGGATACCGGCGTCGTTGCGCCAGTACGTTCCGTTGATCTTGGTGATCTCGTCCGGGTGCTCGCGCGGCAGGCTCGCGAGATTGGCGACGACCTTGCCGCTGAATTCGGGGTCATCGATCGTTCTGCCCTCGGGCGCGGTGTAGAGCAGGATCACGTCGCTGTTGTGATCACGGCCGAACGCCGCGTCGGCGATCCGCGCGGCCTGCGCGGACTCCGAGGTCGGATCGTCCCACCCGCTGGAGCTGAGATGGTGTTCCAAGCCGAGGCCGTAACCGCCCAAAGCCAGGAGGGCCGCCACGACGACGCCGATGACGGCAAAACGCAGGCGGTATACCAGATCGCCCCAGCGTGTGAACACTAAGCGACTCCTTGGGCGGGGCGAGAGGTGAGCAGTGCCGACAGCGGCCGGAACGGCTGCAGCCAGGCACCCTCGTCGGGCAGCGAGTCGAGGCTAACTCGGGGCAGCGGTTCGCGGAACACGCCCGGAATGTCCTCGAGGTCGATGAATTCGAGAGTATCGGATGTGACGGCCCAACTCGCGTGCTCACGGAAGCCGAGTACCTGGACCGGCACGCCTTTGGCGGCGAGTTCCTCCAGCGGTTCGCGGAACGCCTGGCCGTCGGCCGAGGCCACCATGATGCCCGCCAAACCGGCGCCGCGACTGCGTAACGCGATGTGCGCCAGCATGTCGGCGTCGACGTCGGAATCCTCGTCGATCTTGGGTTTGGCGAAGACCGCGTAGCCCACGTTGCGCAGGGCCTCCACCCAGGGCCGCACGACGTCGGCGGTGCCGGGCGCGATGTTGGTGAAGACGGTGGCCTCGGGTTCCACGCGATGCACCGCGCCCACCGAGAGTTCGGCGGTCCGGGCCAGCAGCCAGCGGCCGAGCGCGTCGAACCGCGGACGATAGGCGGCGGTCGGACGACCGCCGAGGATGGCGCCGAGGCCCATGTCGAGGTTCGGGGCGTCCCACACCAACAGGACCCTGCGCACGTCCGGCGTCGAGCCGCCCAGGCCTTCCGCTCCGCCCCCGTGCACCTCCCCGGCAACATCGACCACTTCGTGGGCCATCTCACTGACGCTCATCGGTCGATCTTCCCCCATATGAGCTCGGTGATGGCGCTACCGGCGCGATGTGCCTTGCCTTCGAACTTGGTGACCGGACGCTCGAAACCGATGGGCGCCGTGGCCCGATGCTCCTCGCTGACCCCGCCCGTGGTCTCGTTCAATCCTTTGAGCAGGGGCTCTGCCATGCCGACCTCGTGGATGTGCTCGGCGTAGCCGGCATGGTCGGTGGCGACGTGCAACACACCCCCCGGCTTCAGGCGGTCGGCGATCAACGCGACCGTCGCGGGCTGCAGCAGCCGCCGCTTGTGGTGGCGCGCCTTCGGCCACGGGTCGGGAAAGAACACTCGGACGCCGGTGAGCGACTCTGGGGCAATCATGTTCTCCAGCACGTCGACCGCGTCTCCGCGCAGCAGGCGGATATTGCCGATCCCTTCGCGCTCGATGCGCTGCACCAACTGCGCGAGGCCGGGCTGGTAGACCTCGATGCCGATCAGGTTCAGGTGTGGTTCGGCCTGCGCCATGGCGGCCGTCGCGGTGCCCGTGCCGCAGCCGATCTCGACGACCAGCGGCGCGTCGCGGCCGAACCACGCGGCCGCGTCCAGTGGCTCGTCGGCGACCTCGCGGCCGATCGAGGGCCACATCCGGTCCCAGGATTGCTGCTGGGTCGCGGTCAGCGCGCCCCTGCGCGACCGGAAGCTGGTGACTCGGGGGTACAGGCGGGAGCCGGTCTTGTGCCGGGGCCCGCCCTCGGCCGGAGCCGAAGCTGTGGACGGCGGGCCCGGAACTGACTCGGCAGTATGGTTCGCGGCGTCGTTCACGACGTCCATTGTCCAGCATCCCGCGATCAGTGCGGTAAGCGGTCGTGCACGGCTCGCTGAGCGGGAGGTCAGGCGGCGCGCGCGGGGGCGATTCTGGTCGCGGTCGGCTGTTGCTGGCGCAGGGGCCTGCCCAGCGCGACCTTGGCCGCTGTGACCGCCATTTCCAGCAGGCCGCGCACCCCCGACGGCGAGGCCGCGACCGACCATACGGTGGTGTCGCCGACGTCGCTCACCGGTTGCCCGGCGAACCGGTCGGCCAGCCAGTCGAGGCTGATCGGGGTGGACAGCGGCAGCAGCGAGAAATGCTCGCTGAGCCGGTCGCGCACGTAGGTCACCGCGGCGCCGCCGCGGCGGTAGCGCGCCACCTGTCCGTCGACGCCCGAGATGTGGATGATCTGGTCGTGGATGGGTTGCACAACCAGCAGCGGGCAGGACGGCGTCGTGTTGCCGAGCCGCAGATCGTCGAACATCGCGTTCAGTTCCGGGGTGTCGAGCACCTCGGCGAGCGGGCGGTCCAAGAAGTCGTCCACCTTCTTGTTGGCCAGCCCGAGGATCGCGCCGAGCGGCGTCGCGTTCTCCGCGCGGACGACGAACCGGTGGCCGTCCGGGCTCAGCTCGTTGTCGATCAGCGAGCTCAACGCGGGGTACAGCCTGCGCAGCGCGGCGATGACGATGGCGGGCAGGCCCGCGTAGGGGGTGCCGTTCAACCGGTCGAAGACCTGGCGCGGGTCGCCGACCGGGGCGCCGAGCACCGCGCCGACGATGTCCAGTTCGGGGGCGTACGTCGGCGCCATCTCTACCGTCCAGGAGCTGGCCATGCCACCGCCGGAGTAGCCCCACACCGCGACGCGGGTTCGCGGGCCGAGACCGAGCGGACCGAACCGCAGCGCGGCGCGGATGCCGTCCAGCGCGCGGTAACCGGGCTCACGCGGCGCACCGAAATTACCGTGCGGACCCTCGTGATCGGCGATGCTCACCGCCCAGCCGCGCCGCAGCGCGTTCGCCACCAGCAGCCATTCCAACTGGGTGATCGAGCCGAGCGCACGCGCGCCGGAGCGCAGGGCGTAGGACGGGGAGCACTTCTCGCTCACCGCGTCCATCGCGGTCTGGAAGGCCAGCAGCGGACGATCCTCGTCCGGTTCCGCGTCGACGGGCAGCAGGACCGTGGTGATCGCCGCTTCGGGAGCCCCGTGCAGATCACAGCTGCGGTACAGTAACTGCCAGGCCGACACCTGTTGCGGCACGATCCCGAACAGCGCGATCTCGATCTTCCTGCCGCGCAGGATGGCGCCGGGCGCCTTGGCCGCGAAGCCCTTCGGCGGTCGATGGAACGGGTCCGCGCTGGGCAGCAACGGCTTGCGTTCGGTGGGACAAGCGGGCTGCGAGTCGACAGCGCCGATGACATCCGCGGTCATCGCGACCTCCTCATCGTCGAGGTCGGTTGCCGCATGCGAAAGGCCAAGCTGCGCACCGGTTGTGGTGCCGACCACTTCAGCAGGGTAAGTGACCGACCGGGCGTCTGGGAACCCCGGAGTACACGGCGTCCGCGGCACTAGACTCCCCGGCATGAGCAGACCGACTGTATTCATCACCGGCGCGGCGGCCGGTATCGGGCGGGCGACGGCCTTGCTTTTCGCTGCGCAGGGATACCATGTCGGGGCTTATGACATCGATGAAGTGGGGCTGACCAGGCTTTCCGGGGACATCACCGCCAAGGGTGGCGCGGTGCACACCGGTGTTCTCGATGTGACGAACGACACCCAGTGGGCGGAGCGGCTCGCGGAGTTCCACGCCGCGACCGGACGGTTGGACATCCTGGTCAACAATGCGGGCATCCTGCGCGCAGGGGGGTTCGAGTCGATCGAGCTGTCCGCCCACCGGGCGATCGTCGAGGTCAACTTGGTCGGTGTGCTCACCGGAACGCACAGCGCGTTCCGCTACCTGCGAGACACCCCGGGCGCCCAGGTGGTCAACCTCTGCTCGGCTTCGGCGATCTACGGCCAAGCCGAACTCGCCAGCTACGGTGCGACCAAGGCGGCGGTCAAGAGTTTCACCGAGGCACTGGACCTCGAATGGGAGCGCTACGACATCCGGGCGCTCGCGATCTGGCCGCTGTTCGTGGCCACCGCCATGGTGGACGGCGTGACGACGGGGACGACGAAGTCGCTGGGCGTGCGGCTGAGCGCCGACGACGTGGCCGCCGGAATCTGGGAGGCCACCCGCAAGCGCGCCCGGCTGCCGAAGGTGCACTACGAGATCGGCACGCAGGCGAAGCTACTGGCGACGGTGGCGAAATACGCGCCGAACTGGGCGGTGCGGACCGCGAACAAGTACTTCAGCGGCAGCTGAGCGGTCCAGCCTGTCCCATGGCCTGACTTCTGACAGAATTGCGCACCGTAAAAGGGGGTGTGCAGCATGCCGACAGCCACTGATTCCGATGGGCCGCTGCGGGAGCGGGGCGTTCCCACGTCCGATCACGATCAGCTCGACAAGCTGCTCGCCGAATTGCGCTTCGGGACGGGGCGCGACCCGCAGATCGGGTATGCCGCCGCCGCGGCCGTCAGCGCATGGCGCAAACCGCCGCGCATCCAGGTGACCGGGCGCGCGCACGCGGGGCGGACCACCGTGCTGCACGCGCTCGCGCTCATGTCCGCGGTGGAGACCGACCCGGTGGACCGGCCAGGGGCGCCCGATCCGGAACTCGACGCCGACATCGTCGTCTACGTGTTGTCGGCGGCGCCGACACCCGCCGATCGCAGGGTGCTGGCTACGCTGCCGCCGCAGCGCACCATCGCGGTATTGAACAAGGCGGACGCGATCGGCTCCCGCTGGGGCGACGCGGTGGCCGCGGCCGAGCAGTACGGCACGCAACTGCGGATTCCGGTGGTTCCGGTGGTCGCGTCGCTGGCTGTGCGCACTCGTGCCGGCGTGCTGACCGACGCTGATCTGGACCTGCTGCGCAAGCTCGCCGCCGAAGCCGACCCCGCGCTGATCCTCTCGCCGGAACTGTTCGTCGCGCCGGGACCGGATGCCGCCGAGCGGGAGCAACTGCTGCGTCGCTGGGACCTGTACGGCGTGGCCTGCGCGTGCGCGGCCCTGCGCCACGATCCGGACCTCGCTCCACAGACGCTGCTGCAGATTCTGCACGCCGCCAGCGGCGTCGACGCGCTGCACCGGCTGCTGCACCGCCGCTACGAGCAGGTGTCCGCGTTGCGCGGCGGTGAACTGCTCGACGAGCTGGCCCGCCTCGCCGCTCGCGCGGTCCCGGAGGAGGGCGGCCGCGCGCGCGATCTCCTGGAGTCCTATCTCTACAGCGACGACGCTCTCTGGCTCGGACTCTGCGCGGGCCTGGCCGGACCCGAGGTGGCCCACCTCGCGGCGGGGTATCCGGCACCCGCGCCGTCGGACGCCGACGATGCGCTTGCCCGCGCGACCCGCTGGCGCGCCGTCGTCACCAGCGACATGCCCCCCGCCGCGCGCCGCGCCGCGTTGCGGGTGCACAACGGGTACGTCCGACTATGGGAACGGATGAGCAGTGCCGGTCTCTGAACCACCGGAATCGTCGGCGGCGACCACAGGTCCCGGGACGGATCCGGTCTCGGGCGCCGGTCGCGACGGGGCCGATCGAGATTCGCCCGCCGATGGCGAGTCCGGTCGCCCGGCCCCGGTGACCGCCCTCGCCGCATCGCCCGAGCTCGCGGCCGTGGTCGAGCGATGGAATCCCCAGGGTATGGCGCTGCTGCGCGCGGTGCGCGGGTCCGGCGCGGCGGGCGTTGTCACTGTGATCGGTCCTCCCGATGTCAACACGACCTTGTTGCGCACCGAACTGGCCCGGTTCGAACCGCGCGTCACGCTGTCCGAGCCGCTCGCCGACGGGAACGCGGCGGTGGAGACCACCTCGCCCGCCGTACCGGCGATCATTTTGATCCTGCTCGACGCGGGCACCACCATCGGCGCGGACATGCTGGGGGTGATCGACCGGTTGCGTGCGAACGGCACTCGCCTGCTGCTGGCCATGAACGGCATCCACGCCTACCGGGACTGGCAGGCGGTACGCGCGCGTGACCTGGAGCTGCTCGCCGAGCGAGGCGCCGCGGACTTGGACATCGTGCCGGTCTCGGCGCGGCTCGCGGCCGCCGCGCGAACCGCGGGCGACGCGGGATTGCTCGATCGCTCCGGTCTCGGCGCCCTGCACGCGCAGCTCACCGCGGCGGCGGCCGCCGGTGGGGGCCGGTCGGACGCGGTCATCGGAAGAGTCTTGGCCGACACGCGCCACCGGGTGGTCGAGCAAGTGGCCGCCTTGCGCTCGGGCGCCGAAGTGGCGCGGCTGCGTGAGCAACGTGCTGTGCTGCTGGCCGGCCGCGACGGCGGACGAGCCACGGCGATGTCCGCCCTGCGCGGGCAGCTGCACCTGGCGCGGGTGGACCTGATGACCGAAATCGGCGCGAGAATCCGGGCGCTGCACACCGCCGCCCGCGCCGAACTGGATCGGCTGCGCCCGGCCGACCTCGCCGGCTACCCCGCTCGGCTGCAACACGCCGTCACCGAACTGACCGGTGAACTCGACCACGTCATCGATCTGCGGATCGCCGAATTGGGCGCCCGGGTCGAGAGCGTGGACGCGGGTGTGCCGCCGCGACGGCGTGACCCGGCCCCGCGGGTGGGCCCCGATCCGGATCCGCGCCATCGGGGTGTCGAAGATCACCTTATGATCGCGCTCGGCGCGTCGGCGGGTGTCGGGCTGGGTCGCTTGCTGGTTGCTCCGTTCTCGCTCGTACCCGCCCTCGACGTGGCGACCGTGCCGGTGACTTTGCTGCTCGGCGGCGGTGCGGCGGCGTGGGTGATGCGGGCTCGCGGCCAGCTGGCGGATCGAGCGCACATCCGGCAATGGGTGGCCGACGCGCTGGTCAATGTAAAAGCGCAGCTAGAGCAGCGGGTGGCGACCGCGCTCGTGGAAGCCGAGACCGTTCTGGCCGATCACGTGGTCCAAGCAAGCACCGCGCGAATGATCGAGGCCGATCGCAGGGTGGCCCGGCTGGAGGCCGATTTACGCAGGTTGGCGGCCGAGCAGCCGGGACAACTCGCCGCATGCGAGCGCGACATCCGGATCCTCGACCGCTGGATCTCGCCTGTTGAAACGAGCGACCAATTGGGTACACAGTGAGGAACCCGATACCGTACCGGTCGTCACATGGCGTTAACCTCTATTCAGGAACTTGGGCGTCCGCTAAGTCCTGATCTGCCGCCCTCCTGGGGTGCGCGTTCGACCGGTCGGAGCGGGCGCCTTCCCGCCAACGGTGGCGCTCGGTGCATTCGCGCTGGTCATGGGCCTAGGGCCAGGCGGCGAAGCAGCGAGTAGTCGCCCATCTCAGGAGAGTTTTCATGACGTCAGCGACCATTCCTGGTCTTCGTGGATCCGACGGCAAGGCGCCGACCGAGCACAGCGAACTACTCGCCTGGGTACAAGAAGTCGCCGAACTGACCCAGCCGGACCGAGTGGTGTGGGCGGACGGCTCCGACGAGGAATGGGAGCGGCTGACCGACCAGCTCGTCGCGGCGGGGACGTTCAAGCGGCTGGACGAGAAGAAGAAGCCGAACTCTTTCCTCGCCCTGTCGGACCCCTCCGACGTGGCCAGGGTGGAATCCCGCACATTCATCTGTTCGAAGTCCGAGGCCGACGCCGGCCCGACCAACAACTGGGTCGACCCGACCCAGATGCGTGCCACGATGACCGAGCTCTACCGCGGCTCGATGAAGGGCCGCACCATGTACGTGGTGCCGTTCTGCATGGGTCCGCTCGGCGCCGAGGATCCGAAGCTGGGTGTCGAGATCACCGACTCCGAGTACGTCGTGGTGTCGATGCGCGTGATGACCCGCATGGGCGCCGCCGCCCTGGAGAAGCTGGGCGCCGACCGCCCGTTCGTGAAGGCGCTGCACTCGGTGGGCGCGCCGCTGGCCGACGGCCAGGCCGACGTGCCGTGGCCGTGCAACGACACCAAATACATCACCCACTTCCCCGAGGACCGCGAGATCTGGAGCTACGGCTCCGGCTACGGCGGCAACGCGCTGCTGGGCAAGAAGTGCTACTCGCTGCGAATCGCCTCGGCGATGGCCCACGACGAGGGCTGGCTGGCCGAGCACATGCTGATCCTCAAGCTGATCTCCCCCGAGAACAAGGCGTACTACATCGCCGCCGCGTTCCCGAGCGCCTGCGGCAAGACCAACCTCGCCATGATCCAGCCGACCGTGCCGGGCTGGCGCGCGGAGACCCTCGGTGACGACATCGCCTGGATGCGCTTCGGCAAGGACGGCCGTCTCTATGCCGTGAACCCCGAGTACGGGTTCTTCGGCGTCGCGCCGGGTACCAACCGCAGCTCGAACCCGAACGCCATGGCCACTTTGGAGGCGGGCAACACCGTCTACACCAACGTCGCGCTGACCGACAACAACGACGTCTGGTGGGAGGGCTTGGAGGGCGAGCCCGATCACCTGATCGACTGGAAGGGCAACGACTGGTACCAGCGGGAGACCGAGACGCTGGCCGCTCACCCCAACTCCCGCTACTGCACGCCGATGGCGCAGTGCCCGATCCTGGCGCCCGAGTGGGACGACCCCCAGGGCGTGCCGATCTCGGCGATCCTTTTCGGTGGCCGCCGCAAGACCACCGTCCCGCTGGTCACCGAGTCCTTCGACTGGCAGCACGGCGTGTTCATGGGCGCGACGCTGTCCTCCGAGCAGACCGCGGCCGCCGAGGGCAAGGTCGGCACCGTGCGCCGCGACCCGATGGCCATGCTGCCGTTCCTGGGCTACCACGTCGGCGACTACCTGGGGCACTGGATCAACGTCGGCAAGAACGCCGACGCCGCCAAGCTCCCGAAGATCTTCTACGTCAACTGGTTCCGCCGTGGCGAGGACGGGCGCTTCCTGTGGCCGGGCTTCGGTGAGAACTCCCGCGTGCTCGAGTGGATCATCGGCCGCATCGAGGGTTCCGCCGATGCCGAGGCGACCGCGATCGGTAACGTGCCGACCGCCGCGCATCTCGACTTGGACGGGCTGGACGTCGACGCCGCGGATGTCGATGAGGCGCTTTCCGTGGACGCCGGGGAATGGCGTAGGGAGATCCCGCTGATCGAAGAGTGGTTCGAGTTCGTCGGTGACAAGCTGCCTTCCGGCGTGCGCGACGAGTTCGAGGCGCTCAAGCAGCGTCTGGGCTGACACTCCACCCAAAGTAGCATCGCCCGCACCATCCGGCAGGATGGTGCGGGCGATTTGTTCTGCGCGACAGAGGATTCGCCTGCCTCGTCCGGCAATCGGTCGCAGTCGCAGCGTTATTCGGTGAACGGCGCCAGGCGGATCATGGCCAGGAAGCCCGCGCTGTTGAGCCAATGGATCCGACCCTTCGGCACAGCTTTCGCTTCCGCTCGGAACGCCGCGACCACGTGCCGCTTGAAGCCCAGTCGCGGATGACGCCGCAGCAGTTCGTCGACCCAATCCCCGTCCAGCTCCGCCAGCCGTGTTCCGAGCACGTCCGCCGACGCTCCCGCGGAGACGAACCCGCCGGGGTCGCTGAGATCGTCGGCGACCCCGGGTGTGACGTGGGCGGCGATGGCCGCGCCGATAGCGGTGGCGCGTTCCTGGGCTGCG
Organism: Nocardia sp. CY15; assembly: GCF_009829295.1. Taxonomy (NCBI): domain Bacteria; kingdom Bacillati; phylum Actinomycetota; class Actinomycetes; order Mycobacteriales; family Nocardiaceae; genus Nocardia; species Nocardia sp. CY15. The sequence goes on from NZ_VUOT01000007.1 coordinate 232,138, forward strand.
CCCGCATCGAGCGCGAGGGCGGCAGCCCGTTCGCCGCCCGTCACCGCGAAACAGCGTCCCGGCGTGGGATGTTCGAGTTGCAGGTCGTGCAGCAGACATGAGACGTAGACCAGCTCGTCGTCATAGGCTGCGCCGTCGAGATCGGCCAGGACCCGTCCGAAGTAGTAGGTCCGCAGCGAGTGATTGAGCACGGGGGGAGTAAGCGCCTCGCTCGCCTCCGTCTCCGCCGCGACGGCGAGCTTGGAGTCGGGCAACCGTAGGCCGGCGAACTCCAGCTTTCCGCGTCGCCCCCGCCTGCCCAGCGCGAGCCGGACCCGGTTGGGCACCATGGCGGGCAGCGAACGGGCGGTCGCGACCGCCAGCCTGAGTCGTTGTTCGGTCGACAACGCGCCACCGGTGCGGGTGGCCCATGCCCAATCGAGGCCCGTCGGTCCGGCCACTTTGCCCTCCTTTTCCTCGGAACTCGGTGTGCACTGAAGTCAAGCCTGTGTCAACATCCACGACGAGTGGCGGGATTGACAGTAATACTCGGATTCGTGCCAAACTGGTAGGCGATGAAGCAGGTCGTGGCGCTGGCGCTGGACGGCGTCATGGCATTCGACCTGGCGTGTGCCGTCCAGGCGTTCCGGCACGGTCCCGGTAAGACCGGCGAGCCGTCCGGGTTCGAGATGCGGACCTGCGGGTTGCGCCCGGGTCCGGTGTGGACGCCCAACGGCTTCGAATTGCGGGTGGAGCACGGGCTCGAGGCGCTCGCGGAGGCGGACGTCGTCGTCGTGCCCGGGATCGGCATTCCCACCCTGCCCACGCCGCGTGCGGCGCTGGACGCACTGCGCGACGCCGCGAGACAGGGCGCGACCATGGTGAGCATCTGCGTCGGCGCGTTCATCCTGGCCGAAGCGGGTCTGCTGGACGGACGCCCCGCGACCACCCATTGGGCTTACTGCGGTGAGTTCGCGCAGCTGTATCCCGCGGTGAAACTGGACCCGACGGCGCTGTATGTCGACGACGGCGACGTACTCACGTCGGCTGGGCTGTCGGCGGGCTTGGACCTGTGCCTGCACGTGGTCCGCAGGGAGTTGGGCGCGCACGCGGCGGCCGAGCTGGCCAGGTGGAACGTCACCGCTCCGCACCGGGAGGGCGGTCAGGCGCAGTACATTCCGGACAGGCCGGGCGTGCGAGCCGTCGACGGCGGTCTCGCCGCCACCCTGGCCTGGGCGATCGCCGAACCCGCTGCGGCGGTGGATGTTTCGGCGCTGGCCGCGCACGCGTTGATGAGCGAGCGCACTTTCATCCGCCGGTTCAAGGCGGAAGTGGGCACGACGCCGCGGCGGTGGCTGGACGCGCAGCGCACCGCTCGGGCCCGGGAACTGCTGGAAACCACGCGTTTGCCGGTGGAAGTCGTTGCGGCGAAGTCCGGTTTCGGCAGTGTCACCGCACTGCGGGTGCACCTACGCGCGGCCACGGGTGCCACGCCGGCCGCGTACCGCCGATCACTGGCCAGGTGAGCGCGGCGACGCAACCGAACGATTCGGCGAATGCCGTTATCGGGGAACCGTTTCGAACGATCCGACCAGTTGGTGTCCGGTGGCCGGTGTCATGTCGCGTCGTGCCGTCGCGCGCGGATTCCCGAAATTTCCACGGATCGACGGGTTTACCAGTGCATGGAATGGGGTAATGATCTTGGTAAGAGATTTTGTGTAGTTGTAACTTATGCTTGGCGTGTTCTTCCTTCCGCATCACACAGTCGGATTACTGACGGTTAACTGATCGACTGAACGACTTCCCTTCCGACGTCGGACCCGCGGTGCCCGCGGCGTACGGCGAGATCGACGCGCGAGAGGTGGTTGGAGCATGGCCGATCTGGAGACGGCGACGTCCCTTGCCCCAATGGTTGCCGAATTCGATTCGGCGACCGCGAGCACGCCGCTGCGCCGGGTCGCGGAGCGGCTGCGCGCGGTGTTGCCGCCCGGGTGGCGCGTCGAGATCGTCGACGCCCCACCCCCGCGTTACGGCAACCGCGCCCCACTCCTGCGGGTGGTCATGCCACCCGACTGATCATCCGGTCCAGCCGAGTGGCATGAGCAGCGACTTCTGCTCGCAGAACGAATCCAAGCCCTCTGGGCCGTTCTCGCGTCCCAGCCCGGAGGCCTTGTAGCCGCCGAACGGCGAAGTCGGGTCGAACGCATACCAATTGATCGCGTAGGTGCCGGTACGCACCCGCGCCGCGATCTCGGCGCCGTGCTCGACGTCGGCCGTCCACACCGAACCGGCGAGGCCGTAGACCGAGTCGTTGGCGATGGCGACGGCCTCGTCCTCGGTCTCGTACGGAATGACCGACAGCACCGGCCCGAAGATCTCCTCCTGGGCGATGGTCGACTTGTTGTCCACGTCCGCGAAGATCGTCGGCTCGATGAACCAGCCGCGGTCCAAGCCCTCCGGGCGGCCGCCCCCGAGCACCAGTCGTGCGCCCTCCGCCTTTCCCTTGGCGATGTAACCCTCGACCCGGTCCCGCTGTCGCTCGGAGATCAGCGGACCCAGTTGCACGCTCGGATCGCTGGGGTCGCCCACCTTCATCGTCTTCACGTGTCCGACCAGCGCGTCGAGTATTTCGTCGTACCGGCTGCGCGGAACGAGGATGCGGGTCTGCGCGACACAGCCCTGACCGCTGTTCATCAGGCCGGAGAACGCGAGCATCGGGATGCCTGTCGCGACGTCCATGTCCGGCAGCAGGATCGCCGCCGACTTGCCACCGAGTTCGAGCGAGACACTCTTGAGCTGACCGGTGGCGATCGCGCCGATCTTGCGGCCGACCGCGGTGCTCCCGGTGAAGGTCACCTTGTCCACACCGGGATGGGAGACGAGGTACTCGGCCGCGTCGGGCTCGGCGGGCAGCACCGAGAGCACGCCTTCGGGCAGCCCGGCCTCGGTGCAGATGTCGGCGAGCATATTGGCCGTGATCGGCGTCAGCGGGGACGGCTTCAGTACGACGGTGCAACCGGCCAGCAGGGCAGGGGCGAGCTTGTTGGCCGCGAGGAACAGTGGAACGTTCCAGGCGGTGACCGCCGCGACGACGCCGCGCGGCTCGCGGGTGACCCGTGTGGTGCCGAACCCGCCGACCCGGGTCTCCTGCCAGGGGAAGGACTCGGCCAAAGCCGCGTAGGCGTCCAATGCGGCGACCGCCGGGATCTGATTCAGCGTCATCGCGATCATCTGCGGTGCGCCGACCTCGGCGGTCAGCGCGGCGAGCAGATCGGCGGAGCGCTGTTCGATCAGCCGGGCCACGCGGGTGAGCACCGCGGCGCGCTCCTTCGGCGGCGTGGCAGGCCAGGGGCCGTGGTCGAAGGCGTGCCTGGCCGCGGCGACCGCGGCGTCCACATCGGCCCGGCTCACCGCGGGCACGCTGCCCACCGGCTCGACCGTGACCGGCGAGATGACCTGGACGCGCTCGGCGGTGGCTGGAGCGGTCCAGCGGCCGCCGATGAACAAGCTGTCGTAATGCATGAGAACACGTTACAGTTTTGCCCCTCTTCTGTCTGTAACCTGTTCTAATTTTGGCCGATCGCGAGGCCCTGACCGGTGTGAATCCCGACCTCTCGGTTCGCTTTTCGCAGAACGCACTATTGCGTTCTGTTGCTGGAAAGGGGATGCTGTAGCGACATATCGGCTTGCTCCATTACCGAACCGTTACCGCAAACTGGGGAGTCCGAGTCATGGCGGTGCAAGTGATCGGCCGGTCGCTGATGACCAGTGATCAAACCGAGCATCAGGCTAAGTGTGTCGGCAGCGGTGGGTGGGTGGTCTCCTTCCTACCCGGCCGCACCCTGACGATCGAGCAGGCGACCGCGGCTATGCAGGCAGCCGAGGCGGTCGCCGCCGTCGGGATGCTGGCCGACATGGTCGGTCTGACCACGCTCGAGACCGTCGGGTTGGCTATGCGGGAATCGCCGTGGAGCGAGCCCGTGCACGCGCCGTGCGGGAAGCGGCACTGGCGTCGAGGATGGCTGGAGCCTTACCTCGGCTAACTTTTAGTTGCCACAACGACCAGATTGCTCACAAGTAACTCTCGCATCATGGGTACCCGGACCAACCACCACGCCCAGCGGGGGTGGTAGCGCGGAAAGACGGTGTGCACCTCGGCCGGAGTGCCTGCTGCCCAGCGCAATCCGTCCGCGGCCCGCACCGCGAACAGCGACCTGCCGAACCTGTTCTTGGGTTCGCGTCCGTGCTTGCGCCGGTAGCGGCGCGCGGCGTACTCGCCACCGAGGTAGTGCCACGGCCCGGTCTCGTGCCCGCCGAACGGGCCGTGCCACACCGTGTAGGAGAGCACGATCAACCCGCCGGGCCTGGTCACCCGCACCATCTCCTCGGCCATCACCCACGGCTTCGAGACGTGCTCGGCGACGTTCGACGAGAGACAGATGTCGAGCGCGTCGTCGCGGAACGGCAGCGCCATCCCGGACCCGCGCACCGCGCCCGCCACCGAGAGCCCGGCGGCGTGCATCTCCGACGGGTCGGGTTCCACCGGTATGTAGCGGGCCCCCGTGTGGGCGAACTCGTCGGCGAAGTAACCCGGTCCGCCGCCCACGTCGAGGATCGTCGCGCCGTCCAGCGACCGGCCGGTGAGGTCGGCGTAGAAGTCGGCGATCATCGCCGCGGTGTCGGCCGCCAGACCTCCGTAGAACAGCGCCGGGTCGGTCTGCTCGAACCGGAAACTACCGAGCAGCCGCAGCGACCGGCGCAGGGTCGCCCGGCGGGCGAACCGGGGCGAGCTGCCGCGCGTCGGCGTTTTTTCGGCTTTGAGCACGGCGCCGAGTCTCGCACAACCCCGATGGTGGGCCTCTCGGGCGGGTGCTCGGGTTAGGGTGTAGCGCGACATCCGACGTTCCCAACCGGGACCTACTGACCGAGAGAAGCTCCACCGTGCGCGAAGTCCTCCTGCTCTGCTGGCGTGACACCGGGCACCCGCAGGGCGGCGGCAGCGAGCGGTACCTCGAGCAGGTCGGCGCGCAGCTCGCGGCACGCGGGGTCAAAGTCACCCTGCGCACCGCCCGCTACCCCGGGGCGCCGCGGCGGGAACGTGTCGACGGCATCGACATCAGCCGGGCGGGGGGACGCTACACGGTGTACCCGCGGGCGCTCGCCGCGCTCCTGCTCGCCAGAATCGGCCTCGGCTCGTTGCGCGGCGTGCGGCCCGACGCGGTGATCGACACCCAGAACGGCATCCCCTTCTTCGCAGCCGCCGCCACCACGGCCCCGTCGGTGGTGCTGGTGCACCACGGACACCGCGAGCAGTGGCCGGTGGCGGGCCGGGTGGTCGGTCGCATCGGCTGGTGGATCGAGTCGCGGCTGTCGCCCCGCGTGCACCGGCGCAACCAATACCTGACCGTTTCGCTGCCCTCGGCGGAAGAACTCGCCACGCTCGGTGTGGACCGTGCGCGAATCGCGGTGGTCCGCAACGGAGCCGAACCGGTTCCAATCGACGCGCCGACGGGCGCCGCGGAAACCCGCACTGCCGCACCCACTGTCGTGGTGTTGTCCCGGCTGGTGCCGCACAAGCAGATCGAGGACGCGCTCGCGGCCGTGGCCCGGCTGCGTGACCGTATTCCCGGTCTGCGTCTCGACGTGATCGGCGGCGGCTGGTGGGCGGACAACCTGCGCGACAACGCCCGTGAACTCGGCATCGCCGACGCCGTCACCTTCCACGGGCACGTGGACGAGCGCCGCAAGCACGAACTGCTCGCCCGCGCCTGGGTGCACGTGCTGCCTTCCCGGAAGGAAGGGTGGGGCCTGGCGGTGATCGAAGCCGCTCAGCACGGTGTGCCGACGGTCGGATACCGGAGTTCGCGCGGGCTCACCGATTCCATCGTCGACGGCGCCACCGGCATCCTGGTCGACGACGTCGCCCAGTTGGCCGACGCCGTCGGCGATCTGCTGGACGATCCGGGAGCGCGCACCGTCATGGGTGAGAAGGCCCGCGCCCGCGCTCGCGAATTCTCTTGGGAGCAAACCGGAAAGGGCGTGTACGAGGTCCTGGTCGCCGCTGCCCGCGGCGAGCATGTCACCGGATTGATCGCGCCCCGGACGGTCGACTGAACCCAGCGCGCCGAGAAGCGCGGGTGTGTTCGTCGCGGAGGCCGGTGCTCACGGGGCGCCGTTGCTCGGGCAGTCGCGTGCGGGTCGGTCCTAGCGCTGCGTTCTGGCGCGGGATCGGGCGCGCGTACCCAGAGCGACCAGCGGGCCCGCGACGAGTAGCGCGGCCCACAGCATATGGGCGGCGGCGGTGACGGAGCGTTGCGCGGTCGTCGATCCACCGCGCTCGATGACACCGGGCACGCGATACAGCGCCAGGTCGGCGTCCTCGTAGATCCGCTCCAGTTGGGCGAGGGTCGTCGCCGATGCGCCGAGCGGCCCGGGGGTGGTCCGTTCGACGAGGACCCAGCCGACTCCGAGGCCGGCCAAGTCCGCAGCCGAGGCGCCGTGGAGCAGACGTGTTTCCGCTTCTCGCGCGCGAGAACCTTCGCCGGACACCGTACGCCCGCGCACCGGAAGCTCACCGGTCTGCAGGACGTCGTTGGGCAACATGCGCGGCGCCGGGTCGAGCACGGGCGCCGGGCCGCTGTAGCGGAACTTGCGGAACATCCCGCCCGGCAGCACCGCGACGTCGCCGGGGCCGTCCATACGTTCGGCGACCTGCTGCCAACCGGCGGGATAGTGCACCGCCCGCACGGCGCCGCCGACGCCCCACGCGAGGTCGTAGAACGGCAACACGAGAAGGACGACGAATACCGCCGCGACCGTGGATGTCACGGCCGGAGGCGCCGCCGCAGGCCGATCTGTTGTCGTGAACCGCTGTGCGGACGAAAGGCGCCGGGCCGCCACCGCGCATCCCGCCGCCGCGCACAAGGCATAGGCGGGCATGGCGAGGGCCACGTACTTCTGGGAGTCCCGCAGCAGTCCCGCGCCGGGCACGTGGGTGACCAGCCACTCCAGTGCGTGCATTCCCCACGCCGTCGCGCCGAGCGCGGGAAACAGGACCGCGACCGCCGCGAGCAGGAGCAGCGCGCGGCGGACATGGCGGTTGTCCGGGTCGGCGCCGCCCGTGGCGACGGAGCGCACGCCCAGCGCGACGATCACCAGCAACAGCAGCGTCGCGATCGTGGCCAGCGGCGTGGCGCGCGAATCCGGTACCGCTTCGGAGTTCCAGATCCCGCCGAGGCCGGCCAGGCTGCCGAGCGTGCCGAGGCCGGGTTCGGCACGAGCGGCGAAGGCCGCGATGCCCGCGGGATCGGACGGCTCACTGCCCGCGCCCGACAGCACCGTCGCGGCGAGCCATGGCGCCGAGCCGGCCAGCCACAGGACGAACGTAGCGGGTAGTTGGCGTCGATGGACCAGGGCGAACGCGGTCGCGCCCGCCAACAGCGCACCGGTCGGTGTGAGCCCCGCGGCGGCGAGGAATCCGGCCAGGGCCGCCCAGGCGGTCGCCGTTCGCGCACTCCCGCGCTGCGCCGCCTCGATGGGCCCTTTCCTCCGGTCTCTGCGCGCCGCGTCGGATCGCGCGCCGTTGCGGGAACGCGCCGTCGAGTCGGCTGCTGTGGCCGCGCCGAGGCGTTCGGACGAACCGGTTGTCGGTGCGTCCACCGGTTGGGCTTCATCGGTCTGCCCGCTGGTCTCGGTCGTATCCGAGATCGGGGCTTTGTCGACGTGCTCGGCTTCATGCGGTGGGCCGTCTGCTACCAGGTCGTTCTCGGGCTGGGCCGGTGGATGCGACAGAAATCCCTCGCGTTTCTTCGCGGTGGCCGTCGATCGGAGGCGGTAGGCGGCCAGGGCTGTCCACGGCAGAGCGGCATAACCGGCCAGCAGGCTCCAATGCCCCTGTAGCAGGCGCTCGGCCACGTACGGGTTCCACAGCGCCACCGTCGCGGCGACCAGTTGCGGCCCGAGCGACGCGCGCAGCAGTACGCGAGCGAGCGTCGCCGCCCCGTACGCCGCGGCCCACAGGGCGACGATCAGGATCGCCTTCACCAGCACCCCACCGTCGACGAACGCCGACAGCACGGCGAGCAGCGCGTCCTGCGGCACCGCCCGCGGCGCCGCGTCGCCGAGACCGAGCGCCGAGTCGGTCGGATAGCTGCGCGGCGTGCTCACCGCGTCGCGCAACAGCAGATACCCCGGCGCGGCCAACGGCCCGGTCACGAGCAGAGCCCCGGCCGCGCTGTACACCGCAGCCACCGCTCGATCCCGACCGCTCCCGCTCACGCCTGAGCACTGTACGTCCCCATCACCGCCGCCGCAGGGCCGAGCGCGCACGGGCCGTGCCGTTGGCGCTACCGGCCCTGCCGTGTGCGAGCGCCCGAACCGCGCTCCGAAACTGTCGCGTCCGCCGCGAGCAGGTCGCGTGGTCCGGCGGGGCGGGACGCGGGACCGGGTGTGCGGGTGGGACGATGGGCGGCGTGTCTGCTGTCCATCGGTTTCCTGTGGTGGCGGATCTGACGTGGGTGACGGCGGGTGCGATGACCGCCAACGTCGCCGGGTATCTGCTGCAGCTGCTGGCCGGGCGGTGGCTCGGGGTCACCGGATACAGCGAATTCGCGAGTCTGCTCGCGGTGCAGCTGCTGTGTGCGGTGCCCGCGCTGGCGTTGCAGAACGTGGTCGCCCGGGAACTCGTGCGCGGGGCGGGAATGGCGGCGCTGCGGGGGCTCCAGTGGCGGTGCGCGGTGATCGTGGCCGCGGTGGCCGCGGTGCTGGTGCCGCTGGTCGCCGTCGCGTTGAACGTCGGGGTGGCCGCCACCGCGGCCGCGCTGGGTGCGGCGCCTGCGCTGGTGCTGTTGTCCGGCGAGCAAGGAGTGCTGCAAGGCGGCAGGCGGTTTCGCGCCTTGGGCATGGTGCTCGGCGCCGCCGGGATCGCCCGGGTTTCGCCCGCCCTGGTCGTCCTCGCGCTGGGCGGCGGCGCGACGCTCGCGCTGTGGGCGGCGGCCTGCGGGGTCGCCGCGGCGGCTCTGCTCGCCAGGATCGTCGCCGGTGTGGCGTCCGCGCGCGTCCCCGGCGGAGTCAGAGCCGACGCGGTCGCCGCCGCCCCGGGCGTGTTGCCGGTGCTGCGGGCCGCCCAGGTGCAGGCGGCGCTGATGGCGCTGTCGTCGGCGGACCTGATCGTGGTCCGGATGGTGCTCGACGACGTGGACGCCAGCCGCTACGCGCTCGGCGCCATCGCCACCAAGATCGCCTTCTGGTTGCCGCAAGCGGTCGGTGTCGTGCTCTATCCGCGGATGGCGCAGCCGACGCACTCGGCGGGCGCTATCCGGGCGGCGCTCGCGGTGCTCAGCGGGATCGGCTTGATCGCGGTGCTCGGCGCCGTGCTCGCCGCGCCGCTCGCTCCGCTGCTGGCGGGCGAGGACTACGCCCCGATCCAGGATCTGCTGTGGGTGTTCGCGCTGCACGGCGCGCTGCTGGCCGTGCTGCAAGGCGCGGTGCTGTCGGCCATCGCCGTCGACCGCACTTCGCTCGCGCTGGTCACCTGGCTGGGCCTGGTCGTCGAAGTCACGTTGATGCTCACGCTGGCCCGCTCGACACCGGCGCTGATCATCACGGCCGTATCGGTCGCGGCCACCACCACCCTCGTGGTCGCCGTCATCGTCCTGCGCGCGGCCGATCACACCACACGTCCGGAGCCGCTGCGCCCGGTCGGCTGACCGGAGATCGTTCGCGGTCGACATTTCGAGCGCGGACGATCACGGCGCTGCCCGCGCATTCTTCCGCCCCGTCTGGTGATGCCCGAAGGAGGACGCCACGACGGTTGGCTGCCTGTTTCGCCACCGGGCCGAGTGAGTTGGGGGTGTCCATCCCACCCCGAGGGCGAGATAGCCGAGCGGGCTTCGGCCGCCTCACGTCCCGGCGTGCGGGCGCGATGCTGCCGATCAATCGAGGCACGCTCGTGTCGCCGAAGCGCGCGGACACCGAAACGAGTTCGGCTCCCCAGCCGCAGGGCGGGGGAGCCGAATTCAGAGGCGGTCAGCCGGATCAGGGTTGTTTGTTGATCCGGATCTGCTCGGTCGGCGCATCGTCGGCGCCACGGTTACCACGCGGAGCGGGACCGGATGAAGCCGCGCCGCTCGGACGCTGGCCAGGGGCGCCGCCCGCCCGTACAGGCCGCGCAGCCGAGCCGCCGCGCAGACCGAGAACCACACCGGCGATCAGCGCGATCACGCCGAGGACGCCGAGGACGATCGGCATGACGCGGCCGTACAGCGACAGCTTGTCGATGTTCTCCTTGGCCACCGAGATCTGCGACTCGATCGTGTTCTCGTCGAACACCAGGTGCGACTTCAGCGCGGTGACCTCGGGCTTGTCCGCGGTGCGCGAGTAGTACAGGTGCAGTGCCTCGCCGCCCTTGACCACGGTGCCGGTCTCCGGCTCGACCCACAGGTCACGGGTGTTGGTGTAGTAGCGCGTCATGGTCACCGGGGCCTCGCCGCCCTCGACGCCCCACTTGGCAGCGGGCAGGCTCAGCCGGTTGGTCGGCGCCTGCACGACGTCCCAGAGGCTGGTGGCGGGCACCGACATCTGGAAGTGGTAGACCTTCGTGTTGTTGACCTCGGTCTCGCCCATGAAGTTCACGTCGTAGGTCTTACGCGTGTTGAGGTCGAAGTACGGGTAGCTCTTCTTCTCGGTGCCGATCGGGAACCGGTACTGCAGACCTGTGTGCTGCACCGGCTCGGCGATGCTCTCGCCCTGGGGGTTCGTCGTCACCGCGATGGAGCCGTTCGGGTCCGTGTCGACCGGCATGCCGGTTACGCGGTCGATGGTGACCCGGTCGATGGTCGCGGTCAGCAGTCCGGTGTCGCCCTGCTTGTCGATGCGCCGCAGCGTCTGGCCCGCCTGCACGGTCATCTGCTGGGCGTCGGCGGGCTCCTCGACGGTGAGGAAGCGCTGCGAGACCAGCGGGACGTTGGTATCGACCTTGGCCGAGCCCTCCGGCGCGGTCAGCGACTTGGAGTCGAGCACGAGGCTGTCCTCCCCCTGCTGATTCGTCGCGATCGTGGTGATCTCCAGATCGAGGGGAGTCTTCGCCAGTTTGTCGACGGTGTAGGTCGGGATCATGATTGCGGCGACGATCAGCAACGCGCCGAGACCCACGAGCAGGCAGGCCACCGTCCTTCTGGTACCGGCACTCAGTGCCATGCAAACTCTCCTCGTCGTAGAACACAGGTCGCTCCGGCGAGCACTGCGGGCAGGCCGCGGCACTCGTGAGCCCCGACACTAACAGTCCGATGTCGTACTATGCCGCGTCGAGGCCGGAAACGGCCGAGAAATCGCCCGAGTCTAACGCGAAATCTGAAACGTCGGGTTATCAACTGTGGATTCGCAAGGCAGACTGGAGCCGATGACAGCGACCCTGCCCACCCCCACGCCCGCCGGAGAACGGGTGCGCCCGCGCGCGTTCGTGCCCGCGCTGGAAGGCATGCGCGGGATGGCCGCGCTCGGCGTGCTGCTGACCCACGTCGCCTTCCAGACCGGAGAATCCGGCACGCCGGTCGTCGGCCGGGTGTGGGGACGGTTCGACATGGCGGTGGCGGTGTTCTTCGCGCTGTCGGGGTTCCTGCTCTGGCGGCCGCACGCCGCGGCCGCGCGCGGACTCGACTCCGCGCCGCCCGTCGGCTACTACCTGCGGCATCGTGCCGCACGCATCCTGCCCGCCTACTGGGTGGTGGTGTGCGCGGTCCTGGTGTTGCTGCCCAGCGCCGCCGGGACCGCGGGCATGCGGGTGTGGGTGTCGAACCTGGCGCTGCTGCAGATCTACGTGCCCTTGACGCTGACCGACGGTCTCACGCAGATGTGGAGTCTGTCGGTGGAGGTGGCCTTCTACTTGGTGCTGCCCGTGCTGGCGTTCGCGCTGGTGCGCCTGCGCGGGTCAGCGGCGCGCCTGCGGGTGCCGGTGCTGCTCGCCGTGGCCGTCGTCAGCCTCGGCTGGAACTTCATTCCGGTGCCGACTCCGGACGCGATCCACGCGGACAACTGGCTGCCCGGCTATCTGCCCTGGTTCGCCGCGGGCATGCTCCTGGCGGAGCTCGCCGAACATAGCGTTCGGCTATCACGCTGGTGGAAAATCGGGGCGAATCAGCCCCTGATGTGGACGGTCGCGACGGCCGCCTTTCTGCTCGCGGCAACCGATGTGGCCGGTCCCGCCGGGCTCACTCGGGCCGAGCCTTGGCAGTACGTGGTGAAGATGGGACTCGGCGCGGTCATCGGGTTCGCCTTGCTCGCGCCATTGGTGTTGCGGGATCCGGCGGCGCGCGGGCACCGCTGGCTCGAGTCGCCGGTGGCCGCTGCGCTCGGGCGCTGGTCCTACGGCATCTTCATCTGGCACCTCGCGGTGCTGTCGATCGTGTTCCCGGTGTTCGGCATCCTGCCCTTCCAAGGCGACTTCGGTTACGTCCTGGTGCTCACGGTCGCCATCACCCTTCCGGTCGCCGCGGCCAGTTACGCGCTGGTGGAGGAGCCGGTGCGGCGCTGGGTCCGCAGCCGGGACCGGGTCCGGCGAACCGCGGAACCCGAGCCCGCGCCCTGATCGTCGCGGTCAGCCGTCCAGTTGCCGGTGCATGTCCACCAGGTGGTGGCGCAGCTCGTGCAGGGTGTGCACCGCGAGCCAGCGCAGCGAACGCTCGTCGGGCTCCGGGTAGGGAAAACGCAGCGTGCGCTCCCAGTCGTCGTCGCCGAGCCGCTCCAGCACGTTGGCGAACAGCAGCGCGGCGTCGCGGATCTGGCGGGCCACGTCCGCGGGATTCTGCTCGGCGTAGCCGTCGTACTCGACGCGCTCGTCCCGGCCCATCGGCGTGACGGTCGGGTTGTCCGAGCGGCGGGCCTCCAGCACGCGCTCGCGCTGGGCCAGCAGGACATCGCGCATGTGGCAGGCGTATTCCAGGGGCGACCAGACATCGGGCTTGCCGCGCTGTCGTAGTCTGCCGCTGTCGCTACCGAGCAGATCGGCGTATTCCACGGCGTGCTCCCGTGCCAGCGACGGCACGTCGGCCGCCGAAGCCAAGTCGTAGACGAAACCGCATTCGGCACAGGTGTTCACGCGTGGTCACGTTAGCAACCAGTGCCGTTGCGTCGCATGGCGAATGGGCGCCTCGGCGACCGGAGACCGTTCGTGCGTTCCGGTCGGCGCGTCGGCGCGTGACGACGACCGGTGAGCGGTCAGCGCGGTGGCGCCGAAGGCTCGGCATCCTCCGACCGGCCGCCACCGGCTCGTTCGGCGCGTTTCGGCCGGGGCAGCGCCGCGACTCCCACCGCGACGATCGCGACCAGGGCGGGCAGTTGCACCAGCAAGGACCCGCCCATATAACCCTCGGACGAGCGCCATGGACCGGTGGACAGCACGGCGGCCGACAGCATCGTGCCCACACCCGCGACGACGACGAGTGCCCGGGCGGGGAGATACGACGTCCAACGATGCGCGGCCAAGGCGATCACTGTGACGCCCGCGCCCACCGGACCGGCGATCACGGTGGTCGCACCGGCGAGTCCCACCGCGCCCAGCCAGCGGCGGCCCCAGGTGTCCGGCACTTCGCCGCGCGCGTCGGGGGCAGGGGAGTGCGTGTCGGCGCGGACCTGCTCGGATTCGACCGCATCGGTGCGGGTCGATCCGCGGCCGCGACGGGGGACGGCCAGGACAGCGAGCGGCAGGAGCAGCAGCAGGCCGCCGAAGATGCCGAGGCGATACCAGCGATCGACCGGGAAAGCGACCGTCACCGGGCCGGTGGCATCGGCAGGCAGCAGCCAGGCCTGCCGCCAGCCGTCGACCACCACCGGTTCGAGCGCGCGCCCGTCCGCGCTGGTCGCGCGCCATCCGACGTTGGTGCTCAGCGGCAGCACGAGCAGGCGGGTTCGGGCGTCGGACACCGGCGGAGCGGAGGTTTCCGTCCCGGAGCGGTTCAAGCGCAGCCGATCCACGAAGAACAGGTCCGTCGGCCCGACCGCCACGTCGGCCCGGCCCTGCGGCAGCGCGAGCTCGCCCGGTGCCCCGGACTCCGGCTCGGCCGCGTCGTCGGTGCACACCCGGGCGGGAACCGGTGCGCCGGAACGCAATTCGCCGACGGTGGCGGTGACCGTGGTGCGCAAAGTGCGCCCGCCGGCGTCGATCGTCGGGCCCAGCGCACACGGGACGGTGATCTCGCGGTCCAGTGGCGCGGCCGTGGGGTAGTCCGGCCCCAGGACCGCCACCTCCGCCAGGCCGGACGGCTGGGTCTGCACGAAGCCGAGCGCGGTCTTGTCCAGTACCGGCCGCCAGGTCCGCATGCTGAGCTCGATGCGATCGGTCACGGCGGGGTGCAGGGAGATTCGCGTCGGCGCGCCCGGATCGCCGTCGTCCAGCTCGCGCACTTGCGGACCGTCACCGAGATTCACCGTCACCGAGGTGGGCGCCGCGGGCAGGCCGCCGAGCGATGGGGTCAGTTCCAGGCCGGTCACCAGCACGGGCTCGGGCAGCTCGATCGTGAGGGTCGGCCTGCCGCCGGTCAGTTCGCGGACCGAGTCCTCCGGTGCGGTCCAGCTGGTACGCGGATCGCCGTCGGTCGCGGCGAAGGCGGCGCCGCGCAAATCGCCCACGTCGGCTTTGCCCCTGGCCACCGGGCGGGCGCGGTCGGTGAGCAGCGCCTCCAGGGCCGGACCCTGCCTGGTGCGGACGGTCAGTTCCGGGAAGACCGCCATCGGCTCCGGAACGGTCAGCGTGCGCTGGAACGTGCCGGGCTCCTCCGGCGCCAGGGCCAGACCTTTGCTGCAACGCACCCGGTCGGGCGCGTCGAAACACGCGCTGCGGCCGGGGAATTCCTGGCCGAGATCCCACGCCCGCACGCGAGCGTCGGCTGGACCCGACGGCACCACGGTCCGGTGCCGGATGTCTACCCGCACGGGCGCGTCGCGCTGCGAATAGTCGTCCAGCGCGAGTTCGCTGAGGCCGAATTGCCCGCCGCCGGAGCCGCCTTCGGTTCGAATGGCGGTGATGGTCAGCCACTCGGTGCGGCCCGCGGGCAGTGAAACCGAGACCGGCACACCGGGTTCGGAGACCCGGACCGAGACGGTGCCGTTCGCGGTGCGCACTTCGATCCACTTGATCGGGTCGCCGATGGCGGCCGAACTGGTCGTCATGCTGAGCTGCCCGGCTCGGATGGGGCGATCGAGATCGAGCCGGAGCCACTGGCCGAGGGCGCGTTCGATGCCGTTGCTGATCCACGCGGTGGCCGGGTCGCCGTCGACGACGGCCGCGGTCGAACTGCCCGGCGCCGCTCCGCCGAGCTGGGTGGCGTCCGCGGCCGAACTCGACGCGGTGATCGTGGCGCCGGACCATTCACCGCGCACCAGTTCCGCGCCGGGCACGAGATAATCGGGCACCAGGTTGTGCGTGCGGCGCGCGTCGTCGGGGGCGCGCAGCGCCGAGTTGTGATTGTCCACCCGGCCGAAATCGGCTTCGCGATCCATCGGCGTGTCCGTGACGGTCACCGGGCCGATCGGCAACCCGGCCTCGGCCGCGTCGGCGGCGAGCAAGGTGAGGGTCCGGTTGGCGCCCGGGTCACGATGCATTCGCTCGAGCACTTCCGGTCCACCCTGGACGACCGGAACGTCCCCCAGCGGAACGGTGTACGCGCCGGGGAACGCCTCCGGTGCGCCGGTTCCGCCTCGTACCTCGGCGGGCGTGCCCGGTCCCGGCGCGTCCACCCGGTAGATCTCGATGGCCGGGTACGGCGGGCGCAGGTCGCCGTCGGCCACCAGGTCGTCGGCGATCACCACGGATTCGATCGGATCGCCGAACTCGGCCACCTTGCGCAGGCCGGGCGAGCCGTCGAGCGCCTGGTGGGCGAGTATCGGCCGGGTCGAGCGGGAAGTCTCCGGGTCGAGGTCGTTACGCAGGACGACGACGCCGATGCCCTGGGCCGTCAGTGTCGCGGCGAGCCCCGCCGAGGGCCTGCCGTCGGCGATGAGCCGCTGCACCGAATCCATCGCGCGAATGGTGCCGGGCGGGTTCAGCGGCACCGCGTCGCGGACCGCCCAGGGGGTTTCGGCCAGCGCTTGCAGCGGTTCGTCGCGGGTGAGTCCCCAGACCTGGCTGCCGAAGGGAGCGCCGGGCACCACCAGAGCGCGGGTGTCGGCGGCGTTGTCCGCCAGCCAGTCGGCGGTCTGCTGCCAGTAGGCGGGCACGTGGTCGTAGGCGCCGCGCGGCGCGAGTCTGCCGGTCCAGGCCAGTGAGGTGGACAGGGCGAGCGCGGTGAGGATCAGTGCCGCGACCGCGACCGCGCGGTCCCGTTCCGGGTGCGCGAACGCGCCGCGCCAGACCGGCAGCGGCGCGGAGGCGGGCAGCGGAACCCGGGCGAGCAGCTGAGCCAGCCCGAGCACGAGCGGGATACGGATCAGCGGCTCCAGCTTGTGCACGTTGCGCAGCGGGGCGCCGCCGGAGTCCAGGAAGACGCGCACCGACTCCGCGAACGGTCCACCCAGCTCACCGACGAATCCGGCGCAGATACCGACCAGCCCGACACACAGGATCAGCACGAGCCTGCCGCGATACGGCATGGACCGCAGAGCCAGGCCCGCCATGCCCGCCGCCGCGACCAACCCGGTCGCCAGCACCGCCGCAGGCTGGGTCACCAGCACCGCGCCCGCGATACGCTCCGGCGAGACGAACGGCGTCCAACTGTCGGTGCCGCGCAGCACTTCGCCCAGCGACGCCCACTGTGTGGTCACGCCCGAGGACTCGATGTAGTCCAGGAACGGTGGGCTCACCTTGCCGAGCAGCAGCAGCGGCACCACCCACCAGAACGTGGCCAGCACCAGCAACGGGATCCACGCCGCGGTGAAACGCCACCACCGCCGGTTCGGCCGGTAGGACGCCCACCACAGCAGAGCGGGCAGGAAGGCGGCCACCGTCGCGACCGCGTTGACCGAGCCCATCAAGGCCAGCGCCAGCGCGCTTCCGGCGGGCGAGGCGGCTCCGCCCCGCTGCCGGTCGCGCCGGGCGACGCCGAGCGCGGCGGGCGCCAGCAGCACCCACGGCGCCAGCATCATCGGCAGCGTCTCCGAGGAGATCGACCCGATGGTGGTCAGTACCCGTGGCGACAGCGCGAAGGCGAGCGCGGCGACGACGCGCGACCCGCGCGTCCCGATGCCCAGCGTTTCGCAGAGGCGGACGATCCCCCAGAATCCGGCGAGCAGCAGCAGCGCCCACCAGATCCGCTGCGTCACCCAGGCGGGCACGTTCAGCACATGGCCGAGCGAGAAGAACGCACCGTGCGGGAAGAAGTATCCGTAGGCCTGGTTCTGCACCTGGCCCATCGGCGCCTGGCTACTCCACAGATGGCTCGCGCGTGCGAGAAAGCCGAGCGGATTCTGCGCCAGGTCGTATTTCGTGTCGGCGACCGTGAGGCCGGGCGCCTGCGCGAAGGTCAGCAGGAACGCCGCGACGACGGTCGCGGCGAACCAACGTCTGCCCAGCGGCGCGGTGCTGTGCTGCCCCGGCGCCACGGGCGATCCGAGCGAGTCGGCGGGTGAAGCGGAGGTCAGCGGGTCAGCGGCTGCCGTACTCAACGTTGTTCAGCAGCGAGGAGTCCTTGTCGCCGCTGCGGTCGATGTCCGGTCGCGTGTTCTGCTGGATCGCCATGGTGATCAGGAAGACACCGATAACGCCCAGCACGGCGCCCGCGACGGCACTCGCAACACCAGGGACAGCAAACTTCATCGCGGCACTCCAATACGTCGATGCAGGCACGTTCCCGGTCAACCTAGCAGGGCGTCCGGTATTTGTATGCGTTCAGGCCGCCGAATCTCCGGCGGCTTGTCCGGCGGACCGCCGCCTGGAGCGCACCGAGCAGCTCGGCACGCTGCTGCCGGACGGTCCCGATCGGGCGCTTCAGCGCGAGGGGAGAGCGCAGTGCAGCGCGCCGAGGAGGGTGCGCAGTTTCGCGGTCGTCTCGTCGAGTTCCGCCTGCGGGTCGGAGGCCGCGACGATGCCGCCGCCCGCGTGCGCCCGCACGGTTCGGCCGTCGGCCGAGAGTTCCGCACAGCGGATCGCGACCACCCAGGCGCCGTCGCCGTCCGCGTCGCACCAGCCGACAGCGCCGCCGTAGAACCCGCGGTCTTCCTCGATCTGCGTGATCGTGTCCAGAGCCAGATCGGTGGGGGTGCCGCAGACCGCGGGCGTCGGGTGCAGCAGCAGCGCCAAGTCGAGTGCGGTGATCGTGGCGTCGCTCAGGCGGCCGGTGATCGGCGTCGCCAAGTGCCACACCTCATGGGTGCTGACCAGCTCCGGTGTGTCAGGAATCGACAGTTCGGCGCAGATCGGGCCGAGCCGCGCCCGGATCCAGTCGATCACGAACGCGTGCTCGTCGCGATTCTTGGTGCTGGTCAGCAATTCCCGGGCCTGGGCGGCATCGGCATCCGGGTCGGGCAGCCGCGGCGAGGTGCCCGCGAGCGGGCGCAGCGTCACGATGTCGCCCTGCCGAGCGATCAGCACCTCCGGCGTCGCCCCCACCAGGGTGGCGCCGGGGCGTCCGGCGGGCGTCAGGTCGACCGCGAAGACGTTCGCGTGCGGATGCCTGGTCAGCAGGTGCCCGGCGACGACTTCCGGGTCGAGCGCCGAACGCGCCTCGGCCAGCACCGAACGCGCCGCGACCACTTTGCGGAGTGGTTGCGCGGGATCGTTGAGCTGCTCGACCAGCTTCGTCACGCGCGCCACGTGCTCGGCCGGGCTCGGTATCTCGGCCACCACTCGCACGTCGGGCAGATCCGGCAGCGCGGCGGGCCGCCAGGGACCCGCCGTGTGCTCGGCGTGCTCCGGCACACACAGCGCGGCGGGCTTGCGTGGATCGAAGGGCAACGCACCGACGACCAGCTCCGCGCGGCCCTCCCGCAGCGCTGCCCGCGCTTTTCGCGCGTCGTCGAAGAAGACGCGGCTCCCATGACCCCGAACAACTCCGTCGGCCCGAGCAAGCAGGAACCCATCCATGACCCCAACCTAACCCCGTCGACGCGCCCTATCGCGCTGGAGCGATCCAGATCTCACGCGTGCGCGGCCGGGGAGTTCTTGCCCGGTGGGACCAGCAGAACGGGGCGGTGGCAGTGCTTGAGGACGGCGTCGGCGACGCTGCTGTGCAGGAGCGCGCGAATCCCGGTGGCGCCACGGGTGCCTGCGACGATGATGTCGACGTCCAGCTCGTCGGCGCAATCGACGATGGCGTTCCAGATGGTCGTGGTGCATTCGGCGGTGCGCGCCTCGGCGTTCAGTCCCGCCGACTCGGCCAGCCGCACGCCCTCGGCGTTGGTGGCGCGCGCGTCGACGTAGGCGATGTCCTCGAGCTGGTCGTCGGGCACCCATTCCGGTTGCATGACGCCCGAAAGCCCGGACAGGCGAGCGGCTTGACGCACCATGGGCTCCCAGGCGGTCAGCACGATGGCTCTATTCGCGCTGAGGAATCGCCCGGCGTATTGGACGGCGCGTTTGGCGTTCTCCGAGCCGTCGTAGGCGATGAGCATCAGATCGCAGGGCACGATGACCTCCTGGGCAGGCGCATGCCGACACCATGAGGTTACCCTCGGCGGCGCGCGTCAACCGGCTCGTTTTCCGGCTTCCACCTGCGAGAACGCGGGCCGCGACCAGCCCGGCCGCGGTGATGTCCGGCGTATCCCGTCCGAGCATGAGCGGCGGCAGGCGGCGCGCGGCCGGCGCCGGCGCGCTGCCGGAGGGCGGCGACACGAAATGCTCGGCGCCGCCGGTGATATCGCTCCGAGGCGGCCCCGCGCCGGGACGGCCATTCGGCGCCGCGCGCGAGTTACCTGCCCGGTAGGGCTGGAGCGACTGCGGTCGCGCACCTCGCGACGAGTACGGTTGGCCTCTATGCGGAAGACGCCTCTGCTCGTCCTCGCCGTTCTCGCCGCCGTCGCGACCGCCTGCTCGAACGGCGGCTCCACCGAGTCGGCCTCGTCGAGCACCACCACGCCGGAAGCGACCACCGCAGCGATCCCGGCTACCGGCTCGGCGCCCCCGGACTGCAACGCCGGATACCTCGCGCAGTTCACCACCCGCGGGAAACTCGCCCAGTTGCTGACCGTCGGCGTCACCGGCGCCGCCGACGCCGCCGGCGTGGTGCGCGATGAGCAGATCGGCGGCATCTTCGTGGGCGGCTGGACCGACGAGGCGCTGCTCGGTTCCGGGCAGATCACGCAGGTGACACAGGCCGCCAAGGTACCGCTGATGGTCACCATCGATGAGGAAGGCGGCCGCGTCTCGCGGGTGCGCGACCTGATCGGCCCGGCTCCGTCGGCGCGGGAGACGGCCCAGACCATGAGTCCCGAGCAGTACTACAGCGCGACGCTGGCCAGGGGTCGGGCGCTGAAGGACCTCGGCGTGACGGTGAACTTCGCCCCCGATGTCGACGTCAGCTCCCAGCCCGACGACACGGTCATCGGCGACCGCTCCTTCTCCGACGATCCGGCGGTGGTCACCCGCTACGCGGACGCCTACATCCGGGCTATGCGCGAGGTCGGCGTCGGCACGGTGATGAAGCACTTCCCCGGCCACGGTTCCGCCTCGGGCGACTCGCACACCGGCGCGGTGCGCACCCCGCCGCTGGAGCAGATGCAGACGGTGGACTTGGCGCCGTTCCGCGACCTGGTCGGTTCGGGCGCCGCCGTCATGGTCGGTCACTTGGACGTGCCCGGACTGACCACACCGGACGTCCCCGCCAGCATCAGTCCGGAAACGATGCGTTTGCTGCGCGAGGGCACCGGTTACGGCGCCGCCGCGTTCCAGGGACCGATCTTCACCGACGATCTCGGCGGCATGGCGGCGATCACCAGCCGGATGTCGATCGAAGACGCCGTCGAAGCCGCGCTGCTCGCCGGCGCGGACAATGCCCTGTGGATCACCACCGATGCGGTGCCTCAGGTGCTCGACCGGCTGGAGCAGGCCGTGTCGAGCGGGCGCCTGCCGATGGCGCAGGTGGATGCCTCGGTGTTGCGCATGGCCGCGTTCAAAGGTGCGCTGCCGCGCTGCTGAGCGCGCCGCACGGCCGAGTCGGGCGACGGGTGAGCAAATCGGACCGCCGGAACTTACCTTGGAGTAATATATGAGATTCACCTGTGGTAGGAGTGTTGATGGCGGGCGGTACGAAGCGACTTCCGCGGGCTGTACGCGAGCAGCAGATGCTCGACGCCGCCGTGGAGGTCTTCTCGCGTAAAGGCTTCCACGACACGTCGATGGACGCGATCGCCGCCGAGGCGAAGATCTCCAAGCCGATGCTCTATCTGTACTACGGCTCCAAGGACGAGCTATTCCGTGCCTGCATCCAGCGGGAGGGGCTGCGGTTCATCGAATCGGTCGCGCCCGCGGGCAACCCGTTGTTGACGCCACACGAGCAGGTGCGCACCGCGCTGGAGGGCTTCCTCGGTTTCGTCGACCGCAACCGGCGCTCCTGGCAGGTGCTCTACCGGCAGGCCATCGGCCAGCAGGCGTTCGCCTCGGAGATCGAGAACGCGCGCGAACGCGTCATCGAGCTGACCGCCAAACTGCTGGAGTCCAGCGCCAAGCACGCCGAACCGGGGACGAACTTCGACGTTGTCGCGGTCGCGGTGATCGGCGCGGGCGAGGCCATCGCCGACCGGCTGGCCAGTGGCCGCATCGAAGTCGCCGAGGCGGTCGACCTGCTGGACGACTTGGCCTGGCGCGGCCTGGCGGGCCGGAAGAAGACCGAGTAGCCGCCTTTTTCCCACCCTGGTTGCTTCCGCGCCGCCCTCCTGCCACAGTGCGTGAGTTCGCAAAACGCGGACCGGCTCATTCGATCGAGCCGGGAGAAACGGGGCGGAAGTGTTCGGGTTGCTCAGGCCGTGTGCGCACGGCGCTCAGAAGTACGGAATCGATGCGGCCGAGTGGCGTGCGCATCTGTGCGGTTTGTGTCTCGGGCTGCGGGACGGGCACGGTCAGCTCGCCCGCGCCACCACCAACAAGGACGCGCTGGTGCTGAGCATGCTCACCGAGGCGCAGTCCGGTTCGTCGGCACGCACCACCGCGGCGCCGTGTCCGCTGCGGGGAATGCGCCGCGCGTCGGTGGCCACCGCCGATTCGCCCGGCGTTCAGCTCGCCACCACCGCCTCACTACTGTTGGCGGCGGCCAAGATTCGCGACCACGTGGACGACGGCGAGGTTGCCGCGCTCGCCCGCGCGCCGCTGGCGAAAGCCGCGACGCGCTGGGACCGGGAAGCCCGCGCGGGCGCGGAGCGGATCGGTCTCGACGTCGAACCGCTCGTCGCGGCGCTGAACGCGCAGGTGCGACTGGAGCAGGAGGCGAAAGTCGCGGTGGGCGGTTCGGGCAGGGCGGGGTCGGCCGGGTTCGAGCCGGAATCGCTTGCCGCAGGTGAGTGTGGACTCGACAGTCGTGCGAGCACATCAACACGCTGGCGGCGCCCGTCGCGACAGCGACCGTCAGGCCGAACCGCCCGGTGGCTGTGGTGTGCCCGAGCCAGCTGATCATGGCCTG
>NZ_VUOT01000064.1:0-14506 GCF_009829295.1 Nocardia sp. CY15
TGCCGAAATCCGGGTCACGCGACGCACGACCGGCCGAGCGGGTGCTTCGACCTCACGACGCACCGAGCCACACAACGCAGCAGCGAGAAGACTCTACTGAGTTGACATCCGTTAGGAACTCAACGGTTCCTGTTACATCTCACAGCTGTGGCAAGCCGAGCTGGCCGCGACCGGTATCACGCACAAACGCACACGGCCCTACCGGCCGCAGACCAACGGCAAGGTCGAACGGTTCAACCGCACCCTGCTCGAGGAATGGGCCTACGCCCACCCCTACCGGTCCGAAACCGAACGCCGCGCCGCGTTCACCGACTGGCTTCACGCCTACAATCACCACCGCGGCCACACCGCACTCGGCGGACACCCACCAGCCAGCCGCGTCCCCAACCTCTCAGGTCAGTACAGCTAGGTTCTGTCTCCCAATCGTCTGATCAGTCAGCTTTGGGGTGGGCCGGTGGTGCATTATGTCCGCTGTGGCGAGGTCGGCGGGTGATCGGTTTCAGGTGTTGACGGACAGGCAGTGGGAGTTGCTGGAGTTGCTGTTGCCGAATCCGAAGGGCGGGTGAGTCGTAACTTCGCCAACAATCGTCTGGTGGTGGAGGGGATGCTGTACCGGTTGCGCACGAGTTCGCCGTGGCGGGATCTGCCGGAGGTGTTCGGTCCTTGGCAGACGGTATGGAAGCGGCACCGCCGCTACGCGGCTGACGGCACGTGGGATCGGGTGCTGACCGCGTCGCTCGCGCTGGCTGATACCACCGGGGGACCTGGACTGGGTGGCCTCGATCGATTCCATGGTCGTGCGGGTGCACCAGCACGGCGGCGGTGCCAGGCGCGACTCGGTGTCTGGGTTATGAACCGCCGATCATGCGATCGGGCGCTCACGTGGTGGGTTGACGACCAGGGTGCATCTGGTCACTGACGGCCGCGGTCGGGGCTTGGCGGTACAGCTCATGCCGGGACAAGCGGGCGACTCGCCGATGCTCGCGCCGCTGTTGGAGGCGGTCGCGGTACCTCGCCTCGAGGGCGGCCCACCGCGGCGCAACCCCGCAGGTGCTGATCGCGGACAAGGCGTATTCCTCGGCCGCCAACCGGGCCTTGTTGCGGCGCAAATGTATCCGCACCGTCATCCCCGAACGATCCGACCAGACCGCCAACCGTAAACGTAGAGGTCACCGCGGTGGCCGAGCGCCGGACTTCGACCGAGAGACCTACAAGCGGCGCAATGTCATCGAACGCGCCTTCAACAAGGCCAAACACTGGCGCGCAGTCGCCACACGGTATGACAAGTTGGCCAGGTTGGTGGCGTGGGTCGCCTCGGTTCCATGTGAGCTGCCGTTGATATCGTTCGCTATGCCGATCCCGTGGCGAGCGGCCGCCGAATCGACTCACCTTCGATCCGGGCGTAAATGCCTTCCGCGTCTGGCGTCGGAGTTCAGCCCGAGGTTCGGCCCGGCCGGCCGAGACCGCTGTCTCTGGTCACCGGCTGTTGTCCCAGCCTTCCTGGGCCGTCCGAATCGTCGGCGTGCTCGCACCTATCCAGCTGATCAGGCCGCAGAGATGGCGGGCGGCCTCCTCGCCGAGGCCGGTGAGCGCGTACCAGACCTGCGGTGGCTTGACCGGTAGGACGGTGCGCTCCACCAGACCGTCCCGCTCCAGCGTGCGCAAAGTTTGAGACAGCATCTTCTCGTTGATCCCCTCGATACGGTCCCGCAGCTGATGGAAACGCCGAGAGTCGGGGCGCAGGGCCGCCAGCACCAGTAGCGACCAGCGCCCGGTGAGATGCTCGAAGATGTCACGACTCGGGCAGTCACGGCGAAAAACCGAGCTATTCGCCTCGTCATTCACCTGGGAACTTACCTCCACGACTTAAGCTTACCTCTTAAGGTGGCTCTTTACCTTCAGAAAGCTGCTGACCTAATCTCGAGGCGTGGATGTGACGGCCAGCCGAACTGTCACCGAGGTCGTTGACCACCACCGTCACGCCTTCGCGAGCAAGCGCCTCCCGCAACAATCATCGTGTTCCGCCGGCCGAAGCGGTCACCGACCGCTGCTGCGGCGAATGGCCGAACGGCATTCCTATTGCCGCGATCGAACCGAGCCAGCCGATTTGACCGGCGTGCAGACCCCAGGCTGATAGCCGAAGAGTGATGGCACCACCAGCCCGAACATCAAGATGTCGTAGCCCTCGAGAATCAGTGCGAACAGACACAGACCGGTGACCAGTCGTGCGGTCATCCCGGGAACCGCTCGTCAAGCCAGCCGCCGATCTCGGCCGCGGCCAAGGCGGCGCCGGTCGGTGCGCCGGGGCGCATCGGTCCACCGAAATGGGTGCCGGCCACCCGGCGGTGTTCGACGTCCGCGCCCAGCGCCGCCACCATCGATATCGCGTCCGAGGGGAAGCAGACGGAATCCCCGGTGAGCTCCACTAACAGCGTCGGGGCCGTTACACCCGGGGCGCAGCGCAGGAAGTCCGCGTTGGTGGTGTTCGCCGACCAGGTCGACATCCAGGCATCCGGCGTCACCAGCCGGCCGAAGCCAACGAGGCCATAGTTCGTCAGGTCGGGTCGGCGGCCGAACAATGACCCGTAGGGCCGCTCGTTCGGGTCGATCGACAGATCGACGAAACGCAGGTCGGCATCGGTGCGGTAGACCGTGAGCACGCGAGGTGCGAGCGATGCCCTCCGGTCGGCCGGGTTCGACGAGGCCTTGAATCGGGCGCGGGCCTCGTCGGCGAGGGCCACGCGTGCCTTGGCCTCGGCGTCGATCCGCGCTACCCGCTCCGCCTGCGCGGTGCGGTACCGCTCGATGAATTCAGATGTGTACGTGGATGATTCGCCGGGCTCGGCGAAGCCGTTTGCTGGTGAGAACGGGTCGAGTTCGGGGACCACCGACAGCGGATCTGCCTCGTCTGCCACCGATGGATCGATCAGCCGCTGAAGCAGCGCGCCCTGCCCCGGGTGCGGCGCCATGAACACGGCGGCGGCCGGTACGGGCATGTCGGCTGAGGGCAGGTCTACCGGGCGACCCGAAGGTGCCTTACCCAATCGGGCGCACGAGGCGAGGCCGGCCTGCTCATGGTAGAACGCGAACAGTGTGCCCCCGCCGGAATGTCCCAAGGTGACACGGTTGTCGAAGCCGTGATCGCGAAGGAATACCTGCCCGGCGGCCACATCGAGCAATGCCTGCTCGTGGATCAGGTCGAGGTCGTTGTTCGTCGACCGCGTGCCCTGTGTCCAGACGGCGAACCCGCGCGCCACCAGTTCGGGCACCAGAACATGGTGGGTCAGGTCCTGGCGCGGGTGCATCAGGGAGACCACCGTCGCCGCACCGGGCAGGGTCCGCAGAACACCGGAGACCTTCCACCCGTCGAACGTTGTCAGTTCATGGACCGTGGTGACGGTGCCGGCCGGTAGCTCGGCGGATTCGATGTACCGGCCAGCGCCGAGCCGCGATTGCGCGGCGGGGGTGCTCACCGCGCCTCCAACCGCAGCGCGTCCTTGTCCCACTGGGTGATCTTCGTGTCGAGTAGGCCCGCGACGCTGCTGTACCAGACCGCGTGCCTGCACCTGGTCGCGCGACGGTCGATCAGGATCGGGCCAGGAGCACTGACCTTGAAGTACGGACCGACCTGGTCGACGCTGACGGTGTCGACCTCCGCGGCGACAGCCACGATCGGACGGTTCTCAGGGACATCGAGTATCAGCACGGTGGTCACCGCGCGGACACCTCCTCGGCGGCAGCTGCGGTGGGTTGCCCGGCCTGCCATTTCTCGGCGCGCTCGACGATCAGCTCCGCCTTGCGGACGAGCAGCGCGTCCATCGACGGCGCGGGACCGGACACCACGTCGACCAGTGCGTCGATCGTGATGTTCGCGTCGAAATCCTCCTGCGTTGTCACCGGCCGCATGGCCCGGGTGATCTCGATCATGTAGCCGTTGGGGTCGTGGGTGTAGATCGACTCGATCGTCTCGTGCTGGATCTGCATCTCGACCGGCCATTCACTCGCATCGAGACGACGACGGTATTCCATCAGGTGTTTTTCGCTGTCCACGTGGATCGCCAGGTGACGCGAGCGGATGAACCAGATCGGCACGTCTGCGGCGAACTTCGAGTACGCATCGCCCTGCGGCCCACCTTCGAACTCGTCGAGCCCGAAGTAGTAGAAGAACGCCAGGCGGTCGTTGTTGCCGATGTCGAAAAAGAAGTGGATGAAGTCCGGGTGTTGCTCGGGGCCCCAGCCCGCGGCGCAGATCGAGTGCACCACCGGAAAACCGAGGGTGTCGCGATAGAAGCGCACGGTGTTTGCTGGGTCGAACGTCGGGTAGGCGACGTGGTCGACGCCCCGGACCAGATGCCGGGTATCGGACATGCGAATCTCCTTGGGGTTGCGTAGGGATCAGACTGAGACGACCCCGGCATCGGTGCGCAGTAGGCTGCCCGCGCCGTCGATCGCGACCGGGAGCCCCAGCCCGCGCAGGATGCTGTAGGCGCCCGCAGTGGCGGCCGAGACCACGGGCAGGCCGAATTCGTCCTCGGCGGGCTGCACCAGGCTCAATGACGGCATCTGCACGCAGCAACTGATCACCAACGCGTCGGAACCGGTGAGGTCTAGCGAGCGGGCGGCCGCAATGATGTGCTCGCCCGGGATGCAACCGACTTCGTTGTTGTCGGCCACCTCGAGCGCACGCCAGCCGGTGACCTCGAAGCCCTCCGCCTCGAGGTACTCAACGACCTGCTGCGCCAACGGCTTCATGTACGGCATCACCAGGGCGATCCGTTTCGCTCCCAGCGCGTGCAGACCCTCGACCAAGGCTCCTGCGCTGGAACGGATCCGCGCCTCGGATCCGCCGAGCGCCAGCTGCTCCGCGACGGCGGCCTCGACCCGCTTATGCTCGCCCGGCCCGCCGACCATGATCGCCACCAGGCAGGCGTAGAGGATCACCTCCGGCGTAGCGTCAGCGATCTCCATCACGCACCGCTCCCGCTGGGCATTCATGGCTGCCAGCCCCTCGGGCGAGACCACGTGCATCCGCATCCGGGTCGAGTGGAACGAGAAGTCGGCGCCGGGATGGCCGCGCAGGATGGTCGGCATCTCGGTCTCGACGGTCACATTGCTGCTCGGTACGACGAGCCCGATCCGGTGAGTGCTCATAGAGGCCCTTCAAGGCCAGACAATTAATCGGCGCATACGACGATTATTTGACGATAATGTCAATAAGTCAAGAGTGAAGCGCGTCGCCCTGCGAGCGAGCCGGCCGCTCTATTGACTTTCTCTGCGTGAGCGTCTAATAATCGTCACAGTCGTCAATTAGTGATCCGGGTCACGCACATCGTGAAGCCGAAGGAGAGTAGGAACCATGGCATACGTAATCGGAGTGGACGTCGGCGGCACATTCACCGATGCCGTCCTCGCCGACGGCGCGGGCATGGTCATCGCCGGTAAGGCACCGTCGACCCCGCCCGATTACTCAGCGGGCGTCATGGACGTGCTCGAGGTAGTGGCCGAGCAACTCGGCGTGCCGGTCGAGCAGATGCTCGCGAACACCCACCACATCGCGCACGGCACCACGTCGTCGCTGAACGCGCTGGTCATGAACCAGGTCCCCGACATCGGCTTCCTCACCACCAAGGGCCACCGCGACTCGATCTACATCATGAACGTCGAGGGACGGTATCTCGGCCGCGCGCCGGAGGAACTGCAGAACCCGCTCGGGCAGAGCAAGTCGCACGGCCTCGTGCGCAAGCGCCACGCCCTCGAGGTCACCGAGCGTGTGGACCGGGACGGCCGCGTGGTGGTTCCCCTCGACGAGGACGAGGTGCGTGCTGCGGTACGCACGCTCGTGGCCGACGGGATTTCCGCGATCGCCGTCTCGCTGCTGTGGTCGTTCCGCAACCCGGCCCACGAACAGCGGATCCGCGATATCGCGCACGAGATCGACCCGGGCCTGTTCGTGGCGATCTCGAGTGAGGTGTCACCGCGTATCCGCGAGTTTGCGCGCAGTGCCACCACCATCATGAGTACCCAGATCGGCCCAGGTCTGCGTGACTATCTGGGCGAGCTGGAAAACAAACTGCGCGCCAAGAAGCTTGCCGGGCCCCTGCTCGTGATGCAAAGCAACGGTGGCGCGGTCGCCGCAGCCGAGGCACCCGGCAATGCGATCTCCACCGTGGGATCGGTGCTCACCGGTGGCGTCGTCGGAGCGGTGTCGCTCGGGCGGCAGTTGGGCCACAGCAACATCATCGCCACCGACGCGGGTGGCACGACATTCCTCGCGGGCCTCGTCGTCGAGGGCGAACCGGTGCGGTCGTCGGTCACGATCATCAATCACCACCCGATCAACGTGCCCACGCTCGAAGTGCACGCGATCGGTTCGGGCGGGGGTGCGATCGCCTGGATCGATCCCGGCGGCAACCTGCAGATCGGTCCACACAGCGCCCAGGCCGTGCCCGGCCCGGCCTGTTACGGCAACGGCGGCACGGAGCCCACCAACACCGACGCCAACCTGGTGCTCGGCATCATCCCCGAACGGGGCCTGCTCGGCGGGCGACGCGCGCTGGATGTAAGCCTCGCGCGCGAGGCCATCCGCACCCGAATCGCCGAACCGCTCGGGCTCAGCATCGAGGATGCGGCCGCTGCCATCTATGAGGTACAGAACGCGCAGACCGGGGACCTGCTCCGCAAGACCGTCGTCGAGGCCGGTTACGACCCGCGCGACTTCATCGTCTATGCCTTCGGCGGTTCCGGCCCCGCGCACTGCGGCCTGTACGCGCAGGAGATCGGCGCCGCCGACGTCGTCGTGCCGCTCGGCCAGGTGGCCTCCGCCTTCTCGGCCTATGGCCTCGCTTCCTCGGACATCGTTCTGACCAAGGAGATGTCGGACCCCGCGGCCCTGCCGCTGGACCCGCAGCGCGTGCAACGCAACTTCGAGCTGCTCGAGGAGCAGGTTCGGGAGCTGCTCGCCCGCCAGGGCATGAACTTTTCCGCAATCGAGGTCGAGCGCGAACTCGACATGCGCTACACGATGCAGCTGGCCGAGGTGGCCACGCCCATCCCGAACGGTGACCTGACCGCAGCGCACCTCGCCGAGGCGGCCGACCGGTTCGAGGCCAAGTACGCGGATCTGTACGGCAAGGACAGCGGCTTCCGTGAGGCGGGCGTCCAGGCCATCACCTATCGTGTGCGCGGCACCGGAATCCTGCCGTTCTCGCCGACTCTGCCCCCGATGGAACAGGCGGACTCCGCTGATCCGACGGTGGCGCTCACCGGCATGCGCAAGGTGTGCCTCGGCGTCACCCATGGCTACGTCGACACCGATATCTACGACTACACCAGGCTGCGTGCCGGCCACGTCCTGCGCGGGCCCGCGGTGATCGAGGTGCCGACCACGACCGTGGTCGTCCCACACGACACCACCGGCACCATCGACAAACTCGGCAATCTGCACATCGCCGTCGACGCGCCCGCCCCCGTCGCCCAGGGCTGACCCAGAGGAGAACTCTCATGACCACACCGATCCCGGGCTCGGAGATCTTCTCCAGCCGCCCCCTCAACCCCGAGGCGCTCGGACGCGCCGTCGGCTCGATCGTCGAGTTGCACACCGTGACCCAGGAGCAGATCGACGCCGTCGATCCGCTCACCTACGAGGTGATCCGCCACCGTCTGTGGTCGATCACCGACGAGATGGGCGAAGCCCTCAAGCGGATGTCTGGTTCGCCGATCGTCACCGACGCCAACGACTTCGACTTCGCCGTCAGTGACGAGGTTGGGCAGGAAGTTCAGGTAGGCCTCTACAACACCATGCTCGTGGGTGCGGTGGACCTGGCCATCTACTGGACGCTGCAGCACCGTGCCGACAACCCCGGCATCGCCGACGGCGATATGTTCCTGTGCAACGACCCGTGGGTCGGCGGCGGCCTGCATCAGAGTGATGTGATCGTATACCAGCCGATCTTCCACGAGGGCAAGCTGTTCGCGTGGACGAGCGCGATCTGCCACGAGCCCGACCTCGGCGGCTCCGGCCTCGGTTCGTTCGATCCCGGCGCCAAGGATGTCTTCTCCGAATCCCTGCCCACCCCGCCGATCAAGGTGGTGCGCCATCACGTGCTGCAGCGTGATGTCGCCGACGCGTGGACCAGGCGCTCTCGCGTTCCGATGCTCGTCGGCCTGGACTTGCGCGCCAAGATCGGCGCCAACACCGTCGGCCGCAACCGCCTGCTCGCCGTGATCGAGCAGTACGGCGCCGACACCGTCAAGGCGGTGATGAAGCGCATGATGAACGATGCCGAATCCCGCCTGCGGAGCAAGCTGGCGAGCCTTCCGGACGGCACCTGGAAGGCAACGGGATACCAGGACCAGGCCGCTGTGGGCGACCGGGGACTGCACAAGATCACGGTCGCCATGACCAAGTCCGCAGACCACCTGACCTTCGACTTCACCGGCACCGACCGGCAAACCGGCGTCATCAACTGCACCTACGCGGGCATGCGCGGTGGCGTGATGCTGGCTCTGCTGCCGATCCTGGCCGGCGATATCCCGTGGTCGGCGGGCGGGCTGATGCGCTGCTTCGACCTGGTGTCGGAGGAGGGGACGATCAACAACGCGACGTTCCCCGCCGCCGTCAGCCGCGGCCCGATCGGTCCGGCCTGGCTCACCGGCAACCTGATCGCGGAATGCCTGGCCCAGATGTTGGATCGCAACATCGAAC
Source organism: Nocardia sp. CY15 (assembly GCF_009829295.1). Classification (NCBI taxonomy): domain Bacteria; kingdom Bacillati; phylum Actinomycetota; class Actinomycetes; order Mycobacteriales; family Nocardiaceae; genus Nocardia; species Nocardia sp. CY15. The sequence goes on from NZ_VUOT01000064.1 coordinate 8,705, forward strand.
TCGGCAAGAACGTGCAGGCATCCTGCTGCGGTACGTGGGACACCGCGGTCGTCGCCGGCCTGGATGAGCGGGGCGAGCAGCCCGTGCCATTCCTGAACATCATGATGGAGCCGATGGCCGGCGGCTACGGTGCGCGGCCGGTGGCCGACGGCATGGATACTGGCGGCCTGTTCTGCATCCCGATGGGCCGTATCCCGGACACCGAGATGACCGAGTTCCTCTACCCGCTGCTCACGCTGTGGAGACGTGAGGAGCCCGATTCCGGCGGCCCCGGCCGGATGCGCGGCGGCGTGAGTGCCTCACTCGCGGTTACCCCATACGGATCCAGCGTTCCGATGGGCCTTGTGTTCGCCTCCGCGGGCAAGGCCGTGGCGCAGAACGGCGGACTCGCGGGCGGCCTGCCCGGTAACACCGGGCTGGAGATCCTCGCGCGTGATTCCGGTGTGCAGGAACTGCTCTCGTCCGGCAAACTGCCCGGCACCCTCGACGACCTCGCCGGCACACGGGAGATCGGTGCCTGTTACGCCGAGAGCTATCTAGCCCCCGGCGAGGTGCTGTACATGCACTGGCAGGGCGGTGGTGGCTATGGTGACCCGTTGCGCCGCGAGCCCGACTCTGTGGCCAGGGACGTGGTGAACGGCAAGGTGACCGTGGCGGGTGCCCGCGCCAACTATGGCGTCGTGATCGCCGACGGCGAACTCGATGCCGCCGCCACCGCCGAACTTCGCGCGAGCATGCGCGAGGAACGCCGCGACCGCTCCGACGCGCCCGTTTCCCAGGAGGCCACCGCCGACCTGCGGCACGCCCGGCGCATCGACGACAACCTGGCCGAGGCCACCATCGGTGGGACGCGTGTCATCGCGTGCGCGCACTGCGGCCGGGTACTGGGTGACACCAAGTCCGGCAAGCTCGCGCTGGCACGGTTCGAAGGCCCGTCCAGCGTCGCGGGGCCACAGGTCACCTCCGATCCGTGGGAGTACGTCGACACCGACGTCGTGTTCCGCCAGCAGTGCTGCCCCGGTTGCTGGTCCGCGGTGTACTCCGGCATCGTCCCGGCCGACCACCCCGACCAGGCGGGCGAGTTGATCACCCTGCTGCCCGCTGCACCCATCCCGTGAGCCGGCCACACCGCAGAGAGATAGCCCCGTGAAAGCACATGGCTGGAACGGACGCCTTGTCCCGTTTCCGGCCGACCGCGCCGCAGCGTACCGCGCGAGCGGTGAGTGGAGCGAGCTGCCCATCACCGCACGGCTGCACGAGTCGGCGTTGCGGCACGCGGATCGGATCGCGCTCATCACCGCGGAGGCCACCTACACCTACCGCGAGCTCGACGAGCGCACTGACCGGATTGCCGCGGGACTGGCCCGGCTGGGTCTGCAACGCCTGAACCCGGTGATCTTCCAGGTCACCAACCGAGCGTCGACAGTTCTCGCCTGGTATGGCGTGCTCAAAGCCGGCCTGATACCGGTGGCCACGCTGGCCCAGCACCGCAGGAACGAGATCGGCCAGATCAGCGAGAAGGTGGGCGCCGTGGCCCACCTCGTCGAGGCAGGCCTTTCCTTCGACCTCGTCGGCTTTGCCCGCGCGGTCGGCTACGGCCACCCTTCACTCCGGCAGATCCTCTCCGTCGAGGCACCCGCCGCGGAGCCGGGGGTCCATCGGATCGAAGATCTCGGCACCAACGTCGACCCGGCCGAGGCCAGGACGCTCGTCGAGACCATCGAGGCCGAGACCGACCCCGAGGACGTGGCGGTGTTCCAGCTGTCCGGCGGAACGACTGGAGTGCCCAAGGTGATCCCGCGGATCCACGCCGAGTATTGGAACAACGGTGTCTTCTATGCCCGCACCCTGGGGTGGGACGAACAGACCCGCGTGGCGCACTTGCTCCCGGTCATCCACAACGCGGGCATCTCCTGCGCGCTGCACGCAGCCCACGCGGTCGGCGCCACCCTGGTGCTCGCCACACCGAAGACCGAGGCCGCCTTCGACCTCATGGCACGCAGTGCGGTCACCGACGTGCTGATTGGGCACGGTCACTACCAGGCCGTCGCCTCGGCGGAATTCGATCCGGTCCTGCACACCGTGCGCCGCACGGTGCTGTCCGGAGCGAAGGTGCCTGCCGAGCTGTTCGGTAAGCTCGACGGCGGCCGGTCCCATTGGGCCGGGCAGATGTTCGGCATGTCGGAAGGCATGTTTATCGTGACGCCGCCCGATGCCCCCGCGGCGGCGCGGGCAGCCACCGTCGGTTTGCCGATCGCGCCGTCGGACGAGATCCTGATCCTGGAGCCCGGCGGCGAGCAGGAACTTCCTGCCGGCGTAGTCGGGGAACTGTGCTGCCGGGGTCCGTACACGATCCCGGGGTACTTCGGCGCACCCGAACACAACGCGAACGCGTTCACCTCCGACGGCTTCTATCGGACCGGTGATCTGGCGGCGCTGCACGAGTTCGGCGGCCGCCGCTACGTGGCCATCGAGGGACGCATCAAGGACCTCATCAACCGCGGCGGCGAGAAGGTCAACGCCGAGGAAATCGAGCTGCTCCTAGTACGCCACCCCGACATCGTGGCCGCCGCCGTCGTAGCGATGCCCGACGAGCGGCTCGGTGAGAAGGCCTGCGCCTTCCTGGTATCGGCCTCCGGCGACGAGCTGACGATGGCGACCGTACAGGAGCACATGGACGCGCTGGGCGTTGCCAAGTTCAAATGGCCGGAACGCTTGGTCTGGGTGTCCGAACTGCCTCGAACCAACGTGGGAAAGGTCAACAAGAAGGTCCTCCGCGCCGACATCGTCGAGCGGCTGGCGGCAGAGTCGCTCGAAGGGGCACAGTAATGGATCTCGACACGATCGCCGTTCTCGGCGGCGGCCCGGGCGGCTTGTACGCTGCGCGTCTGCTGAAACTGAGCCACCCGTATGCCGAGGTCACCGTGTACGAGCAAGGGGTGCCCGACAAGACCTTCGGATTCGGCGTCGGCCTGGCATCACGGACACAACGTAATCTACAACTCGCCGACGAGGATTCGCTCGACGCCATCGTGGCCGCCGCGCACCCGCATGAGATGTCGATGCGTGTCGGCGACGACGAGGCCCGCCTCGCCCATGGCGAGCTGCTCGCCATCGGCCGGGCCACCTTGTTGTCGGTGCTCCAGACTTTCGCCCGCGCGGCCGGAGTCGACCTGCGCTTCGGTGAACGCCGGTCGGTAGCCGATCTCGATGCGGATCTCATCGTTGCCGCTGACGGTATCTCGAGCGCGACCCGGACTGAACTCGCCGCGGAATTCGAACCGGAGATCGCCGAAGGCGAGGGGCTCTACCTATGGTGCGGCACCGACTTCGCGCTGCCCAGCGCGGTGTTCACACCGGTCACCACCGAGCACGGCGCCTTCGTCGCGCACGCCTACCCGTATGCCGGTGATCGCAGCACCTTCCTGATCGAAACCGACGAGCAGACCTGGCGACGAGCCGGTTTCGACGTATCGACCCGCGCGACGCCGAATGGCGAGTCCGATCAGGTCTCGCTCGACTACCTGCAGGACGCGTTCACGAAGACATTGCAGGGAAATCGGTTGATCGGCAATCGGACCAAGTGGCTGCGATTCCGGACGGTGCGGTGCCGTCGCTGGCATACCCGCAATGTGGTCCTGCTCGGCGATGCCGCGCACACCGCGCATTACTCGATCGGATCCGGGACCAAACTCGCCATGGAGGACGCGATCGCGCTCGATCGTGAATTGCTGGCCGCCGACGGGCTGGACGAGGCGCTCGCCTCATACGAAGCCGAGCGCCGGCCCGCTGTCGGGCACCTCCAAGCCATCGCCGAGCGTTCGATGGCGTGGTGGGACGCCTTCCCCGAGCGCATGTCGATGCCGGTGGAACAACTGATGGTGGCCTACATGACCCGAGCAGGGAAGGTCACCGTCGAGCGCTTCGCGGAGTCCGCCCCGCAGGTCGCGAAGCCGGGCCTGGCAGCATTCGCCGGCGTCGATGCCGACGACGTCCCGCCGCCGGAATCGGTGACGGATTGGATCCTCGGCCGACCTCTGACCGCAGGCGAGCATCATTTCGCCCACCGCATAGCTCCCGACACATTGCGGACCGCGCCCGGCACCGTGCAGATCGACATCACGGTAAGACCGTGGAGTGATGCTGCCGCCGAGCTGATCGCCAGTCTGCCGCCAGCGACCACCTACTGGCTGACCGGCCCCGACGACCGTGAGGCGACGCTCGACCGACTGGACATCGCCGAGCGCATCCGTCGCGAGACGAACGCGATCCTGGTGACAGTCCTGCCCCGCGGTTTCGAGGCCGATGCCGCCGGCGCGGTCGCCAGCGAGCGGGTCGATCTCGTGGCCTTCACCGGATAGCCTGAGTCCCTATGACAACCCAGGCTGCCGACTCGGCCGACCCCGCGCCCAAGCGTCGAGGTCGGCCCAGCGTACGGCGCGAACTCGTCGAACGCGAGATCAAGGAGAATGCCGCACGCCTGTTCGCCGCCCGCGGCGTAGCAGGCACGACCCTGCAGGACATCGCCGACGCGACCGGCCTGACCCGCCAAGCCGTCTACCACTACGTCGCGAACAAAGACGACCTGTTCGCCCAGTTGGTCAGCGAGATTGCCGACCAACCCGCGCAGCTCCTGCACGAGATCAACTCCATGCACGAGTTGAGCCCTTCCGAGAAGCTACGACGAATGGCACACTCGTTGGCGCTGCACCAGATGGATAACCCGGACCGGTTCCGGCTCATGATCCGCTCGGAATCCAACCTGCCAGAGCACCTCGCCAGGTCGTATGCAGCCAGCCGTCGACGCGTCCTCAAGGAACTCATCGAAGTCATCGACGGCGGCATCGCCGACGGAACGTTCCGAACCGTCAACGCGCGCACCGCCGCCTTGGGCATCATCGGCATGCTCAACTGGATAGCCTGGTGGCACCAAGACGGCAACGCGGACCGGAGCGCAGCCGACGACCTCGCCGAGATGGCGGTACGGACGGTTCGAAGCGGCACCCAGACTCCCCAAACTCCGACCGTCGCGGGAATCCTTACGAACGTCCGCCGCGAACTGGACATGATCCAACAACTCGCCGGCGACGAGTGGCCCGACCATCGAGCAGTCCCGAGGTCGTGATCCCAGACCATACCCGCGGCCCGCAAGTCAGCAGCTCACAGTGCGAACCTGCGACCACCCGACACTGGGTCTGGGCCGAATCTGCCGTGCTGCGCGTTAGCCATCGAGCTTGCACCATGTGGTTGACACCGGACGGCTCGGCGGCACGCTGATGTCTGTGTCGCGGTTGGAACGAGGCTACGCGACCCCGACGCACCCGGCGACTAGTGATGGCGCCTGCCACTGGTCAGCGGCCGTTCACCGACCCCACGACGGCCGAGTGCATCGATACTGTCGCTCACGCTGGGAGGTGCGCCCGGAATACACCGATGTTCAAGCAGAAAGGAAGGATTTGCGGCTCCCGACTCACCTCACCAGCTTGCTCGGCCAACGTCCACCCCTTCTTCCGCTCGAGGCACGCCACCAACCCCGTCACGTACTCCCGCGCCCGGCCACGCGGCTCCGACCGCGTGAAACGGCCACCGATCCTCGCGTGCAGCGAATCCAGCTCCGTTGCAACAACATCCACGACCGCGTCAGCAAGCTACCGGACTGACTGCCGTTGCAGCACTAGTACTCCAGCTGCACTTCGTGATGTTGTTGTCGGGTAGCCTATTTCGTCGTGTCAGTGTCGGTGGATGAGGATCTGGCTGCGTGGGTGGCTGGGTTGGATGAGTTGTTCGGGCGGGTTGCGGGCC
>NZ_VUOT01000065.1:0-12185 GCF_009829295.1 Nocardia sp. CY15
TCGCCTGGCTACATGCGTTCAAGCGTCTGCGCATCCGCTACGAACGCCGCGCCGACATCCACCAAGCCCTACTCACCCTCGCCTGCGCGGTCATCTGCCTCCGAAAACTCATTCTGAACTGATCTGTTAGCGACACCAACAACGACGAACCGTCCGTGCTCGTGCTGTGGCCACTCCCGCCAGGCAAAGCCGTGACCGATCTCACCGACGAAGAACAGTCAGACCATCAAGAGTTCATCCAGACCGCCGGCTCCTGTGGTCGCTACACGGTGGAGATACGCCAACGGGCTACTGTCTACACCCTAGGCCACGTGATCGACGATCCGATCTGGGACACCGAACCGACCGAGATCACCGCTGGCTCCCACGTTGTCCCCGTGTATCCCCACGAGGTCTTCACCCCGGCTGAGGTAGGCCATCTCTTCCACCACTACCGCAAAACCGGGCAAATCCCCGACAACGGCTACACGCGTCGAGAACTCCAGTGAGGTGGGATGCGCCGTTGTACCGGGCCATTCCTCATGACGAAACTCACCGCACAAATCATCGGCCCACAAGTATTGACAATTGCTCCCTTATTGCCCGCCCGGAGTCTTGTCACGAAGGACACTGAGCCGTTCAGCAAACTTCTGAAACTCATCCTCGCCGAGCTGCGCGATGCGCTTCATATCTTCAACATCGCTCGACTGTTTGTCGAAGTCCTTGCCGAAGAACGGCCCACGATCATGCTGCTTGTCGAAGTTCGCACCAGCATCACCAGGGGATAGCCCCTTGCCAGCCGTTGCTATCAGCTCTCTTTCGATTGTGGACTTCAGCAATGCACTTACGCGTTGCTGCTCAGACTTCGGTAGTCGTGCCAGCAGTTCGGTGAAGTCAAATTCTTTTGGCATCTCGTACTCCTGGGGCAATCGCGGTTCGTGATCTAGCTGCCAGTTCGATGCGGCGGTCAGAGGCTCCGCCCGTGTGTACTCGATAACTGTCCCAACAAGCGCTTAGAGTTGGGGTCAAAATCGTGAAATCGGCGCTCTACGTCGGTGTCGACGCGGCTGCGCCGCCCGCCTCAGTATCGGGCCTGCCTGGTGGACGCCTACCGCGATCATCTGCGGGCTCGCCGCGCCGCGGAGCCCGGTGTCCCGATGCTGCGGCTGGTCGCCGAGATCAACGAGCTGGGCTACACCGGTGGCCTGAACCTGCTCTACAAGTACGTCAATCAGGGCCGTCTCGACGGGGACCGGATCACGCCTTCGCCCCGCCGGGTGACCTGCTGGATTTTGATCCGAGCAGCGAACCCTACGGAGGCGCGCGCTCACCTGGACGAACTGCTGGCCGCGTGCCCTGAGATGACCGCTCTCGCCGGGGCGGTGGGTGACTTCGCGCAGGTGATGACCACACTCCGCGGCGCCGAGATCCAAGGCTGGATGAAGCAGGTCCGCGAGGACGGTCTGGTTGAGCTCGAACCATTCCTTGCTGGGCTCGATCAGGACCACGACGCCGTGGTCGCGGGTTTGACCCTGCCATACAGCAGCGGTCCGACCGAGGGCGTCAACACGAAAACCAAGCTAATCAAGCGCCAAATGTATGGTCGCGCAGGCTTTCTGCTGCTTCGGCACCGAATCCTCCTCGGGTGAGACCCGCTACCACCGAATATGGGACAGAGCCGAGGAAATTACAGTCCCTCAAACACCGGTCCAGTGAGAGCGGTCCATCCGGTCGCCGGACCGTCGATGTGGCTGCGCGTTGCGTAGGGCGCGGATTTCGCCGTAGGCGACTTCGAGTTGTTCGGTCAGTTGGGTGATCTGCTGGCGTAGTTGTTTGTTGCGTTTGTCGGCTGCCTCCAGGCGGGTCCGGAGCGATTCAAGCGAGGCCCGGCCTGTGTGGCCGGTAACCGTATCCCTCTGCCGGAGAGCAGATATCGCGTCAACGAGGTCGGGTTGGGTGTAGATCCACGATCGTGAGACTCCGGCAGTCTTGGCGATAGCGGCGACTGTAACCGCTCGGTCTTGGTGGCGGGCTGCGGAGGTGATCGCGGCCTCGGCGCGGCGGCGAGCGTCTTCGCTGCGGCGCTGGGTCGCTTTCAGCAGGTATCGGGTGTTGTCAGCCGGCGACATCGAGGTCTTGGACCTTTCCGCCGGCCAGGATCTGGCCGGTCTCGACGGATTCGAGCGCGTCGATGATGGCGTCGAGTTTGTTCAGGGTACGGGTGTTCTTCTCCACGACTCGGGCGAGGCCAGCGGCCTGGGCGTCGCTGATCATCCGGTGGGTGTCCTGGCGTTGGCGGCGGTGTTGATCCAGGAAGTCGGTGGTGGTGATGAAGAACCGGCAATCCAGACACGGATTGGCGTATTCGCAATCGGTTTGGACCGGAGCGCCACAATAGCCGTTGGGCAGAGTCACTTTCGCGCGCACCATGCTCAGCTTCGCCCATGCCGCGTCGGCGAGTGGATGATCGGAGGCGATCGTCGCCGGGCGACCGTCTGCGTCGACCTTGACGGCTTTGAGCCAGTGCTCGCGCAGAGTGTCGTTGTGCAGTCGAGCGTAGACCGCGGTCATGGTCGGTGACATGTGATCGAGCAGGGCCTGGACGACCGGTTGGGGAACGTCGGCGTTGATCAGCCTGGTGCCCAGCGTGTGCCGGAATTGGTGGAAGGTCACCCGGACCGGCCGTTGGTGTTCATCGATGAGTGCCAACTGTTGCAGCCAGCGATCCAACTGCTTGCGCAGCCGAGTGCTACTGGCGTGTCGGCTGCCGTCGATGTTGCTGTGGACCGCGGGGAACAACCACGGTGATCCGGCCGGGAACCGTTCGAGCACGGCCCGTTGCTGGGCCACGATCTTTCCTGCCAGTTCGTCGGAGAGGGGGAAGAAGGCGGGCCGGTCCGACATCTTGCGGTTGAGCCAGGCCAGGTAGGGGTTGTCGTCCTCGTCATGGACGACGCACTCGAACGGCAGAGTGCGCGCGTCCTTGAGTCGTAGCCCGCAGTTGATGAGGATCTCGACGATCAGTCGGCCGTCCGGCGACGGGAACTGTGCCAGAGACTGCGGGGATTCGATCTGGCGCATGACGTGTTCGGCGATGAAGCGCGGCTTGGCGTGCGGGCGTTCGGGCATGTCGTCGTAGATGAGCGCATTGCGCGGTAACTCCGGCTGCCACTCGTGGCGGTGGACATCGGCGAGGAACGCGCTGATCGACACGATCATCGCGCCTCGGGTGACCGGATCGGGGACTTTCGTCTGCAACTGGGCAAGCCACCCCTCGAGGCGAGCGCGGGTCAGCGCCGCCGGCGCTGTCTGCTCCCCGACCGCTTCGATGAGGTATTCCGACAGCAGTCGGCAGGCTCGAATGTTGATCGCGACCGTCGAGGGATTCAGCTCACGGTTTAGGCGCCATCGGCACCAGCGCCGAACCAGTTCGTTGAGCCAGCCCAGTGTGATGCCGCCGAAGCGAAGGTGCCGGACGGCGTCGGTGTTCAGTCCGAGGTGTTTGAGGTCCCATTGTTGGCGCGGGTATTGATCGGCCCAGGGGTCCGCCTCGATCAGCAACGCCCGCAACTCGAATCGGGTGTCCTTGATGAACGCCAGCGACAGGGTGTCGTAGTTCGCGGGCTTGGGGCGGCAGAACGCCTTCCACTGCGCATCGTCCCAGTCCAGCAGACTGTGCACTCCGGCAGCGCGGATCCAGGTGACCGCTTTGGTGACCACCCGCGGCGCGGTGTGCTGATGTCCCTGCTCGTGACGACGTTGCAGCCCGTAACCGATCTCCAGTCGTAGCGCCCCGCTCAGATCGTGCAGACGGACATGGGGATGACGGATTCGTTCGACATGGACGAACCACTCGCTCAACGGCATTCGCCCGCCATAGCGCCAGCTCTCGTAGTGAGCGCGACACAGTTTCATGCTCGGACCGTCGGTCCATCGCGGGCAGTCCGGGAACTGGCAATCCGACTCCATCGACGCGCGCGGCGGCGAGTAGAGCGTGCGTGCCACCCACGCGTCCAACTCGGGGCGGCCGTAACGCGTCCACGCCTCGGCATGGCGATGGCACAACCCGTTCGACTTCGCCGCCCGGTTGCACCCGCCGATCATGCAATCCGGAACGGTCCGTCGCTCCCGGGTGGCGAAATCCTCAGCCACCGCCCACTCTTCGAGTTCGGGACTACCATCGATCTTCCACCGCTGATAGTGGCCCTGACACAGTCTCCGGGAGGCATAGCTCAGCGCGATACCGCACGACGGGATCCGGCAGAAACCCTGGACGAAGACTCGACTGTCGGTCGGCGGATAGAACACCTCCCCACGAAACGGCTGCGTCACCGTCTGCATCAACCGCTCCAACAACCCCGCAGCGCTATCGGCCCTCAGCGGTGTGCTCACCCTCGACTGGTTCCTTTCTGCAACACTCCCGCCTCGACGAGGGCGTGGCGATGGTCTTCGGCAGTCAGATGCGAATACGTCGTCTCCGTGGTCTGCGAACTCGAATGCCCCAACAACTCCGCCACGATCTCGATACGCACCTTCGCTCGCAGCAACCGGGTCGCGTAGGTGTGGCGCGCGACGTGCGGAGTGAAGAAGTCCACGCCCGAAACGACACGCAGCCGCCCCACCAACTTGTGGACATTGTCTTCGGTCATCGGCGCACCGATCGGCGGCCGGAACAGGTTCACGAACACGTAATCGCTGTCCAGCGAGCCGTATTCGACCTCCATGTACTCCGCGTAGAGATCGAACAACGCATCCGCCGCCGGCACCACCCGCGGCTTGAGCCCCTTGACGCGCGCATCGTTGTCGTTGTCCTCCCGGGCCACCACATGCACCTCACCGGCACGCAGTTTCAGGTCGTGATGCCGCAAACCCAGCGCCTCCCCCAGCCGCAGCCCCGTCTCGAACAACAACACGATCAAGAACCGGTCCCGCAGCCGCAGACACGCGTCCTGCACTGCGGTCTGCTGCTCGACGGTGACCGTCTTGGGAGGCGCGCGGTGCGCGTGTAAGCGAATCGGGCTGAAGGAATCCACGTTGGCGCCACGACGCCGGGTATGCGCGAGCAGGGGAACGTAGCCGCCGGTGGGCCGCGGGCCCGAGAACTCTCCGAGCAGGGCAGGCACCGACTCGTCCCGCCGAGAGTGGAACCGATAGAACGATGCCACCGCAGAACGTTTACGCACCAACGTCGTTCGCTCCACCGCCGACGGCCCGCCCGGCAGCACGAGCACCCCGGCCGCCGGGCCTTCTTCGGTCGCTGTAACCAGCTGAAGGATTCCGACAGCTGCTCCACGCTCAGCTCGCCGTAGTCCCACCCGCGCTGGCCCAGCCACTCGAACAGATCCCGCAGATCGTAGGCGTACCCCTCCACCGTGTTCGGCGCCTTACCCACCGCCACCAAATGCGACAAGAACTCCTCGACCGGCCACACCGGCAACCCAGCCTCATCGACCACCGTGAACGAACGCCGCCCCGTATCCGACGCACGCAACCGCTGCACCCGAAGCAGCAACCCTCACCCTCCACCACAACGACACCACGAGACCGGATGTCTATGTAGCAGAAACTCGCGACCAAATCCAAACCATCTGGACGTCAAAGACATTCGAGCACGAGCTCCGTTAACGCTGACCCGGGGTGCGCGGGTGATCGTGTCCGGGCGGTTGAAGCAGCGCAGCTGGCAGACCGCCGAGGGCGACAAGCGCAGCCGGGTCGAACTCGAGGTCGAGGAGATCGGACCGTCGCTGCGATACGCCACCGCAAAAGTCAACCGCGTCTCTCGCCCCGCCGGTGTCGGCGGCGATGGCAATGGCTACAGCCGCTCGGCGGCTGGTCGCTCCGACAGCGATGACCGTGCCCGAGACCTCGTGGGCGCGGCAGCGGGAGCCGGGAGCGACAACCCGTGGGCGTTCAACGGCGCGGGTTCCTTCGGCGGTGGCTCCGTCGAAGATCCGGCGTTCTGATCCCGATCCCCCGGCGAATCGTGGTGGCCAGAGATTCGCTGGGCCGCCACGGCTGATCGCTCGAGCGGTCGGGTTTCGGTGGGTGTGGGCTGATCGTCTGGTCGTCTGCCCCGCCGTGCTGAGTGCTACCAGGCCGTGATCCCGCCACGGCTGCGGGCCCGCGCCCGGGCGTCACCGAATTCGCCCGCGCGACGTCCCATCGTGCGCGTTGGTCGGTGCGCTCAGCGCACGAATTCGCAGCCGCCCGCGTGGGCGCGTTCCCTCCGCCGTGTCGGGATCCCACCCTGGTCGGCCGCACTCAGGCGGGTCAGACGACCAGCCGCCCAGCCCCGTGCCGGGGTTACGTACGCGTGTGCGTGCGTGCGTCCGGTGCGGGGCTGGGCTGTTTCTACGACAGAACAGGAATCAGTGATGACCGCAACGTTGAACGCACCCGAGACCACCGACTCTGTCACCGAGATCGTCACCGAAGCCGCTGAGACCGTTTCCCCTTTCACCGCCGCGCTCGGAGAGATCGAATACCTGCTCGACACCGATCCCGACGCCGCGCGCGAACGCTTCACCGCCGTGCTGGCCCTGGCCTCTCCGGCCGAGCGTGCCTTCCTCGACCGCGCCGCCGAGATGCTGACCCGCGCGCCGTGGAAGACCGCCGCGCGTCAGCTCGGATGGATGGCCAAGTCCCGCCCCGAACTCCGGTCGCTGATCGTCGATCACACCGCCGAGGGCGACCCGGGTCTGTACCGGCCCGAACTGCCCGCCCAGTCCGATCTGTCGATCGAGGCCGCCGAATGGGTGCGCCGCTCCATCCGCGACCGCCGATCCCGCGACCGCTACACCGCTACCCCCAGCGCCGTGACCGACGCCGCCCGCTACCAGCCCGTCGCGATCGCCGCGCGCCGTGCCCGCATCCCCGCCCCCACCATCGGGGCTGTGAGTCTGCGCCACCGCGAGCGTGACCTCGCGGTGGCCGAACGCCGCCACCGCGAATACGCGGGCTATGCCGCGCGGCGGCTCTACGCCATCGACACCGCGGTCGATGACGACCGCACCCCGCCGGTGCCCGAGCCCCGGAAGAAGGCCGGGCAGCTGTGGGCGCACGTGCAGGCCGAGTTGTGGGACCGCTCCTACTTCCTGCACGTCGCCGAGTGTTACACCGAAGCCGACCGGCATCTGCTCGCCCCCGAGCTCCCAGAACGCCACATCGCGGTCGAGCGCCGTCACGCCGGTCTCGAGGACGCGGCCCGGGAGTTCCTGCGCGAGCACAGCAGCGAGCCCGAGCTGTCGTCGCGGTCGCGCGGGGCGCGTGCCCGCCGCACCCGGCCGCAGTTCCCCCCGCGGATCACCCCGGCCGACCAGTCGCGCTTCGCCGAACGCCGCACCAGGCTCCCGGTCCCCAGCGACCGCGACGAATATCTGCCCTACAGCGAACTCGACGTCCGTGAGTCCACCTGGCAGGGCTCGGGCCTGGATTACGACCTCGCCGCGATGACCCCGTATCTCGGGTGGCCGTGCGTCGGTTGCTGGATCGACCGGCCTGCCAGCGACCGTCGCCCCCTGCACGCCCGCGACGGGGTGGCGAGTGACGACGGGCTCTGCGATGTCTGCCGCGCCGACGGCCATCCCGGCATCCCCGTACTGCCCGCCGGGTTCGGCATGCGGACCTTCGTCGAATCCCGCTGCGCCTACATCGCCGCCGCCCATCCCACCCAGGTGCGGGCCTTGTTGGATCGGGTGCGGGCCGCCGCAGCGAACACCGGACCGACCTGGCGGCTGATCACCCGGTGGATGGCGATAAACCTCGAACAGCCCGAACGCGCACCCCGCCCCACCGCCGCGCGACGGCCGCGCCGAAGTGGTTCCGCGCTCGGGGCCGGGCAGCGCATCGGACGCTGCGACGCCTGCGCCCGAAACGGCATCGTGCACGCCGACAACTACTGCACCGACTGCCGTATCGACCTCGGACTCGTGCCCGCCACCCGCCGCACCGCAGCGGTGGCCTGACCCGCCCCTGCTCGGCTCCCTCCCTGTGTTCGCCGGTCCGCCGCGGTGTCACCCTCCCGCGGCGGACCGGTCCACCACCCCCGACCAGACAAGACCACCACGTGCATCGACTCCCGAACCGAGCGCGCCGCGCCCTCTCAGCGCTGCGCGACGCCGCGCTCGCAACCCGCCCGACCCGAGTCCAGGTGCGGCAACGGGCTTCGGTCACTGTCGGTCGGCGACCTCGTCGGACTCGACGACCGCCACTACGCCTGCGCATCGGTCGGATGGTCGCCCGTCCCCACCCCGCCCGTCTGACTCACCGTCGTTGCGGCCCGCTTCGAGTGATCGGGCCAGGCCCAGGGGTAGCGCGGTCCCGACGAGGACATATCCCCCACCGCACCCGCGCAGACAACACTGCACCGATCCGAGCACCCGAACCGGAAGGAGACCTCACCATGGCTCACTACATCGATCCCGCACAGCTGGGCATCACCGAACTCGAACAGCTGCTCGCCGCCGGAACCCCGGTCGTGGTGTCGATGCGCGCCGACAGCGGACACGCACACCTGATCGACTGGGCGCGACGCCACGAAGTGTTCGTCCGCATCGACCGGACCAGCGACTGGGGCAACCCCTACATCATCGGACGCGACGGCAACCGCGACAACGTCATCACCACCCACGCCCGCCACCTCGCCCAACGCGTCGACCTACTCACCTGCCTGCGACGCGGTGAACTCGCCGGGCACGTCCTTGGCTGCTGGTGCGCACCACAGCCCTGCCACGGCGACACCCTCACCGCCGTCACCCTCGACCCCGACCTCGCCCCGCTCGACGCCCTGCACCTGTGGCGGCCACAAGACTGAACAACCAGACCCGACGACCGACCACCCACAGCGACCAACCAACCCCGCCGCACCAACTCCCACCCCGTCCACCTACGCACCATCATTCACACCCACTTTTTGGCTCCCCTCATACCCGCACACCAACCGCACCCATCTCCTCCTCGCTCTTTCACTTCTTTTCTCAAGCAGACCTCTTGCATCGAGGGTAACGTTTTGGTAACGACCTGGGTTTTGTTGAGTTTGACAGAAAAATAGTCAAATCCAGCCCTAGCGCTGAACGCTATTACATGCCTTGATGGATGTATGACCGCGACGATTCATAAAGTCGTCGCAGGCAATGGCTTCCAGTACTACCTGCGAAATGTCGCCGCGTATGACGTCACGTCCCGCGGCCGGTCGAGTTTGGCCGATTACTACTCCGCTGAAGGTGAGTATCCGGGGTGTTGGTACGGCACAGGATTGCCCGCGCTCGGCCTCACTGCCGGGGAGGAGGTGACCGAAGAACAGATGAAATCCCTGTTCGGACTGGGTCGCCACCCTAACGCCAAGCAGATCGAAGCTGCGGTGTTCGACAAGCAGGTTTCGTTGGGCGCGAAGCTCAAAGATGCGACGCGCGCGGCCGATAAAGCGTCGCGTTTGGGTCACCCGTTTCGGGTTTATACGGAGCTTTCCGAGTTCCGAAAACGATGCAGGAAGGCATTCGAAGAACACAATTCATCGCACGGATCAGACCTGCACGCGCCTATTCCTGATGCGGAACGGGCGCGGATTCGGACCCGTGTCGCGTTCGATATGTTCACCGACGAGTACGGTCGCGCGCCGCAAGACGCGCGGGAGTTGTCGGGGTGGGTGGCGAAGAACTCGCGCCCGAACAGCACCGCCGTCGCGGGTTTCGACATCACCTTTTCGCCGGTGAAGTCGGTGTCGGTGCTGTGGGCACTCGCGCCACGGGGCATCGCGGAGAAGATCGAAGCCGCCCACCAGGCCGCGATCGATGACGCTCTCGAGTGGTTGGAGCGGCACGGGATCTTCACCCGGCTGGGTCGCAACGGAGTGCGCCAGGTCGATGTCGAGGGCATCGTCGCGGCGCGGTTCACCCACCGCGACTCCCGCGCCGGGGACCCGGACCTGCACACCCACGTCGTTATCCCCAACCGGGTTCGCACCCTGGACGGCAAGTGGCGCACCCTGGACGGCACGGCGATCTACCAGGCGCTGGTCACCGTTTCCGAGATCTACAACACCCGTCTGGAGCATCACCTCGACCGGCTCGTCGGCGTCGAGTTCACCGAACGCCCCACCGCCGATCCGTCCAAACGTCCGATCCGCGAAATCCACGGAATCTCGGGACAGTTGATCGAGGCATGGTCGCGGCGTGACACCGCGATCACCGTGCGGCTGGGCGAACTCGCCGCAGAATTCCAGCAGCGGTTCGGGCGTGAACCCATTCCCACCGAGATGTTCGACCTCGCTGAGCGCGCCACGCTGGAAACCCGCCCCGCCAAGCACGAACTACGCTCCCTGGCCGAGCAACGCGCGACATGGCGCGCCGAGGCGATCGCGCTGCTCGGCAGCCGCGACGCACTCGCCCAGATGGTCTCCGCGGCCTTGAACCCGCCCCGACTACCCCGGATCGCGCCTTCGCCGCAGTGGATTACGCGCACCGCTGATCGAGTGCTGGAGGTGGTGTCAGAGCATCGCACCACGTGGCGGGCCACCAATATTCGCGCCGAAGCCGAACGGCAGCTCCGCGGTCGCGTGCCGGCGACGGACTGGGAACAGGTCACCGAAGCCGTAGTCACCGAAGCGCTCTCGTCCCCGCACTCGATCGCACTCGGTGATCCCGACATCGCGGATGCGCCCGAACTCGGTGACGTGCCCGAAGTGCTGTGCCGCCGTGACGGCACCAGCGTCTACACCGCAGCGGGCTCGCAGCTGTACACCTCGACGCGGGTTCTGTCGGTGGAACAAGCGTTGATCGAGCTGTCGGTGCGGTCCGGCGCCCGCCAGCTCACGCCGCAGACGGTCACCGATGCGGTGCGCGCCTACAACGCCGCGCATCCGGATCGGCCGCTCAACGCCGGGCAGATCGGTGTGATCGAAGGCTTCGCCACCTCCGGCCTGCGGGTGCACACCGCCAACGCCCCCGCCGGAACCGGAAAGACCACCGCCATGCGGGTGCTCACCAATGCATGGCACACCAGCGGCGGACAGGTCCTCGGCCTGGCGCCCACCGCCGCGGCCGCCGCGGAACTGGGCACGTCGATCGGTGCCCGAGTGGAAACCGTCGACAAACTCCTCGACGTCCTGACTCGCCACACCCCGCACCCGGACAACCCCGCTTTCGAGCGGGACGCGCCGCCCGCGCTGCCGGAATGGGTGCTGCAAATCGACGCCGACACGTTGGTGATCGTCGACGAGCACGTCAAGCTCGGCAACCACAAACGCCTACGCCTGCTGGAATTCTTGGCCCGACGCGGGGCGACGGTGCGGTGCATCGGCGACGATCACCAGCTGCCCGCGATCGAAGCCGGCGGCGCCGATGCCGACATGCACGCCGCCGCCCCCGACCAAACCTTGACCCTGACCCATGTTGTGCGGTTCGCCTCATCGGCGGAAGCGACCGCGAGTTTGCAACTCCGGGAGGGCGATCCGGCCGCTTTGGGCTGGTATCTGGACAACGGACGTGTACACGGCGGCCATCACGGCGCGACCCACGATGACGCCTACACCGCGTGGAGGACCGATCACCTCGCCGGGCGCCAGGCGATCATGCTGGCCGCCACCCACGAGGTCGTGACCCCGTTGAATGCCCGCGCTCGCGCCGACCGGATCGCCCGCGCCAGCGCAGTGGTAGGAGCGGAATGCGCCCTCGCCGACGGGCTCGCCGCGTCGGTGGGTGACACGATCCGCACGCGCCGCAACAACCCTCGCCTGCGCCTGGGCGCGCACGATTGGGTGCGCAACGGCTACACCTGGACCGTCACCGCCGTGCACGACGACGGCAGTTTGACCGCCACACACCAGCTTTCCGGTCGCGGAGAACCCGGCGAAACTGTGCGGCTGCCCGCAAACTATGTCTCCGCGCATGTGCGTCTGGGGTACGCGGCGACGATCGATTCCGCGCAAGGAATCACCGCCGATACCTGCCATATCGCGCTCACCGGAGGCGAATCCCGGCAACAGTTGTATGTCGCGATGACGCGCGGTGTGCACGCCAACCACGCCTACATCCCGACAGCTCTGGACGGCTCGGAGGGCTCGTTCTGGAGCGAACCAGCGGTCGGGACTGCCCCGGCTTTGGTTGACTCGCGGTGTTGATGGGTTCAGGCCGCGAGTGCGGTCTGGTTGATTGTCTCGAACTCGATTGGGGTGAGTTTGCCGAGTCCGCGTTGTCGCCGTTTGCGGTGGT
>NZ_VUOT01000066.1:0-11738 GCF_009829295.1 Nocardia sp. CY15
CGGCTCCAGCCGCACCCATAACGCATCGGTCACCACCTCATCAACCACCCCGAAAGTGTCGGACACGTTGCGCCGCAGAGCAAACCGTCACACCGACTCATTCTGAACTGAACTGTAAGACCCCCTCAGCAAGACCACGCCGACGCAGAACACCCGCTCCGCGGCATAGAGCATTCGGGTTCAGGGGCAATGGTGCGTTCGCAGCAGCTTATGCAGGGACCCAACGTGATTCGCCCGACAGGTCCGGGCATGCGCTGACATACTTTTCTGGACGGTCCTTGTCCGCCGGGGGTGCGGCGGTCTGTGACGGTGACGTGCCCGGTTCCAGCCAGCGCAGGTCTGCACGTCGCAGGACCGATTCAACATGGAGAAGTGGGGCTGCGGACATGGGCGTTGCAGAGAAGATCACTTCCCCTGGGGACGGCGTGCACTTCCCCCAACCGGGGCAACTGGTGGTCATGCACTGCACCGGCCGTCTAGAGGACGGCACAAAGTTCGACTCCAGTCGAGACAGAAACAAACCGTTCGAAGCACGGATCGGCGTCGGCAGTCTGATCAAAGGGTGGGACGAGGCGATTCCCACCATGTCGAAAGGTGAGAGGGCAACACTCACCATCACACCAGATTACGGATACGGCGCAAAGGGCGCCGGACACGTCGTTCGCCCCAACGCCACCCTGGTCTTCGACGTGGAGTTGATCGAATCCGGTGACCACCGCCCCCGGTCCGGCTTCGACCCGTGGGTTGTCGGACAGAATCCTTGGACCAGACCGCACGTCAGCAAGTCGAAAGATCGAGGTTTAGCGCAATGGAGAGGTGGAAGAATGAACCGACTTAGAAGGCTGACAGCAGCGCTCTGTGCGGCTCCTATGGCGATTCTGGCGCTGTCTAGCCCGTCAGCGCAGGCTGATAACTCTTGGGCTACCGGCCCGGTAGTGGGTGCGGCTGGTAAATGCATGGCCGTGAGCGGGAGCGGCTCAGCAGATCGTACGCCGATCGTGTTGGCGGATTGTACCGGTGCAGTGAACCAGCAATGGGTGGTTCAGCCTGACGGCTCCCTGACCGTTTTTGGCAAATGTCTTGGCCTTGCCGGCAGCGGAACCGGGATTGGAACACTGACCCATCTGTATACCTGCAACGCAACAAAAAGGCAGCAGTGGAGATCGGACGGATCGAGGCTGCGTAATGTGCAGACGGGTAAGTGCCTGGATATCGTGGACGGCTCCACCGATAGCGGTGCCCGGCTTCAGATTTGGGAATGTCACGAGGGGGCGAACCAGAAGTGGAGCCTCCCTAGGACCGGCCCTGTCATCGGGCCTGGCGGCAAGTGCATGGACGTTTACGAGGGCTCAGATGCCGCGGGTACACCGATTGTGTTGTGGCCTTGCCTTGGGGGAGCGAACCAGCGGTGGACCGTTAACGCAGACGGCACGCTGCAAATCCTCGGAAAATGCCTTGACGTAGACGGTGGCGCCACCAAGAACGGCACGCGAGTGCAGTTGTGGCCCTGCAATGGAGCAGAAGCGCAGCGGTGGGAAAAAGGCGGCACAGCAACGCGTTCTACGCTCCGTAATCCTCAGTCGGGTCGATGCCTGGACGCCAAGGATGTTTCTGATGGCACCCAGCTGCGGATTTGGGACTGCCACGGGCAGCCGTGGCGCCTTCCGGCCTACATCAAGTAGAACAACTCTACCGAAGCCCAAAAAGCGCAGATTAACCTGCCCGACTGTATCCATTTGTTACGGCGAAACTTTCCCGCAGGGCTACAGACGGTCTAGGACAGCAATACTAGACACGGAGGATGGAGAAGATGAAAACCTGCCCGACGACGTTACCGCGACGCGTTCGGCGAGCGGCCCTGATCACGATCATGACCCTCGGAATTTTTTCGACAATGACGCCGACAGCCTCTGCCAACGAGATCATCGAGATGGGCGTCTCGGATCCGTCCGCTTGGGAACTATTGACGGAATGCGAGAGCAGTAACTGGTGTACATTTACCGTCCAAGGGGCCAGTGACGTGCTCGAGACGCCGAATGTGCTATTCAAGCAGGTGGGTTCATCGGCAAAGAATTGCAGCTCGGCCAGCCTGGTGCAGACCGTCGCATGGAGTGATGAGACGAGGGCTGCGTACACCTTCGGCGTGAACGTCGGCGCGAATGTGGCGAATATGGCCTTCGGAGCCTCATCCGAGACCGCACACACCGAAAGCGGAAGCACTCAGGTGACGGTGGACCAGGGGACCATTGCTTTCGTCGAACGCGCGCAAATCATGAAGATCTATTATGGGTACCTCGAGACTCCATATAAGCAAACTTACCCCGACGGGCCTATTAACCAGAAGTATCGGATCTACACTGGTATCTTCAAAGCTGTCCCGGATGGAACAGAAGGTAAGTATTCAACTATTCAAACAACGACTCGCAGTCTGAGCGATGAAGAATGGTTGACCTGTTAGCCTCGATCTTGTTGAGGCATAAGGATCAACATGTACTGCGTCCGACGACGTCCTGATGGCTCGTGATTGTGTCCATATTCGAAGAAACGGCCGGCTGGATGCCCGGCAACGGCGCCAACGCCGCGACATTCGGATCACTGGTGCTAGTGCCTCGTCAAGCAACCTTCGGTAGGTAATCGGGCAGCCGGATCTTGGAGTTGACGGCGAAGTCGCGTTTGGGTTTGGCGTGCTGGTTGTGCCAGCGGATGTAGGCGCCGATGGCGGCGTCCTGCTCACCGTGGCTGCGGTGATCGGTGCCGTTCAGTGCGAAGTAACGTAGTGCCGCGAATTCGGACTCGATCCAGTTCAACCAGGATGAATAGGTCGGCAGGAACACCAGTTCCACGTCGTGGGCCTCGGCCCACTCACCGACCTCAACGCGTTTGTGCGGGGAGAAGTTGTCGGCGATCACGTAGAGCTTCTCGCCGGGCCAGCGGGCCCGTAGCGATTTCAACAACGCCAGAAACTCGATCCACCGCTTGCGATCTCGGATCCGGTAGTGGATTTTCCAGGTGGTCAGATCCAACGCCCCGAGCAGATGCCGGACGCCTTGGGTGCGGTGGTAGGTCGCCCGCAACCGTTTCGGTCTTCGCTGCCGAAACCAGCCCCGACCAGCGCGGGGTTGCAAATTCAACGGCCCGAACTCGTCGACGCAGAGCACCCGCCCGTCGGCGGGCGGCTGGTCGTAAAGCTCCAGGATTCGGTTCATCTTCGCGGTGAATTCCGGGTCGCGTCCGGCTTTCCAGGTCTTGACCGCCTGCCACGACACACCCTCGGCCTTCAGGATCTTTCGCAGGGTTTCGCGGCTGATCTGCGCGATCTCGTTGACCTGCAGTACTTCTCGTAACTTCGACAGGCTCCAGGTCGAGAAGGGCCAGCCCAAGTCGCGGGGGCAGCACCGGGCGATACAGGCGATGCGTTCACGCGTCGCTCGATCGACCTTGCTCGGCCTGCCCCCGCTCCATTTTGGACACCGTTGGCGAATCCCGGTGCGCTGTCAGGCGGTCGGTCGGAGTGAAGCGAAATGCGATACTCGTGTTGGAGCGAGTGGCGTGTTGTCCCACCAGGCGTTGAGGCGATTGAGGTTGATGGCTGCGGCCGTCAGAAGGTGTTGGAGGCTGGTTTTGGCCAGACCTTGGTAGCGGGATCGGCGGAGTCCGTGGGATCGGATGCCTTGAGCCACAGTTCCTTCCACTCCCGCGCGGTGCTGGTAACGCTGTTGCCATCGATCGGTCTGCTGTTCGGTGCGGCCCAGTTGGAGAGCCTGGTGCTGAGCGCGATGCCGGATGGTGAGCCGTCGACCCGAACTGGAGCGGGTGCATTGCGCGCGGGCCGGGCAGGGTCGGCAGGTCGAATGGGGGAATGTGACTTTGATGACCGGGACCTGGTCCTGGGATCGGTCGGATTTCCAGCGCGCGGAGGTGGTGCCTTGGGGACAGGTGACCCGCTCGTTGTCCCAGTCGATCGTGAAGTCGCCCAGGGTATAGCCGCCGTCGGCTGCGGCTTGCCACCCGGTGGCCGCCTTCACCGGACCCAGTAGTTCGACACCGTGTTCCCGTTGCGCAGCGACCAGCAGGTCGGCGTCGACATAACCGGCGTCGACCAGATGCACGTCAGGAAGCAGATCCCGCTCGGCCAGACGAGTATGGATCGCCGCGGTCATCGCCATGTCAGGGACCGGGGCTTGCGTGGTGGCGACCTGGGTGATCAGGTGCGGCGCGTCGGGCTCGCAGGTTTCGGTGAGATGGACCTTGTAACCGTTCCAGGAGGTATCGCGTTTGGTGCCGGCGGGCTTGTTCGTCATATGGTGAGCAGTAACGGATCGCCGCTGGTGGCAGGTCTTTCTTGTCTCTCCAGGCCACCATTGCGTCGGTGACCTGGTATTGCTGCACCCAAATCCTTCGCAGCAACTCCACTGCGGGCAAATGCCGCAGCCATGCAGGGGAGGTGGGTGCGGCGACCGCAGATAACACGGTCATGCCGTCGGCTCCGATCTGGTTCGCATGGGCGGCCCGGGCCGCCCACCGGCTCGGGAACCGAGTGTCTTCCGACCGAGCACTGTATCGGTCGAACCACTCGGGTTCGGCGATCTCGGCCAGCCAGTCGGGTGCCGCAGCGGCGAGTGCATTGAGCGCGGCACGCAGCGTTTCGGTGACGAACTGCAGCCGGTTGATGTCGCGGACCGATGCCAGCACATGAGTGGAATCGGTCCGTTGTCGACCACCCGCCTTCAACAACCCGGCTCGCCGAACGGCCTCCAGGACCGCGTCGAGCACCCGCTGCTCCAGCTCGCCCGCGATCAACCGGGAACGGAACTCGCTGAGCACCGAGTAGTCGAAGCCCGGATCGGTCAACTCCAAACCCAAAGCGTACTTCCAGTCAATCCGACCCCGAACAGCTTGCGCTGCTTGACGATCGGTGAGTCCTTCGGCGAACTGCAATACCGACACCAATGCCAGCAACGCTGGCGAAATCGCAGGTTGACCGCGACGTGAGAATACCTCTGCGAACTCGTCATCAGCGAAGATCGGCCCCAGAGCATCTCGCATCCGGATCGCCAGGCAACCCTGCGGGAAAGCCATCCCGGCGACCCGAACCGTCTCGACCGGAACTTCGCGCCACCCACGCGGACGCAACGACACCACAACCTCCATCGACACCATCCCCGAAACCGATATCAAGCATGCCGAACCTGCGTCACCTCAATCGAATTCGCCAACAGTGTCCAAAATGGAGCGGGGGCAGACCGGCGAAGACCGATCCGGCGATGCGTGATCGGATCTGTCGGATCGCCCGGTGCTGTCCCCGTGACCTGGGTTGGCCGTTCTCGACGTGGAGCCTGTCGAAACTGGCGGAAGTGTTGCGGGTCAACAAGATTGCCGAACTCAGCCGCGAGACCGTCCGGCAGATCCTCAAAGCGGGCGGGGTGTCGTGGCAGGCCACGAAAACCTGGAAGGCCAGCAACGACCCGGACTTTCAGGCCAAGATGGCGCGGGTCCTCGATCTCTACGACCATCCGCCCGCCGACGGGCGGGTGATCTGTGTGGACGAGTTCGGGCCGCTGAACCTGCAACCCCGCAGCGGCCGTGGCTGGTTCGCCGCCCGGCGGCCGCGTCGGCTACGGGCGACCTATCGCCGCACGCACGGTGTCCGGCATATGTTCGGTGCGCTGGATCTGCGGACCGGGCAGTTGTACTACCGGATCCGAGACCGGAAACGATGGACCGAGTTCCTGGGGTTCCTGAAATCCCTGCGGGCCCGCTGGCCGGGCCAGAAACTGTATCTGATCTGCGATAACTACTCGGTCCACAAACGGGCCGAGGTTCGGGCGTGGTGCGCGGGCAACGCGGTCGAACTGGTGTTCCTGCCCACCTATTCGTCGTGGCTGAACCGGATCGAGTGCGAGTTCGCCGCGCTGCGGTACTTCGCTCTGAACGGCACCGACCACCGCAGCCACGACGAGCAAGACGACGCGATCAGCACCTACGCCCGATGGCGCAACCAGCACGCTGGGCCGATCCGGGACTTCGCTGTCGGCTCCAAAATCCGTCGGCCGGATTACCTACCTAACGTTGCCTGACACGGCACTAGCCTCGTACGGTCTCGGCAAGAACCCGCCTGCGCAAGGCAGTTTCCTGATGAGAAACATCTAATCGATGTCGCATATGACCAAAGATCATCAATAGGTCAGCGCACCATACGCTGGGGTTATCGAATCCTCGATCTCTCGAGAACCGGTGCGGAAGGTAGCCACCGCCACAGGTTGATGCTTCAGGGCACGCACGGCATGCTGTCGGCAATGTTGTACCGCAGAAGACTGAGGCGGCCAGATCCCCGGGTGTATCGAGGACTGCTCGAAAGGGAGCGCCTATGACATTGACTCCACTGGCAGCGGTTCCCGCACCGCATACCTTCAGGCAGTCTAGGCCTTCGACGTCGCCATCGGTCTCGACAACCAAATAGCCGAATTGCCCATTGCCGAGAGTATCCGTCCGCGAAGATCCGCCCATGATCGCCGTGGCAATGTGCCAGAAATTCGCTATCTGGAGCCCTATACCTCCGTTAAACCACCAGTCGTCAAACACGGGGAGGAGGAAGTCCGCACACGGATGGGGGCCGTGCCGACGGCGGACCTCGTGCACAGTGTCATGTGTGTAGTCGGGAAGCAAGTAGCTAATGCTTGCCGGCCCCAGATCGGTTAGCGCACGGTGAACCATGAGACCATCCATGCCTGGGGACACGACCGTCAGGATGCCATACGGGATTCCGGCTTCAGCTAGTTCCCGAAGCCCGCGGACAACCTTGTCGTAGGAGCCCTGGCCTCGGTGATCTACTCGATTTGCATCGTGGATCGTGCGTGGCCCGTCAACACTCACGCCGACGTTGACGTGATGCAGGGAAAGCGCTTCGGCCCATGGCTTGTCAAGAAGTGTCCCGTTGGTTTGCAGAGTCAGGGTGACTTTCCTGGAGGCAAGAATTTCCCTAGCGAGGGAGCACCACATGTCGAATCGCTTGGCGCCGACCAGACAAGGCTCCCCTCCGTGAAAGGTGATCTTCACCGAATTCTGGCCTGTACGGTTGCACTCTTCATCTATTCGACGAAGTGTCTGCTTGAATACATCGTCGCTCATGATCGCGGGTCGTCCGCGCCAGCTGTCGTCTCCCTTGTTGTAGACATAGCAGTACGTGCAGTTCAAGTTGCACCGAGAAGCCACCTTGAGTATATATAGGCCGAAAGCGAAGCTATTCTGTGGCGTAAGCAAGTGCCCTCCTGGTGTGGTCAAAAAGATCGCGGCCGGGTCCAGTAAGTGCCTTGCGCGCCCCATCCAGGACAGCGCCCGCAGCTTCGGCGCGGCTACGTGCTTCTGCGACTGCTGAATCAGGCACCAGAACTGTTAGCTCCTGGTAGAGAGCCACAATGTGCGTGAGGGCGTGGAAGGCGAGAAAAACGCCCCGCAGTGGACGCGCGTCTCTTCGTAAAGGCGACCAATACCGCTCGTGGTGGTCAGGTCGGACGGTCGGCCCATTCGCCCACTCCTCGAGGAAAAAATGAAGGTGCGCCGCCTCGTGAACGACAAGCTCAAGTGTTGCCGTTTCTCCTCCATGTATATCCGAGAAGATCAAACCAGGAAGGTCTGGGTTGGAGCCACTGCGCAATCCAGCCCTTCCTGGCCTCAGGGGAACGATGATTCTCGTAGCGTCTGATATCCACTGCGCGCATTCTGGAGCTGCTTGCTCCAAGCCCTGCCAGGCCCTCAGCGCTTCGGCTAGATTTCCTTTCAGGACGGCTTGATCATCAGCTTGTATACTTCTGGGCCAAGTCCCGGAGTGCGTACCGTCAGCTGAGAGACCCCACGTGTCAATCAAGGGGTGCACCTGTTTAGGTGGCCTGTATGTAAGCTCTGCCATCTGGTACGTGCCGGCGGCTACATCGACCCCCCCGGTAGGTGTCCACATCTTGGCTTGAGATTCGACGTCAAAGCGAAGATTCGCCAGGCGTGCATCATGGCTCCCCACCCACGCAAGGAAAGTCAAAAGGCAAGCCGGTTCTACATCGAGTTGTCTCAACAGGGACCTGCCAACTGCAGGATGGTAAAGCCATTCTTGCTGAGAGGCAATCGCTTCGACCACAATGTCTCGCAGAAGGTCACAATACTCAACATTTAGGCTTAGGGCCATAGCAACTCGGGGCAAACGCGAAGCTGCAGGTCGAAGAACATCGAGATATCCACCTTTGGGTGCTGACCGAAGCCATGCACGCTGCAAACCGAATCTCGCCTCACCCGATCGCGGCTCGCGGGGCTTGAAGACAATTGTCTTGGGTATTTCACCGCCGATCTTCTCGTGACGGTCGCGGAGGTCTGTAACCCATCGGGATCCCATGTTCGTGAAGCAGTCGCTGCCGTCCAACACACTTAATGCATGGCCAGATCGCTCGAGCAAGAATGCTCGTCGTCGGGTCGCCTCGGCGTCGCTGCTCGTCAGGCCTGTCATATCGAAGGCGGAAACTACATTGAGGTCAGCATGTATACCTGCCAGGATCCGTCGAATTGTCCGTAGGCCAGACCGAAAAGGACTGGGGGCCCAGACCTTTTGTCCAACGAGTGGTTCGAGTTCGTCGAATAGGTAGAGGACCTGATGGGACGCCTCGTGGACGATGCCTTCAACCTGCGAGTGGATCGGAGCACGTCCATCGAGGCAGGCAACTCCTGGCGCCTGCGGACCACTGACTGTGTAGCGACCGGTGTACGTATCCCCCACGCAGAGTAGAACGACGTAAGGCAGGAGGGTGTCAACCCAATCATCCTCGGTGGTTATAGAACCCACGAGTTTGATGGCACGGGTCATTTGCAGATATTGAGCGGCTAGATCTTTGGACCTGCCAGATGAAATGGTCAGCGCTGAGACATCTGCACTTGTACCCTCGACTCCACGTTCAACGAGGCAACTGGCAAGTGTCGCAGCCCAGTCGTCTGCAACCAGTATTCTCGGCGAGACTCGCTCACCTATGCGAGCCTGCCGGGATGTAGACCAGGTCTCAGAGAGGGATGATGGACCCGCTGCGGACGTGACAACCTCGGATAACATCTCGATTGGAACGGCCACCTGGTCTTGAAGTAAGCCGAGTTCGCGCGCTCGTATCGCGAACTGTCCGTATGCCTGCATCATGCCGGCGGGTGAGTCGGATCCCCATAGCAGTTCAGTGACCGCGGGCGAGAAAATAGGATCCCATAAGAGCTCAATACACGTGCGGCTAGGTAAGGCTGCGACGCTCCCCGGTTCCGGCAGTTTGAAGGCGCAATCGGCGTATCGCTCGCTGATTCTTGCGCGGACCTGCGTATATCTCGCAACGAACGGATCGAGGGAACCTTTTTGAACGACGCACTCTATCGCTGACCATGGCGGGTATAGTGTAGCCATCCCCCTTATTGCGAGCAATGATCGAGACCTGTGGATGAGCCTGGGCGAGGTGGCGTGAAAGTGGGCGCACCTTTCCGAAGATGATCATCACGGATTCAGGTATTCGATCAAGGCCGGCGTTGGCGCGCTGGTTGGGAAGGTACGCCCGTGCTCACGGTAGTTCACGATGCGCAATCAGCCAATGAGGCCGACGGCGCTGGCGGTCGATCGCTGCTCGATGAGATCGTCCGCGATGGTGCCCGTCAGATGTTGGCTGCGGCGCTGCGGGCCGAAGTCAGTGCCTATGTCGAGCAGTTCGCCGATCAGCGCGATGAGAACGGTCGGCGTCTGGTGGTCCGCAATGGCTATCACCGCGAACGCGAGGTGCTGACCGCTGCGGGTGCGGTGGCGGTGACCGCGCCGCGGGTCAACGACAAGCGCATCGACGCTGATACCGCAGAGCGGCAACGGTTTTCCTCGGCGATTCTGCCGGCGTGGGCTCGCAAGTCCCCGCAGATGACCGAGGTACTGCCGCTGCTGTACCTGCATGGTCTTTCGACCAGCGACTTCGGCCCGGCCCTGGAGCAGTTTCTGGGTTCAGGTGCGGGATTGTCGGCCACGACGATCACCCGACTGACCGCGCAGTGGCAAGACGAGGCCACGACGTTCCAGGAACGTGACCTCTCGAGCACTGACTACGTCTACCTGTGGGTCGACGGTATCCACCTCAAGGTCCGTCTCGAGCAGGAGAAGCTGTGCCTGTTGGTGATGATCGGGGTCCGGTCCGACGGCCGCAAGGAACTCGTCGCCCTCACCGACGGTTACCGGGAGTCCACCGAGTCGTGGGCCGATCTGCTGCGGGGTTGTCGCCGTCGCGGGATGACCGCCCCGGTGCTGGCTGTCGGCGACGGCGCGCTCGGGTTCTGGAGGGCGATGCGCGAGGTGTTCCCGGCCACCCGCGAGCAGCGCTGCTGGTTCCACAAGCAAGCCAACGTCCTTGCCGCGCTCCCGAAGTCAGCGCACCCCGGTGCGATCTCGGCGATGCGGGAGATCTACAACGCCGAGGACATCGACAAGGCACAGGTCGCGATCAAGGCCTTCGAGGTCGACTACGGCGCCAAGTACCCCAAGGCCGTCGCCAAGATCGTCGACGACGCCGACGTGCTCCTGGAGTTCTACAAGTATCCTGCCGAGCACTGGATCCACCTGCGGACCACGAATCCGATCGAGTCGACCTTCGCCACCGTCCGGCTGCGAACCAAAGTCACCAAGGGCCCCGGATCGCGGGCTGCGGGAATTGCCATGGCCTACAAGCTTATCGACGCCGCACAGACACGATGGCGGGCCGTCAACGCACCCCACCTCGTTGCCCTCGTTCGAGCAGGCGCCATCTTCCATAAAGGCAAATTGCTCGAACGACCGGTCGACATCACACCCACCCAACCGGGTGGATCAACCGAAAGTGATGTCGCCTGAAACAACTTCATCACAGGTCTTGGCAATACCCCTCATGCGACCATTGCTGTTTGGTGAGCAACCATCACCACTGGCCCAAACCCCAGAGTCGGGATGGGATTGGCGGCCGCGCTATCGTCCACAGATCAGGAGATAGTCAATCGGCGAGATGGGGCTCGTGTCGGATGGTCGATGAACCGATGTGGAAGATCCTGGATTTCAACGAGGGCGCGTATGTCACAGCCGGTGCCGGCGCGGTCGAGGTGACCGATTTCCGCGGGCCGCTGTCCACCCGCGACGGTGAGGTCAGATTCTCGCTTCGGCTGTGGCGCACACCAGATTCCTCCTTGGCCCGCAGCGCTGTCGGGCGCTATCCCGACCTGATGCCGGGCACCGCCCGCAACGCGGCCCGCGCGAACTGCATTCTCGCGGTCGGCTCCGCCGATGCGCTTGCCGTCGCGCTCTACATGACCGGCACCAGGTACCGGATCGGCCGACGTGACGCCGAAAACTCGCCGGTCCGAACAATCCGGTACAACCTCGGGCGCGAGGTCACCGTCCACGAAGGTGAAATCTTTGCGGCACCCGAAGCGGGCGAACTGTTTCTTGCGTACTTCCTGACCGGAACGGTTTCCCCCGACGACTACCGGCTTCGTGAGCTGAACGACCCTGGCACCGCGCCGAATCCGACCCACGCGCTGACCATCAATTTCGACGAACACCGCACGGTCTTTCCCACGGTCGAGGCCGATGAATTCTCAGCGTTCCTTACAGTTCAGTTCAGAATGAGTCGGTGTGACGGTTTGCTCTGCGGCGCAACGTGTCCGACACTTTCGGGGTGGTTGATGAGGTGGTGACCGATGCGTTATGGGTGCGGCTGGAGCCG
>NZ_VUOT01000067.1:0-9165 GCF_009829295.1 Nocardia sp. CY15
TTGTTCTCCGTGCGCCCCGGGCCGGGGAACTGGGTGTGCTTCTGATACCACACCAGCGCCACGTGCGCGGCGATCAACGCCAGGATGATGCCCGGGAACAGCAGCACGTGCGCGATGTAAAGGCGCGGGATGATGATGTCGCCGGGGAAGTCGCCGCCGAACATCAGCCAGTGCATCCATGTGCCGATGATCGGGATCGAGATCGTGATCCCGGAGAACGCCGCCCGCAGACCCGTGCCCGAGAGCAGGTCGTCCGGCAGCGAGTACCCGAAGAAGCCCTCGAACATCGCCAGGATCAGCAGCAGCGAACCGATCACCCAGTTCGCCTCCCGCGGCTTGCGGAACGCGCCGGTGAAGAAGATCCGGAACAGATGCACGATGATCGACGCCGCGAACAGCAGCGCCGCCCAGTGATGGACCTGCCGCACGAACAGGCCGCCACGCACCTCGAAGGAGAGGTTGAGTGTCGTCTCATACGCCCGCGACATGGTCACACCGCGCAGTGGCTGGTAGGAGCCGTCGTAGACCACTTCCGCCATGGACGGGTCGAAGAACAGCGTCAGGTAGACGCCCGACAGCAGCAGGATGATGAAGCTGTAGAGCGCGATCTCGCCGAGCAGAAACGACCAATGCGTGGGGAAGACCTTGTTGATCGATCGCTTCATGAACGCCGCGGCGCGATATCGCTCGTCCATATCATTGGCTTGCTTGCCGATTATGCGCGCTGAATCCATAGCCATGGCCGACACCCCGCCCTGGGTGAGAGTGGTATGCGTTCCTACTACAGACGGTAGCAGAGCTGCGCGGCGGAATCGAGGGGCTTTTCCGCGCCAAACTGTGAAACAAGATCATTCACATCTCCCGGGCTCGCCGGGCGCCGCCGGATCCGAGTCGATATCGTTTTACTCGTGAGCGCGATGGCACCGCAGGACGCGACGATGTATTGGCTGTCCAAACGCACACACAACGACCTTTTTCTGCTGTATTGCTTCGCCGATCGCGGACGATCCACCGAGGAACTACGCGCGGTCGTCGCCGAACGGAGCGCGCGGATCCCTGACCTTCGGGTCCGGCTGCGCGAACTGCCCTCGGACGTCGATTACCCGTCTTGGACGCGGTGCGAATCCGGCTCCGAGCAATTCGTGGAACACGAACTGGCGGAGCGTAATTGGTCGCATCTGCTGGACGTCCTCGGCGATCTGCTCGGCACCGGTGTCGACGCCGCCGTACACCCGTGGCGGCTGCACGTGTTCCGCGGCATCGTCGGCGCGCCGGGACAGGAGGGGGAGCCCGCGCTGGTGGTAGTACTCCAGATGTCGCATGCCCTGGCCGATGGCCGGCGTGCTTCGGCGATCGCGCGTGCGCTGTTCAGCGCGTCGGGGGACCTCGCAGCACAGCACGGAAGTCGAGCCGCGTCGGTGGCGCCCGATGGAGTACGGGCCGCAGGCGAGGACGATGCCGCAGCGGCGGGCGGTTCGATTGGCGGCCGGCGGACGTCCAGTCATCCATCATGGTGGAAGCCACCCACACAGAGACTGTCCGCGCTGCTTGCTGATCGTCGCGGCGTCGGCTCGGCGGTAGGGGCTCCTCTGCGGATGATCGGTTCCGCGGTGCCGGCGAGTGCATCGGCGGCCGGGGTGCTGGCCGACTCGGCTCTCGGTGTTCTGCGTACGCCGGTTCGGTTGGCCGTGACCGCGGTGCGCGGTTACGAGGCGTTTCGAGCGCGGCAACGGCTGGATCATCTGACCGAGGCCGGTGAGGTGCCGCCACCCGGAACGGGTTATCCGCCGAGCGTGCTGAATCGAGCCGCCGCGGAAGCGGCCTTGCGGCACGAAGCCCGGGTGCTCGTATTCCCGGCCGAAGACCTGCGCGTTCCCGGCCGTACCGTCACGGTCGTCGCCTTGACCGCGGTGTCGCTGGCGCTCGCTCGCTACCTGGCCGACCGAGGTGAGCCGGTCGAGCGTCTCGGCGCGCAGGTTCCGATGGCCCTTCCCGAGCTCACCTACCCTCGTAACAACTATCGCAGTCTCGGCGTCGACCTCTTCATCGACGAACCGGACCTGCGTGTACGCGCCGACAAGATCGCGGCGGCGCTCGTCGACCGGCGTGTCCGAGCACGGCATCCGCTGCTGTCCGCGCAGGACCGGGTCACCTCGACCATCCCCGCTCCGATCCTGCGCCGAGATCTGGACCGCTATCCGGTCGACACCGTGCCCGACTCGATCTCGGGCCACACCGTCGTCTCCAGCGTCGACCGCGGCCCTGCGGACCTCGCCTTCGGCGGCGGCGCCGTGCGCTTCACCGCGGGCTTCCCGGCCCTCGGCTCCGTCATGCACCTCACGCACGGCGTGCACGGCTTGGGCGACACCGTCACCATCTCGCTGCACTCGGATCCGGCGGTGCTACCGGACCTCGACGCCTACGCCGCCCACCTCCGTGCCGCGCTGCTCGAAGTACACCGCACCCGGCTGGACTCCGCGTCCCGGCCGGTGTGATCGCCGGCGCTCAGGAGCGTGCGAGGGCCGGCTGCGGCGTGGCCTGGTGGACTTCGGCGGAGATCTTGATCTCGAGCTCGAGCCGGGTGGCGTTGATGACCGAGCGTTCTTCCTCGACGGTGTTCTCGATCGCCCGCGACCACAGCGCCTGGATCTCGCTGATCTCTTCGGCCGTCGCCTCGCCGTCGAGTTCGATCCGTCGGCGCTGCAAGCTGATGTTCAGCGCCGCGGTGAGCGTACGCATCAGGTCCTCGCAGCGATTGGGAATCTTGCGATGCGCCACGACGCGCAGACTGCTGATGAACCCCCGCGAACCCTCGACGGCCTGCCGGATCTCGTCGTCCACCTGATCCAGTTCCTCGGCCTCCCAGCGATCACAGTGCAACAACTGCAGGCGGACGTCGCTCGAGATAGCCAGCACCGAGGAGACCGCGCTCAGCACTGATTCCCGCCGCCATTTGTCGTGCTCGCGCCGCTCGGCCGCCGCGTTGGTCAACTCCACGTTTCGCTGCGCCGCGTCCAAGGTGACCCGGTTCCGCTCGTCCGCGGCGGTGAGCGCCGCCCGGTTCGTGCGGTTGTTGACCAGCACACCGACCAATGCCGCGACGGCGACGATGAGAGAACCGAAAAGCGGAAGCCACTGAGTCACGGGGAGATCATTCCATCGGAATCGTCGGTCGCACAGCCTGGATCGGGCGAAACGAGTTCGCCGTGCTACCGGGAGCCGAGGGTTCGGTCGGCATCGCTGTAGTGACATCTCGCCATAACCGGCGGTGCCGGTGCCGGTGCCGACCGACGGGCGGCACCTTCGTGTGATGGCCGACGACTTCGATGGTGGCAGAGCGTGTCCCGAGGAGGCGGCTTACCCTGCATCCGATTCGTAAGCGTCCGAGCGGGATTCGTCCGCGTTCGCCTCCTTGTCACAGCCTCCACTCTGTAACGTGTTGCGACATAACGTCGATATATCCCATGTAATCGACCCAAACGACAATCGGAGTCCAGTATGCGAACCTCGGTTCGAGCAATAGCGATGTGCCTGGCAGCTCCCGTTGTGGCAGTCGCTCTCACGGGGACGGCAACCGGCACGGCCGCCGCCCAGCCCGGCTGCTCAGGATCGATGAACGGTCCATGGTCCTACAACGGGATCTGCCAAGGCGATGCGGGCAACTACCGACTCGAGATCGACTGCATCGGATACAACTTCACCGCTAATCCGCCGATCTTCGGCCAGTACACAACGCGCCGAGACCTGCCTGTCGGACAGGCGGGCACGGTGGCTTGTTTCGGCCCCAACTGGTCCAGCGCCGGGTGGGGAGTGGGGGCGCGCATCTTCCGGCTCTGACTGCCGGAGGGTCCAGAGGGCCGGCCTGCGCGGTAGCCCGCCATGGCATGCGCCGGCTGGATGCGGGCACCGTGGCCGTCGCGCGTCTGCCGCACGGCGGCGATCGAATGCGACTCTCGGCTGCTTGCCCTCGCGGCGGTACCGGATTCAGTAGTACAAGGGACGATGTTCGCCACCATGCGGCTGCTTCGGTTGGTCGGAGCCGTGTCCGCCGACAACCCTCAGCGGCATGTTCGATCGGTGGGGTCGCCGTAGGTCCAGGTCAGGAGGGTGTAACTGCTCCTGACCTGGACTCTCTCCGGCGGAGGATAGGGGATTTGAACCCCTGAGGGCGTTAACCCAACCCGCGTTCCAGGCGAGCGCCATAGGCCACTAGGCGAATCCTCCGTGGAGCAGCATACCGGTAGCCCCCCGTCGGTCGCCAAATAGGGGCGGGGTTGGGGGTGAAGTGCCTGGTCGCGTGGGGGTGTGGACCCGGAGGATGGGTTTGGCGGCCGGAGGCGCTACACTGGCCGACGGATCCCGCGCGGCGCGCATCCTGTGAACTCCCCCAGGGCCGGAAGGCAGCAAGGGTCAACGGGCTCTGCCGGGTGCGCGGGGTCCCCTTTCAAATGGGGTCGCTCGGGCGCATGCGCTGTTGCCTCGCCGTCGCCCGGCGGTGCGGGTCACCCTCATCCCGCCTCGGATAACGCCTCCAATTCCGGGCAATGCACGGGTAACGTGAACCCCGTCCGCGGATGCACATGCGTCTGCACGGACAACTGTTCGGCCGCCGCCGCACATCGGTCCGGCCAAACCCATCGTCCCTTCGCTGCTTGAAAGGCTGCCCAGGATGCCCCGGCAAACGCAGATCGGTTTGATGAGCCATGAGGAGCTCGTGCTCGAGCACGAGACCCAGACCGCGAACTACGCGACGCTCGAGACCGAGAAGCTCACGCTGGACCTGACTCGGGGGAAACCTTCGCCGGAACAACTCGATCTGTCCGCCCCGCTCCTGCAGCTGCCCGGCGAGGGCGATTTCCGCGACGGCACCGGCACCGACTGCCGCAACTACGGTGGCCTGCACGGTCTGCCGGAACTGCGCGCGATCTTCGGCGAGCTGCTCAACATCCCGGTGGACAACCTGCTCGCGGGCAACAACGCCAGTCTCGAGCTGATGCACGACGTGATCGCCTACGCGATGCTGTACGGCACCAACGATTCCGAGCGTCGCTGGGCCGCCGAGGACACCCTGAAGTTCCTGTGCCCGGCTCCCGGTTACGACCGTCACTTCGCGATCACCGAAGCGCTCGGTTTCGAGATGATCCCGATCCCGATGCGCCACGACGGTCCCGACACGCACGCCATCGCCGAGCTGCTGGCGAACGATCCGCAGATCAAGGGCCTGTGGGCAGTGCCGAACTACTCCAACCCGACCGGCGTGGTCTTCTCCGAAGACGTTGTCCGCGAACTCGTTTCGATACCCGCCGCGGCGCCGGACTTCCGGCTGTTCTGGGACAACGCGTACGCCGTGCACCCGCTCACCGACACCGCCGCCCCGGTGATCGACGTGCTCGGCCTGGCCGCCGCGGCCGGAAACCCCAACCGGCCCTTGGTGTTCGCCTCCACCTCGAAGATCACCTTCGCGGGCGCGGGCGTGAGCTTCATCGGCGGTTCCACCGCGAACCTGGACTGGTACCTCAGCCACGCGGCGAAGAAGAGCATCGGGCCGGACAAGATCAACCAGCTGCGCCACTTGCGCTTCTTCGGAGATGCCGACGGCGTGCGGGCGCACATGCAGAAGCACCGCGCGATCCTCGAGCCGAAGTTCGCCTTGGTGCTGAAGATCCTCGAGGACCGGCTCGGCGCTTCGAAGGTGGCGTCGTGGACCGAGCCGAAGGGCGGCTACTTCATCAGCCTGGACGTGCTGGAGGGCACGGCGGCGCGGGTGATCGCGCTCGCGAAGGAGGCGGGCATCGCGCTCACCGCCGCCGGTTCGGCTTTCCCGTACCGCAACGACCCGGAGGACAAGAACATCCGGATCGCGCCGAGCTTCCCCAAGCTGCCCGAGCTGGAGAAGGCGATGGACGGCCTGGCCACCTGCGTGCTGCTGGCGGCCACCGAGAAGCTGCTCGGCAAGTAGAACGCAACGGGCCTGCCCGGCACGAATCCGTGCCGGGCGTTCCCGATGGTCCGGCCTCGGCTCGGTAGCCGATGCCCTCGGCCCGTGTCCCTCCGAGCGAAGGCGCCGCAGCCTCCTACCCGGTCTCCAACAGCTCTTTGAGCCGGGTCAGGTCGGCGCGGTTCGCCCGTCGGATCGCCGCCTCCAGTACAGGTGCGGCCAGTTTCCCGAATCCGCTCGGTTCGCCGCGGTTGCGCAGTGTCATGCGGGTACCGCCCTCCGGGGTGTCCGCCCAGGTGTAGGTCGTCTCCATCGGAAACGGCCCCTGCGCGGTGCGCATCACCAGCAGTGAGCCGGGGTGGTAGTCGACGACCTCATAGGTGTAGACCAGCTTGCTGCCGAGGAAGTGGGCGACGAATGCCATCCGTGAGCCGACGCGCAGCGGCGGCTCCGTCTCCCAGGTGACGCCGTGAATGCGCGAGTACCAGGCGGGCGCGTGCGCTGGATCGGCCGCGTATGCCGCGACCAGCTCGCGAGAGCGGTCGATCACGACGTCGGTCAGCACGTCGACGGCCATCGGGCGGTTCAGCGCGGCTTGTGCGCGAGGACGGCGAACATGGTGACCGAGAGGTGGATATCGCCGTTGGCGGCGGCCGCCTCGAGATCGGTGAGCAGTCGGTCGCGCTGAGCCTCGGTGATCGCACCGCGTGCGACGGCCATGGCCGAGACCCTGGTGACCAGAGAGCCCGCTCCGACGCCGCGATCCTGCACCAAGGCCTGCGAACCGATGTCGTCGACCACCAGGCCTGCCTTGGTGAGCAGACCGGGGAGCCGGCGGCCGGAGAGCGGATTGGTGGTCGCCGAAACCAGCGTATCGATCACCTCGCGGACGACCCCCCGGTCCCCGGGGTGCATGATCGCCGTGCCCCAATCGCTGTCCACGACGACGACGCGTCCGCCCGGACGCAGCACGCGCGCGATCTCGTTGGCCGCCCGGGCGGGGGCGGTCAGGTGCTGGAAGACCCGCTCGCACAGGACGGCGTCGAAGCTTTCCGCGCCGAAGGGCACGCCGTAGGCGTCACCGGAGTGGAATTTGGCCGTCGACCCGGCCTGGGCGGCGCGGCGTTCGGCGGAGGCGAGCAGATGCGGGTCCGGTTCGACGCCGATCGCGCTGCCGTCCGGGCCGACCGCTTCGGCGAAGGTCATGACCTCCGTTCCGGTGCCGGAGCCGATGTCGACGGCGTGTTCGCCGGGCCGCAGCGCGAGCGCTTCGTGCGCCCAGGCGCGCAAGCGGCGGATGCCGGGCAGCGCGGCCTGTAGGTCACGCACGTCGACGAGCTGGTCCTGGCCTGCTCGGTCGAACCGATCGGGGCGCAATGCGTAGGTGTTCATGAGCCCGTTTCCATCCCTGGCCGTTGCCGTCGTCTTGGTCGGTGTCGCCGTCGTCTGAGGCATGGCCTGGAGCCTACGCGGCAGGTCATCTACCCGCGCGTAGGCACTGTGAGGTGAGTCACTATCATTGATGAACCGCGCGCTTCGTGAGTACATAGGTAACTCCATGTACTCGCATCGAACTAACTTGCGATTGGCATCGTTGTCAAGAGCGGACCGCGTTGGAGTCAGTTGGTTGCATTGGGCCGCTCAGCTGCGGATACTTCCAACACCCACCCACTCCCGCTGTAGCATCGATTGCTGGCGTTGGCGGGTGCGAGCCTCGTTGGTTGACGTCAGTCATTAAATGGCGCTTTTGATGACAAGTAGCGATGGCTGACCAGCAACCACGCCGGGCACGAGCGAATCACGTATTGTGCCACGTTGGATCCCGCTGGACTCCTACAGCGGACCATCCCCGCGTGCGCGGGGCCGACACCTGGATCGCCTTCGAGTGCGTGCGCCGGTACGGACCATCCCTGCGTGCGCGGGGCCGACCGCCCACCGCCACGCGACGGCAGCCGAAGCCGTGGACCATCCCCGCGTGCGCGGGGCCGACGTACTGCGACCACCGCGACAGCTGACCGATCGCGGACCATCCCCGCGTGCGCGGGGCCGACCCGCAACCGGCCGGAGGTCTGCTGTTGTTGGTCGGACCATCCCCGCGTGCGCGGGGCCGACACTTGTTGAGCTGCGGATTTATGTGACGATACCCCGCCTTTCGTTCACTTCGTTCGGGGTCGGTTGGTCGCGTTGTGGTGGTGCTGTGTAAGTGCGGTGTGAACGGTGACCTGTCGTTCGATGATCTTGGTCGTCGCCCCCAGCGCATCTATCGTGCTTGGACACAGCACCTCCCCAGCAGACGATTAGTGTCCCCTCGCCCAAGCGGGATTCCGCGAGTCAAGTGGACTCAGCCGGACTGCTATGCGCGTTCAATCGTCGTGCCACCATCGCGTATGGGGCACACGCCTGAAATTCGTTCGGACCTTGTCCAATACGCAGGAGGGAACGAGATGAGCCCTGCCAAGCCCCGTCCGGACCCGTGATTCTGTCGGGCTGCGGCTACATCCCGCAGAACGTCATCGAGCAGATCCTGCGCGAGCAGCTCGCCGCACTGGGTGGCGAGATCGAGTGGAAATACCTGCGGTGGCGACCCGGACCGTTCCACCGATCGCTCGAACCTCGTCGCGGCTGCGGCGAGTAGGCAGGAGTCGGCGGACCTCACCGATCGCCACCATGCTGGAGGCTTCGGGCTGGCGTAGACGCTCGGCGCCAGCACCTCGGATAGCTGCTGGCGTGCGAGTACCGAATCCGGGTGGCCGCCTCCGCGCAGCTGGAACCGCCCGTATGCGGGCAGGATTGAGACGAGCCCAGACGGGCCACGCCGTCTGGGCTCGTTGTCTCGCGGCTGCGGTTACCGGTCGGCGCGCTCCGCGACTTGGCGTAGGTATTCGCGGATCAGTTCGGCCAGCCGTTGGTCCAGTTCGTCCAGTGCACGCGCGGGTTGACGCGCGCCTGGCGTTGCCGCCGCACTGTATTCGGTGCCCAGTACCGACAGTGCACGTTCACGCGGGTGACAGGGCGACGGGCAGTGGTGGTGCACGCTCAGGGTGCGGATCGCATCGTCGGGACTGAGGTGATCGGGATCGACCGCGCAATTGGTCTCGGCGATGTTGCTGTCCTGGACCGCCAGCAGTATGGGGCGGTGGGCGATCCTGCCCGCGTCGCGGCCACTGCGCCCCGGTAGGTCCTCGGGTGTCATCGGGTCGCTCCCCATGTTCCGAGCGCGGCCCAGC
>NZ_VUOT01000068.1:0-8975 GCF_009829295.1 Nocardia sp. CY15
GTCCAGCAGGCCGTCGCCGAGGTGTTCGCCGGGCTGCTCGGCGCCGACCGGGTCGGTTTGGATGACGATTTCTTCGCGTTGGGCGGCAACTCGCTGCTGGCCACCCGGGTGATCGCCCGGATCAACGAGGCCCTGGACGCGGATGTGGCAGTACGGGAGTTGTTCGAAGCACCCACCGTCGCCGGCCTGGCCGCACGGGTGATCCCCGGCGCCGGCGGCGGCGCGCGCCCGGTACTCGAACGCCGTCCGCGCACCGAACCGATCCCGCTGTCACTGGCCCAGCAACGGATGTGGGTACTCAACCAGTTCGACCCCACCTCCCCCGCCTACAACATCCCCCTGGCCATCCAGCTACGCGGCGCGCTGGATGTCTCCGCGTTACGGCACGCCCTGGCCGACGTCCTCGAACGCCACGAATCCCTGCGCACCCGCTACCCCGCCGACGGACCCGGCGCCACCCCCTACCAGCAAATCCTCACCGTGGACCAAGCACTACCCGGCGGGCTGGAACTCACCGTCACCGACGACCCCCTCACAGCGATCACCGAGCTGATGCACACCGGCTTCGACGTCACCGAAGAAGTCCCCGTCCGCGCCCTGCTGGCCGAAACCGGGCCCGAGGAACACCTCCTGGCGTTCGTCGCCCACCACATCGCCGCCGACGGCGCCTCCATGGCCCCCCTGGCCCGCGACCTGATGACCGCCTACCTCGCCCGCATCGGCGGCAACTCCCCCCGCTGGGCGCCCCTGGAAGTGCAATACGCCGACTACGCCATCTGGCAACGCACCGTCATCGGCACCGACACCGACCCCGACTCCATCGCCGCCCGCCAACTGTCCTACTGGCGCACCCACCTCGACGGCCTCACCACCCAACCCGACCTCCCCCTCGACCGCCCCCGCCCCACCGTGCCCAGCATGCAAGGCGCCAACACCACCCTCACCCTGGCACCGCAAACCCACACCGCGCTCACCGCCCTGGCCCGCGAACACCACAGCACCCTGTTCATGGTCGTACACGCCGCCCTGGCCGTCCTGCTGGCCCGCCTGTCCGGCCACCACGACATCGCCATCGGCACCCCCATCGCCGGACGCGGCCAACGCGCCCTCGACGACCTCGTCGGCATGTTCGTCAACACCCTCACCCTGCGCACCCACATCGAACCCGCCATGAGCTTCACCCAACTCATCCACCACACCCGCGACACCGACCTCGCCGCCTTCGCCAACGCCGACATCCCCTTCGAACGCGTCGCCGAAACCGTCGCCCCCGCCCGCGCCACCACCCACAACCCCCTCTTCGGCGTCGTGCTGTCATTCCAGAACAACGAACAACCCACCCTCCAACTCCCCGGCCTCACCGTCACCGCCCTCGACCCCGGCACCGTCGCCGCCAAATTCGACCTCCAAGTCAACGTCACCCCCCACCACCACCCCGACGGCACCCCCGCCCACCTCGACACCATCCTCACCTACGCCACCGACCTATTCGACCAACCCACCATCCACACCCTCGGCCACCGACTCCACCGCATCCTCACCACCATCGCCACCAACCCCCACACCCCCATCGGCGACATCGACATCCTCGACCACACCGAACGAGAACGAATCACGGCCGCGGCCGAGCCGGTGAGCGTCGAACCGCTCACAGCGACCGCGGGCACGGCGCTGACCCAGGCGCTGGCAGCGGCGGTCGAGGACGACCCGGACGGCCCCGCGGTGGTCTCCGGTGAGAACGCCCTGTCCTACCAGGACCTCGACGCGCGCTCGTCGCGGTTGGCGCGGGTGCTCATCGCGCGGGGTTGCGGACCCGGCGCGGGCGTCGCGGTCCGGCTGGACCGCGGCCTCGAAGCCGTCATCGCCACCTGGGCCGTACTCAAAACCGGCGCAGCCCTGGTCCCGGTCGACGCACTCGACACGCCACTGCCGGACCACCTCGAAATCAAGATCGGCTTGACGGTCGGCGGTTCCCGCTCGATCGGTGCGGTCGATTGGCTGGCACTGGACGATGCCACCGTCGTCGCCGAGATCGCGGCCGAATCACCGCGACCGGTCACCTACGCGCACCGCACGCGCGCATTGCGCGGCAACGACCCGGCGTTCGTCGGCGCGCAGGCGTTCAGCTACGACGACCTGGCCACGGCGGCGGGACGGCTGCGTGCGCGCACCGAGCTGACCTTCGAGTCGCGCACCTTCCAGCACGGCAGCCCGCAGTCGGCGGCCGCGCTGGTCGAGGTGGTCGCCGCCGGGTCGGTGGGCGCGTCGGTCGTGCTGGTCGTCGACGCGGACGGCGCGCTGACCGAGTCGCTCGCCGACGAATGGGTAAGTCATCTGGTGACTGATCGGACCGGGCTGGACAGGCTCGACCCGACGGCGTTGGAGGATTTGCACGCTGTGGTGCTCGACAATGGTGTCGGCGCCGTGCCCGCGGGACCCTGGACGAATGTGGCCGCTATCGTCGAGTTCACCGAGCTGTTCGACAGCGAGTGAAGCGAATCACAGTCAGACGCAAGCCCCCAGCTGTGTGACTATGCACACAGCTGGTTGGTTTGCTGTATCAGGGCGTCCGCTGGAAATGTGTCAGGGACGTGTTCGAACAGGCAGGATGTGCACAGTTTTCATGTTTCGCTTGTCGGGGAATAGTCTGCCGGCCTCTGGGTGGGGAACCAGGAAACACGAAGCGGGGCTCGCGTGACGCGGCCCGCGCGGGTGCGGCCCACGCGCACCCGGCGACCCAGGGTCACCACGCTCCCGCAACTGATGGCAACCGCCGTCGAGGCGAATCCGACCGGCACCGCGGTTGTCTTCGCCGACGCGGTCGACTCACGCGGACACCTGACCTATGCGGAGCTGGATGAACGGTCCACGCGGTTGGCGCGTCTGCTGATCGATCGTGGGGTGGGTCCGGAGGATTTGGTCGCGGTGGGTGTGCCGCGGTCGATCGAGTCGGTGGTGGCGGTGTGGGCGGTGGCCAAGACCGGTGCGGGGTTCGTTCCGGTCGACCCGAACTATCCGGCCGATCGCGTCGAGCACATGGTGAAGGACTCCGGCGCCGTGCTCGGGCTCGCCGTCGCGCGCGTCGTGGCGGACTTGCCCAGCGAGATCGAATGGCTGGTCATCGATTCGGACACCTGCGCCCGGCAACTGGAGCACTACCCGACCGAACCGGTCACCTACGCGGATCGGCTGCGGCAGCTGCGCGCCGAGCATCCCGCCTATGTCATCTACACCTCCGGGTCGACGGGCATGCCGAAGGGTGTGGTGGTCACTCAGGCGGGGTTGGCGAGTTTCTGCGCTGAGCAGCGTGATCGGTATCGGGTGACGAGTGCGTCGCGGACGTTGCATTTCGCTTCGCCGTCGTTCGACGCCTCGGTGCTGGAGTTGTTGCTGGCGTTGGGCGGCGCGGCCACCATGGTCGTGGTCAAGCCGACGGTCTACGGCGGCGACGAGCTGGCGGCTCTGTTGCGCCGGGAAGCCGTCACCCACGCGTTCATCACCCCGGCCGCGCTCGCTTCGGTGAACCCCGAGGGTCTGGACGAGTTGCGCGTGGTGGTGGCCGGTGGGGAGGCGTGCCCGCCGGAATTGGTGCGGCGCTGGGTTCGTCCCATCGCAGACGGCCGGCGCGAGTTCTACAACGGGTACGGCCCGACCGAGACCACGATCATGACCAATATCAGCGCGCCGTTGGTGCCGGGGGAGCCGGTGACGATCGGGGCGCCGATCCAGGCGACCACCGAGTACGTGCTGGACGAGCGTTTGGTGCCGGTACCGATCGGCGTGGTCGGTGAGTTGTACATCGGCGGACCGCAACTGGCTCGCGGCTACCAGCTGCGTCCCGGCCTCACGGCCGTGCGTTTCGTACCGAATCCGTTCGACCCGAACCACTCTCGGCTCTATCGCACCGGTGACTTGGTGCGGTGGACGCCGAATGGTGAGTTGGAGTATCTGGGTCGCAACGATTTCCAGGTGAAGATTCGTGGTTTCCGGATCGAGCTGGGTGAGATCGATGCGGTGCTGGCCGCGCACGAGACGGTCGATTTCGCGGTCACCGTCGGCCACCAGCTCGACAGCGGCGCCACCATTCTCGCGTCCTATGTGCATGCGGCCGGCGGTCGCTCGATCGACACCGACGAGCTGATCGCGCATGCCGAGCGCAGCCTGCCGGTGCACATGGTGCCGACCTCGCTCACCGTGCTGGAGGAGATCCCGCTGACCCCGGTGGGCAAGCTGGATCGCCGTGCCCTGCCCGCGCCGCGGTTGCAGGTCAAGGAGTTCCGTGCCCCGTCGGGTCCGTTCGAGCAGTTGGTCGCGGGCGTTTTCGGCGACCTGCTCAGCGCGGGCGACGAGATCGGCGCGGACGACGATTTCTTCGAGCTGGGTGGCAATTCGCTGATCGCGACGCAGGTCGCGGCCCGGCTCGGAGCGTCGATCGGCGCGCGGGTGCCCGCGCGGACCGTGTTCGAAGCGCCGACGGTCGCGTTGCTGGCCGCCCGGCTGGCCGAATTCGACACCGGCGCGGCTCGTCCCGCGTTGGTGGCGCTGCAGCGTCCGGAGCGGGTGCCGTTGTCGTTGGCGCAGCGGCGGATGTGGTTTTTGAATCAGTTCGATACTGGTTCGGCGGCGAACAATATTCCGTTCGCGGTGCGGTTGTCGGGTGTGTTGGATGTGGCGGCGTTGCAGGCGGCGGTCGCGGATGTGGTGGAGCGTCATGAGACGTTGCGGACGGTGTATCCGGCGGTGGACGGGACCGGGTACCAGGTCGTCCTGCCTACCGTCCAGGCGATCCCGGATCTGACGCCGCACAGCCTGGCCGCTGGCGAGCTCCCGGACTGGCTGCGTATCTTCGCCTCCGCCGGTTTCGACGTCGCGGCCGAGGTGCCGCTGCGGCTTTCGCTCGCGCAGATCGGCT
The DNA here is from genome assembly GCF_009829295.1 of Nocardia sp. CY15. NCBI lineage: Bacteria > Bacillati > Actinomycetota > Actinomycetes > Mycobacteriales > Nocardiaceae > Nocardia > Nocardia sp. CY15. The sequence goes on from NZ_VUOT01000068.1 coordinate 4,913, forward strand.
CCGACGACTACGTCCTCGCCGTCGTCGCGCATCACATCGCGGCCGACGGCACGTCGATAGCCCCGCTGGTGCGCGACCTGATGACCGCCTATGTAGCGCGCAGCTCGGGCACCGCGCCCGGTTGGGAGCCGCTTCCGGTGCAGTACGCGGACTACACGCTGTGGCAGCATGCCGTGCTCGGCGACGAGAACGACTCGCGCTCCGTGGCCGCGACACAGATCGCATTCTGGCGTGAGGCCCTCGCGGGCATTCCCGATCGGCTCGATCTTCCGACGGATCGGCCGCGTCCGGCCACGGCCTCCGGGCGCGGCGGCGTCTTCACCTTCAGCATCGACGCGACGACCCGCGCCCGGCTCGACGACCTCGCGCACGCCCGTGGCGCTTCGCTGTTCATGGTGGTGCACACTGCCTTCGCGGCGTTGCTCGCCCGGTTGTCCGGCTCCACCGACATCACCATCGGCACGCCGGTGGCAGGCCGCGGCGAAGCGGAACTCGATGATCTGGTCGGCATGTTCGTCAACACGCTGGTGCTGCGGACCGTGGTCGATCCGGCGGCCTCGTTCACCCAACTGCTGGAGGCGACCAAGGAACGCGACCTCGCGGCCTTCTCACATGCCGAGTTGCCGTTCGAGCGCTTGGTCGAGGTGCTGGACCCGGTGCGCTCGCAGGCGCATCATCCGCTGTTCCAGGTGGCGCTGTTCTTCCAGAACATGGATCAGGCGCAGCTCGAGCTGCCGGGCCTGTCGGTCGCCGCGGTGGAATTCGACGGCGCGGTGGCCAAATTCGACCTCCAGCTGACCATGACGCCGCAGGAGGGCCCGGACGCGGGCCTGGCAGGCATGTTCACCTATGCCACCGATCTGTTCGACGAGCGATCGGTGGCCGAGTTCGCGGCGCGCCTGAGCCGGTTGCTGCGCGCGATCGCCGCCGACCCCGATCGCGCGCTGGGCGGAATCGACCTGCTCAACGTGGTCGAGCGGGATCGCATCCTGCACGAGTGGAACGACACCCGCTACCCGGTCCGTCCCGAGTTGCTGCTGGACGGTTACCGCCGTGCCGTCGAGGCGCACCCGGAACGGGTCGCGCTGGTTCACGAGGGTGTCGAGCTGTCGTATCGGGCGTTCGATGCGCGGGTGAATCGTTTGGCGCGGTTGTTGATTTCGCAGGGTGTGGGTGCGGAGTCGTTGGTGGGTTTGGCGGTTCGGCGGTCGTTGGATCTTGTGGTGGGGATGTATGCGATCGTGGCGGCGGGTGGGGCGTATGTGCCGTTGGATCCGGATCATCCGGCCGAACGCATAGCGCACATCCTGGACACAGCTCGTCCCCTCTGCGTCGTGACGACCAGCGCGGACGCGACGGCTCTGCCCGGCGAGGTCCCGACCCTGGCCCTGGACACGCTGGAACTCGACGGGTTCGACGACGCCCCGGTGCGTGCCGAGGAGTTGGTGCGCCCGGTGCTGCCGGACCATCCGGCGTACGTGATCTTCACGTCGGGATCGACCGGCAGGCCGAAGGGCGTCGCGGTGTCCCACGCCGCGATCAACAACCAGATCGCGTGGATGCTCGCGGAGTACCCGCTGGGCCCGGACGACGTGTATTTGCAGAAGACGGCGACGACGTTCGATGTCTCGCTGTGGGGATACTTCATGCCGTTGCGGGCGGGGGCGAAACTGGTCGTCGCCACGCACGACGGCCATCGCGACCCTGCTTACGTTGCGGAGACCATTGCCGCGCAGGGCGTGACGGTAACGGATTTCGTGCCGTCCATGCTGACGGTCTTCGCCGCGCACACCGCACCCGGAAGCTGCCCGACGCTCGAGCACGTCTTCGTGATCGGCGAGGCGTTGCCGCCGGAGACCGTTGACGCTGTGCAGGCGGTGTCCGATGCCGCTGTGCACAACCTGTACGGCCCGACCGAGGCGGCCGTGTCGGTGACCTACTGGCCCGCGGCGGCGGGCGAGCGCACGGTGCCGATCGGCCTGCCGCAGTGGAACACTCGGGTCTACGTGCTCGATTCGTGGTTGCGGCCCGTCCCGGTGGGCGTTCCCGGGGAACTGTATCTCGCGGGTGATCAGCTGGCGCGCGGTTATGTGCGTCGTCCCGATCTCACCGCGGACCGCTTCGTGGCCAACCCGTTCGCGACCGGCGAGCGGATGTACCGGACCGGCGACCTCGTCGTGTGGCGTAAAGACGCGGATGACGCGGTGCTCGACTATCTCGGCCGGACCGACTTCCAGGTGAAGTTTCGTGGTCAGCGGATCGAGCTGGGTGAGATCGAGACGGCGCTGCTGGCTCAACCGTCCGTGAGCCAGGCCGTGGCTCTCGTCGCGCCGTCCGCGCTGGGTGACCAGCTCGTCGCCTACGTCGTGCCCACACCGGGCGACCGGATCGACCCGGTGGCATTGCGGTCCGCGATCGGCGACACCTTGCCCGCGTACATGGTTCCGGCCGCGATCGTCGCGCTGGATGAGTTCCCGTTGAACTCCAGTGGCAAGCTGGATCGTAAGGCGCTGCCGGAGCCCACCTTCGAGGCCAAGCATTTCCGTGCGCCCGTGACCGCGATCGAGGAGATCGTGGCCGGGGTGTTCGGCGAAGTGCTCGGTGCGGGGCGGGTCGGCGCGGACGACGATTTCTTCGCGCTCGGCGGAAACTCGTTGGTCGCCACCCAGGTCGTGGCGCGGGTCGGTGCGGCGGTCGGTGCGCGGGTACCGGTGCGGACACTGTTCGAGTCGCCGACCGTCGCGGCGTTGGCGGCGGCGATCGAGTCACGCACGCATGGTGAGCGCGGTGTGGAGTTGGGCAGCATCGCCCGACCCGACCAGTTGCCGTTGTCGCTGGCGCAGCGGCGGATGTGGTTCCTCAACCGCTTCGACCAGACCGACGACGCGGGGGAGCAGATCGGTTCGGCGGCCTATAACCTGCCGTTCGCGTTGCGGTTGACCGGCGAGCTGGACGTGGCCGCGCTTGGGGCGGCGCTGCACGATGTCGTCGCGCGGCACGAGGTGCTGCGCACGGTCTATCCGGAGACGCCGGACGGTCCGGTGCAGGTGGTGTTGCCCGCCGCGCAGGTCTCGGTGGATCTGGATCCGCGGGTGCTGGCCGAGTCCGATGTGGCGAGCAGCGTGTACGCGTTGGCGGCGACGCCGTTCGACGTGACGACCGAGGTCCCGCTGCGGGCCGTGCTCCTTCAGGTCGATGGAGCGCCCGAGACGTATGTGCTCGCGGTGGTGGTGCATCACATCGCGGCGGACGCGTCGTCGATGCGGCCGCTGGTGCGCGATGTGATGATCGCCTACGCGGCCCGTACCTCGGGCGACGCTCCGGGATGGTCGCCGCTGCGGGTGCAGTATGCGGATTACGCGTTGTGGCAGCGTGCGGTACTGGGGGAGGAGTCCGATCCGGAATCGCTCGCCGCACGGCAGATCGCGTTCTGGCGCGCCGAGCTGGCCGACCTGCCCGACCTGCTGGAATTGCCGACCGACCGGCCGCGCCCCGCGGTGGCGTCGCTAGCGGGTGCGCGCGTGGACATCGAGATCGATGCGGCGACTCACGCGGGTCTCGTGGACTTGGCGCGTGCGCACGGCGCGACGCTGTTCATGGTCGTGCACACGGCTTTCGCGGTTTTGCTCGCTCGCTTGTCCGGCACCGCGGATATCGCCATCGGAACGCCGGTCGCGGGTCGTGGTGAGCGTGAGCTCGACGATCTGATCGGCATGTTCGTCAACACCCTGGTGTTCCGGACGCGATTCGAGCCGGATGAGTCGTTCGTCGGCCTGCTGGGTAAGCAGCGTGAGTCGGATCTCGCCGCGTTCGCGCATGCGGATGTGCCGTTCGAGCGGTTGGTGGAGGTGTTGAATCCGCCGCGGTCGACGGCGCGTCATCCGTTGTTCCAGGTGGGGTTGTCGTTTCAGAATGTCGGGCGTGCGGTGTTGGAGTTGCCGGGTTTGTCGGTGGCTGGTGTGGATGCGGATTTGGATGTGTCGCAGTTCGATCTGCATTTGATTGTTGGTGATGGGTATGAGGAGTCGGGTGCGGCTGCGGGTATTGGTGGGTTTTTGACGTA
>NZ_VUOT01000069.1:0-8905 GCF_009829295.1 Nocardia sp. CY15
CGGATACGTGGTGGCCGACACCGGCGCGCAGGTCGACCCGGTGCGGGTCCGCGCGGAAGTGGCTGGGTTCTTGACCGGCTACATGGTGCCCGACGCTGTGGTGGTGCTGGACGCGCTGCCGCTGACCCCCAACGGCAAGCTGGACCGTAAAGCGCTGCCTGCCCCGGAGTTCGTCAGCGGGGTCGCCTACCGTGCGCCGCGCACCGCCACCGAACACGCCATCGCCGAGGCGTTCGCCGACCTGCTCGGCGCCGACCGGGTCGGGCTCGACGACGACTTCTTCGCGTTGGGCGGCAACTCGCTGCTCGCGGCACAGGTCGTCGGACGGCTCCGGGACGCCACCGGAGCGACGGTGCGCGTGCAATGGTTCTTCACCGACGCCACCGTCTCGGGTCTGGCCGCGCGCATGGATGCGGGCGACGCCGATGCCAACGCGGCGTTGGAGGTGCTGCTGCCGATCCGTGCGAGCGGTTCGGCGGCCCCGCTGTTCTGCCTGCATCCGATGTACGGCTTGGCCTGGTCGTATGCGGGCCTGGCCCAGTTCCTGCCCGCGGAGCAGCCGATCTTCGGTCTGCAATCGCCCGCGCTGTCGGAGGACGGCGAGCTGCCCGGATCGCTGGACGAGCTGGCCGAGCGCTACCTGTCGGAGATCAGGGCGGTGCAACCGCACGGCCCGTACCGGTTGCTCGGGTGGTCGCTCGGCGGTGTGCTCGCCCACACCATCGCCACCAAGTTGCAGGACGCGGGCGAGCAGGTGGGGTTGCTGGCCATGATGGACAGCCATCCGAACCCGGACATCGTCGGGTTCCGCGCCGCGGTGCGCGGCGCCTTGGCCGAACTCGGCCTCGGTACGGCGGCTGCCGACGCCGATGATGTCTACGAACTCGACGACGAGGCGTTGGCCACACTGCACGCCACGATCCCGGCGGATCTGGTGGCCGTGACGCCACAGCGACTGCGCCGGATCTATCGCAGCGCGGTCCGGTCGGCGGAGCTGATCGCGGCGCACCGGCCGGGAGTATTCCGCGGCACCGTGCAGTACTTCAGCGCGGCCGTCGCCGACCCCGCCGACAAGTTGCGCGCCGCCGCGGCGGACTGGTGGCCATACGTCCACGGCATGGTCGTCGACCGGCCGGTCGAGGTCACGCATGCTCGAATGGCCGCACCGGAAGCGTTGGCGGTGATCGGCCCGCAGCTGGCCGCCCTGCTCGACGTCCGCCGTTGATCGTTCCGGCCGACGCCGTGGCCCGAATCGCGCGTCGGCAGGGAATAATCATCTCCGGCACTCGTCACGCGCGTCCGTTCCGCGGCCCGGTAGTCCACCGGTCGTGGCCGACGGCGCTCGGCGTGCGCCGGCGGTTAGGTAACGATCGGCATGCGCGCGTTCGATGATCATGATGCGGGGGGGCATGGTGACGTGCGTGTGGCGACGACAGACAGGGTGAGGCAGCACGATGGTTCGGGCGGTCGGGCAGCGGTGTGACGAGACTGCGGAAGCGGTGCGCGCATGACCCGCCCAGCCCGTGTGCGCCCGACCCGTACCCGCCGCCCCCGAGTCACCACCCTGCCGCAGTTGATGGCCACGGCCGTCGAGGCCAACCCGAGCGGCGCCGCCTTGGTGTTCGCCGACGCGACCAGCACGCTGGCGCAGCTGAGCTATGCGGAGCTGGATGAACGGTCCACGCGGTTGGCGCGTCTGCTGATCGATCGTGGGGTGGGTCCGGAGGATTTGGTCGCGGTGGGTGTGCCGCGGTCGATCGAGTCGGTGGTGGCGGTGTGGGCGGTGGCCAAGACCGGTGCGGGGTTCGTTCCGGTCGACCCGAACTATCCGGCCGATCGCGTCGAGCACATGATCGCCGACTCGGGCGCGGTCTTCGGGCTGACCGTCGACGAGGTCCGTGGCGACCTGCCGGACCGGGTCGAATGGCTGTCCATAGATACCGTCGAGTGCGCGCGGCGACTCGAGGAGTTCCCCGCCGACCCGGTGACCTACACGGAACGGGTTCGCCCGCTGCGCGGGGAGCATCCCGCCTACGTCATCTACACCTCCGGCTCCACCGGCAAGCCGAAGGGCGTGGTGGTCACACAGGCGGGGTTGGCGAGTTTCTGCGCTGAGCAGTGTGAACGGTATCGGGTGACGAGTGCGTCGCGGACGTTGCATTTCGCTTCGCCGTCGTTCGACGCCTCGGTGCTGGAGTTGTTGCTGGCGTTGGGCGGCGCGGCCACCATGGTCGTCGCGGCCCCTACGGTGTTCGGCGGCGAGGAGTTCGCGTCCCTGGTGCGCAGGGAGGCCGTGACCCACGCGTTCGTGACGCCCGCCGCGCTCGCCTCGGTGGACCCGGCAGGCCTGGACGAGTTGCGCGTGGTGGTGGCCGGTGGCGAAGTGTGCCAGCCGGAATTGGTGCGGCGCTGGGTGCTGCCGGTTTCCGGCGGGCGGACCCGTGAATTCTTCAACGGGTACGGCCCGACCGAGACCACGATCATGACCAATATCAGCGCGCCGCTCGTGCCGGGGGAGCCGGTGACGATCGGCGCGCCGATCCGGGCCGTCACCGAGTACGTGCTGGACGAACGATTGGTCCCCGTGCTCAGCGGTGTGGTCGGCGAGCTGTACATCACCGGTGCGCACCTGGCCCGCGGCTACCACGAACGGCGCGGGCTGACCGCGTCCCGTTTCGTGGCGAACCCGTTCGACGCCCACGGTTCACGGCTCTATCGCACCGGTGACTTGGTGCGGTGGACGCCGAATGGTGAGTTGGAGTATCTGGGTCGCAACGATTTCCAGGTGAAGATTCGTGGTTTCCGGATCGAGCTGGGTGAGATCGATGCGGTGCTGGCCGCGCACGAGACGGTCGATTTCGCGGTCACCGTCGGGCATCAGCTCGACAGCGGCGCCACCATTCTCGTCGCCTACGTGCACGCCGCGCCCGGCATGGTCGCCGACGCGGCCGAACTGGCCGCTTTCGCCGAGCAGAGCCTGCCCGCGCACATGGTGCCGACGGTTGTCATGGTGCTGGAGGAGATCCCGCTGACCCCGGTGGGCAAGCTGGACCGCGGGGCCCTGCCCGCGCCGCGGTTGCAAACCAAGGTGTTCCGCGCGCCCGTCGGTCCCCTGGAAGAGCTCGTCAGCGAGGTATTCGCCGAACTGCTCGGCCCGGGTGCGCCGGTCGGCGCGGACGACGATTTCTTCGAACTGGGCGGCAATTCGCTGATCGCCACGCAAGCCGCGGCCCGTTTGGGCGCCGCCATCGCGGCGCGGGTGCCCGCGCGGCTGATCTTCGAGAGCCCTACCGTCGCCGCGATGGCCGCGCGGCTGGAGCCGATGAAGGGCGCGGGGGACCGGCGGGCGTTGGTGGCGGTGGAGCGTCCGGAGCGGGTGCCGTTGTCGTTGGCGCAGCGGCGGATGTGGTTTTTGAATCAGTTCGATACTGGTTCGGCGGCGAACAATATTCCGTTCGCGGTGCGGTTGTCGGGTGTGTTGGATGTGGCGGCGTTGCAGGCGGCGGTCGCGGATGTGGTGGAGCGTCATGAGACGTTGCGGACGGTGTATCCGGCGGTGGACGGGACCGGGTACCAGGTCGTCGTGCCCGTGGCCCGAGCCGTCCCCGACCTCGCGCCCAAGCCCGTCGCCGAGCACGAACTGCTGGACTGGCTGCGTGGCTTCGCGCTGACCGGTTTCGATGTCGCGGCGGAAGTGCCGCTACGCATCGCTCTGGCCGAGATCGCCCCCGACGATCACGTGGTCGTCGTCGTGGTGCATCACATCGCCGCCGACGGCGCATCGGTCGCGCCGTTACTGCGGGATCTGCTCGGCGCGTTCCTCTCCCGGCGCAACGGGGCCAGACCGTCCTGGGAGCCGCTGCCGGTGCAGTACGCCGACTACACGCTGTGGCAGCGGGCGATGCTCGGCGACGAGGACGATCCGGATTCGGTGGCCGCCGCGCAGATCGCCTACTGGCGTCGTGCCTTGGCGGACATCCCGGACCGGATCGACCTACCCTCCGACCGGCCGCGCCCACCTGTCGCCTCCGGCCGGGGCGCGGAGTACACCTTCGCGGTGGACGCCTCGGTGCACCAGGGTCTGGCCGCACTGGCGCACAGTGCGGGCGCCTCGGAATTCATGGTGGTGCACAGCGCGCTTGCGCTGCTGCTCGCCCGGCTTACGGGCACCTACGACATCACCATCGGCACGCCCGTGGCGGGCCGTGGCGAGCGGGAGCTCGACGCGCTGATCGGTATGTTCGTCAACACGCTGGTGCTGCGCTCCCGGATCGACCTCGGCGCGTCGTTCCGTGCGCTGCTTGCCCAGACGAAAGAAACGGATCTGGGTGCGTTCTCGCATGCCGACTTGCCGTTCGAGCGGCTGGTCGAGGTGCTGGACCCGGTGCGCTCGCAGGCGCATCATCCGCTGTTCCAGGTGGCGCTGTTCTTCCAGAACATGAGCAGGCCCGAGGTGGTCCTGCCCGGCTTGTCCGCCCGGGTGCTCGAGCTGGACGGCGCGATCGCGAAATTCGACCTGCAACTGACCGTGGTGCCCGACGCCGAGGGCGAGCCGACGGGCTTCACGGCGATGTTCACCTACGCCACCGACCTGTTCGACGAGCGGACGATCGCGGAGTTCGCCTGGCGGTTGGAGCGGCTGTTGGCCGCCGCCGTCGCCGAACCCGACCGGCCGATCGGGACGATCGATCTGCTCGCTCCCATAGAGCGCGAACGCATCCTGCTCGAGTGGAACGACACCCGGTATCCGGTGCCCGCCGAGTTGCTGCTGGACGGTTACCGGCGTGCGGCGCAGGCGTACGCCGATGAGGTCGCGATCGTTTACGAGGGTGTCGAGCTGTCGTATCGGGCGTTCGATGCGCGGGTGAATCGTTTAGCGCGGTTGTTGATTTCGCAGGGTGTGGGTGCGGAGTCGTTGGTGGGTTTGGCGGTTCGGCGGTCGTTGGATCTTGTGGTGGGGATGTATGCGATCGTGGCGGCGGGTGGGGCGTATGTGCCGTTGGATCCGGATCATCCGGCCGAACGCATCGCGCACATCCTCGAGACGGCGCAACCGATCTGTGTGCTCACGACCTCCGCCGACGCGGTCGACGTGCCCGAAGGCACCGCGGTACTGCTGCTGGACGCCCTGGATCCGAACCGTTTCGACGACGCCCCGGTCCGTGCCGAGGAGTTGGTGCGCCCGGTGCTGCCGCACCATCCGGCGTACGTGATCTTCACGTCCGGGTCGACCGGCAGGCCGAAGGGCGTCGCGATCTCGCACTTCGCGATCCAGAACCAGGTCAGCTGGATGCTCGCGGCGTATCCGCTCGATGCCGACGACGTGTACTTGCAGAAGACGGCGACGACGTTCGATGTCTCGCTGTGGGGATACTTCATGCCGTTGCGGGCGGGGGCGAAACTGGTCGTCGCCACGCACGACGGCCATCGGGATCCGGTGTACGTCGCGGATACCATCGCCGCGCAGGGCGTGACGGTAACGGATTTCGTGCCGTCCATGCTGACGGTCTTCGCCGCGCACACCGCCCCCGGCTCGTGTCCCACCCTGCGCGACATCTTCGTGATCGGCGAGGCGCTGCCGCCGGAGACCGTCGCCGCTGTGCAGGCGGTGACCGACGCGGCTGTGCACAACCTGTACGGCCCGACCGAGGCGGCCGTGTCGGTGACCTACTGGCCCGCGACCGCCGCTGACGAGCGTTCCGTGCCGATCGGCGTGCCGCAGTGGAACACCCAGGTGTACGTGCTGGATTCGCGTCTGCAACCGGTGCCCGCGGGTGTTCCGGGCGAGCTCTATCTCGCCGGTGATCAGCTGGCCCGTGGATATGTGCGTCGTCCCGATCTCACCGCGGACCGCTTCGTGGCCAACCCGTTCGGTATCGGCGAGCGGATGTATCGCACCGGTGACCTGGTGGCCTGGCGCGCCCCGACCGAAATACTGCCGCATCGGCTCGACTATCTCGGCCGGACCGACTTCCAGGTGAAGTTTCGTGGTCAGCGGATCGAGCTGGGTGAGATCGAGACGGCGCTGCTGGCTCAACCGTCCGTGAGCCAGGCCGTGGCTCTCGTCGCGCCGTCCGCGCTGGGCGACCAGCTCGTCGCCTACGTCGTGCCCGCACCGGGACGAACGATCGAACAGGCCGAATTGCTCGCGGCGATCGGTGAAACGCTGCCCGCCTATATGGTTCCGGCCACGATTGTCGCGCTGGACGCGTTTCCCCTGAACCCCAGTGGCAAGCTGGATCGTAAGACGCTGCCGGAACCCACCTTCGAGGCCAAGCATTTCCGTGCGCCCGTGACCGCGATCGAGGAGATCGTGGCCGGGGTGTTCGGCGAAGTGCTCGGTGCGGGGCGGGTCGGCGCGGACGACGATTTCTTCGCGCTCGGCGGAAACTCGTTGGTCGCCACCCAGGTCGTGGCGCGGGTCGGTGCGGCGGTCGGTGCGCGGGTGCCGGTGCGGGCACTGTTCGAGTCGCCGACCGTCGCGGCGTTGGCGGCGGCGATCGAATCGGATACGCATGGTGAGCGCGCTGTAGAGCTCGGCGGTATCGCGCGGCCGGAACGTCTGCCGTTGTCGCCGGCGCAGCAGCGTATGTGGTTCCTCAACCGCTTCGACCATGCGGACAACCCTGCCGCGGCCACCGCTTCGGCGGCCTACAACCTGCCGTTCGCGTTGCGGTTGACCGGCGAGCTGGACGTGGCCGCGCTTGGGGCGGCGCTGAACGATGTCGTCGCGCGGCACGAGGTGCTGCGCACGGTGTATCCGGAGACGCCGGACGGTCCGGTGCAGGTGGTGTTGCCCGCCGCGCAGGTGGCGCTGGACGTGGCCGTGCATCCGATCGGTGCGGCCGACATCGCAGGCGAGGTGTACGAACTCGCCTCGGCTCCCTTCGATGTGACCGCCGAAGTGCCCGTACGAGTGCGATTGCTACAGGCCGCGCCGTCGGAGTTCGTGCTGGTGGTTGTGGTGCATCATATTGCGGCTGATGCGTCGTCGATGGGTCCGTTGGTGCGGGATGTGATGATCGCCTATGCGGCGCGCACTGCGGGTGACGTGCCGGGGTGGTCGCCGTTGGGTGTGCAGTACGCGGATTACGCGTTGTGGCAGCGGGCGGTGTTGGGGGAGGAATCGGACCCGGAATCCATCGCCGCCCAGCAGATCAGATTCTGGCGGGAGCAGCTTGCCGGGTTGCCGGATTTGTTGGAGTTGCCCGCGGATCGGCCGCGTCCTGTGGTGGCGTCGTCGGCTGGTGCGCGGGTGGATGTTGCGGTTGATGCGGCGACGCATGCGGGTCTGGTGGAGTTGGCGCGTGCGCATGGTGCGACGTTGTTCATGGTGGTGCATGCGGCGTTTGCGGTGTTGTTGGCTCGGTTGTCGGGTAGTTCGGATGTCGCTGTCGGTAGTCCGGTGGCGGGTCGTGGTGAGCGTGAGTTGGATGATTTGATCGGTATGTTTGTCAATACCGTGGTGTTCCGGTCGCGGGTTGATGGTGGTGAGTCGTTCGCGGGTTTGCTTGCGCGTCAGCGTGAGTGGGATTTGGCGGCGTTCGCGCATGCGGATGTGCCGTTCGAGCGGTTGGTGGAGGTGTTGAATCCGCCGCGGTCGACGGCGCGTCATCCGTTGTTCCAGGTGGGGTTGTCGTTTCAGAATGTCGGGCGTGCGGTGTTGGAGTTGCCGGGCTTGTCGGTGGCTGGTGTGGATGCGGATTTGGATGTGTCGCAGTTCGATCTGCATTTGATTGTTGGTGATGGGTATGAGGAGTCGGGTGCGGCTGCGGGTATTGGTGGGTTTTTGACGTATGCGACGGATTTGTTCGATCGGGCGACGGTGGAGGGTTTCGCGGCGCGGTTCTCGCGGATCCTCGCGGCTGTGGTCGCGGATGCGAACGTCGCGGTCGGCGATATCGACATCCTCGCCGACACCGAGCGCACCGACGTGCTCACCGTATGGAACGACACGACCCACCCGGTGGAACCCGCCGCGACGCTGGGATCGTTGTTGCGCCGGGCCGTCGCGGCGGCGCCGGCAGCGGTCGCGCTGGTCGCCGACCTGCCCGATGGTGCACGCGCCGAACTGACCTACGCAGAGCTGGCTGCCCGGGTCAACCGCCTCGCCCGCTACCTGGTCTCGGTGGGCGTCGGCCCCGAATCCCGGGTCGCGCTCGCTTTCCGCCGATCGGTCGATCTGGTCGTGGCGATGTACGCGGTGGCCGAGGCCGGTGGTGCGTATGTGCCGGTGGATCCGGATCAGGCTGCCGAGCGCACGAGCTACATCCTGGCGACGGCCGCTCCGGTGTGTGTGTTGAGCAACGCGGAGGCGGAGTTCGACACCGACGTCGCGCCGGTGGTGCGGCTGGAGGACTTGGAACTGACCGCGGTCGCGAGCGCGCCGCTCACCGCATCCGAGCGGGTCGTACCGCTGCGGCCGGAGAACACGGCATACGTCATCTTCACCTCGGGATCGACTGGCCGCCCGAAAGGCGTCGCGGTGCCGCACGCGGCCATCGTGAACCAGTTGCTGTGGAAAGTAGCCGAATTCGAGCTGACCGAGGACGACTCGGTGCTGCTGAAGACGGCGGCGACGTTCGACTTGTCGGTGTGGGAGTTCTGGTCTGCCGCCGTGTGCGGTGGCCGGCTGGTGATCGCCGCCCCGGAGGGCCACCAGGATCCCGCGTATCTGAACGACCTGATGGCGCGGGAGTCGGTCACCACACTGCATGTGGTGCCGTCGATGCTCGACGCGCTACTGGTACACCGAGCAACCGCGGAGGCGGTGAATTGGTCGCCACGGCGGGTGTTGGCGATCGGTGAGGCGTTGCCGGGTTCGGTGGCGCAGCGGTTCCTGCGGGAGAACCCGCGTACTGAGTTGTTCAACTTGTATGGTCCGACCGAGGCGGCGGTGTCGATC
>NZ_VUOT01000070.1:0-8352 GCF_009829295.1 Nocardia sp. CY15
GCCTGGCTACATGCGTTCAAGCGTCTGCGCATCCGCTACGAACGCCGCGCCGACATCCACCAAGCCCTACTCACCCTCGCCTGCGCGGTCATCTGCCTCCGAAAACTCATTCTGAACTGATCTGTTATTGCTGCGGTGGGTGGGCGCGGTGGAGCAGATCGGCGGCGTAGGTGGTGGCGGGTCCGGCTTCGGTGGCCCAGTCGGTGGCGGTGGTGATGCCGATGCCCAGCAGTGCTGCGAGCACGGCGGCGGGCAGTTGGGCGGCTAGATCCATCAGGGTGGTCGTGCGGGCTGCGCGGGCGGGGATGCCGAGATGTTTGAGCCGGTGGGTGAGGTGGGCGCTGGTGATCGGGCTGCCTGCTCGCAGGCCTGGTAGGAGCCAGTCGTGATCGGTGACGCGGGCCAGCGCGGCGCGTCCGTCGGGGCGGTCGAGTACCAGGCCCAGGGCGAGTTCGGCGAGCGGGGTGGGCAACACGATCGGTTCGCTGCCCAGGGCCAGACACACGGTGCGGTCGCTCAGGCGCTGGGTCAGGGCGTCGGTACGCAGACCGGCGATGCGGCTGACGGGCTGGGCGTAGAGCAGCACGAGCAGACCCGCGAAGCGGTGACGTCGATCGATACTGTTGTCGTGCAGCAATTTCCGCACCAGTGCCCAGCGCTGATCGTCGGCGATGCTCGCGCTGCGCGGCCCTTTGCTGCGAGGTGCGATGACCAAGCCGGGCCGGGCGTCGCCCCGCCGGATCGCCCAGGTCAAGAACTCGTGCAGCACCCATGCGGTGGGATCGGTGATCTGCCAGGCGTCGATGTCACCTTGATCGGCCCCGGCGAGACGGCGACCGCGCTGATGCAGGAACTCCACCAGGGCGGCGGCGGTGAGGAGCTTGCGGCGCGCGTGTACGGCTTGACCTCGCGTGACCGGGCGGCTCGGCGATTGAGTGCGTAGCCGGCGCAGCAGTTTCCATGTGGTGTAGGCGCGCAGTAGCCGTCGGTCGTGGGCGTCGCTGATGGTGGCCACGACGCGGTCGAGATCGCCGATCAGCTGATGCAGGTTCTCATCTAGGGGTTCGAGCACGCCCGCGCACACCATCGCATCCCGTAGCGGGCGCAGTGCTCGATTCGGGTGGTACCCGTCGAGCAGTTGGTGGGTGATCGGTTGGTGCCCGGTCTGGCGTAGCTGGCGCAGTAGCGCGTCGCCTCCGTGGTCGAGATAGATCAGGGTGCTGTGCGCGGAGGAGCGTGCCAGGGCGGTGAACACGGGTTCGAGCCGGGCGGGGATGCCGGTGTGGTCGCCGAGCACCGCGTGGAGACGGTCGAGTACCGCGCAGGACGGGCACAGCCCGAAGTGGTGCAGCCGTTCGTGGCTGCCGCAGCGTTGGCAGGGCCGAAACGATTCGGGGTGGCGCGGATAGCAGCGTTTGCAGCGTGGGCCATCAGAGAGCCAGCCCCGTACTCGCGCGGTGCGCCCGCAGTCGCGACATGTTGCCCGCGGTCGCCCGCACGAGTTGCAGATCGGTGCACCGTCGCGGTCGCGGGTGCGCACGACCCGCACGTGCCCGCATCGTGAACATTGTTGCTGGAGTAGCAGTTTCGCCGAGCACGGTTGGCATCGTGGGTGATCGGTATCGGCGAAATAGCACTGGCGCAGCTTGCCGCACATCGCGCAGAGCGCGGTCGGTGCGCGCCGGCAGCGCCGACATATCGGTGCGCCGCCGCCGACCCGGATAAGGTGTGCCTGCTCTCCGCAGCCGGGGCAGATCGCCTGGTTGTGCGGCTGGCGGGTGTAGCAGGTCCGGCACAGCGGGGAGCCTTCGCTGTCGCGGGTGATCACGGGGTAGCGGCCACCGCAGCCCGCGCAGGGTTCGGCACGGCCTTTGTCGTAGCAGCGGCGACAGCACCGACGCCCATCGAGGACTTCGGTCAACGGCGCCGACCGTGCACAGAGCGGACACCGCGGCATCGTGAACCCGTCGACGTGGGCGTCGATCAGCGCACACAGCAGGCCCATCGTGGTCGCGGTGGCGTAGGCGGCCTCGGCGCTCAGGCGCAGGGGATGGGCGCTGAGTTCGTCGGCGACGCGGCGCTTGTGGCCCGGTGTCGGCAGCGTCTGTCCCACGACCACACTCACCAGATCGGCATCGGCGTGAGGGTTGATCGCGCATATCCGCTGCATCAGCCGGTGGTGCTGGTCGACCCCGCTGTCGGCACGAGCGCAGGTCCGGCAGACCGCTCCGCCGTCCCAGTCCTTGTAGTGGGCGTGTCGTCGCTCGCCACAGCGGCCGCAGGTTTGCCCGCTCATGCGGCGGTAGGCATCGCAGGATCCGCAGATCCGCAGGCCGCCCGCGCGGGCGTTGAGGCGGCGTTGGCGATGACAGCGGCCACACAGCGGAAGCGCCACCCGGGTAGATCCCCGTTGCTGCAACGCCGCGATCAACCGGTCCAGCACCGGCGGCCCGAGCGGTTCGCGCGAGACCATCAGCGCCGGTGCGTCGAACAACGCCTGCGCCAGCCGTCGCTGGGTCGCCGTCGCCGCGGCGACCTCGGCAATCGCCTCCACACATACGGCCACGCTCAGCGCAGGGTCGGCGCCGCGGACGATATCGATGATGACCGACCGCGGGTCTGCCAGCACCGCCGCGGCGTAGCGGTCGGCTTTCGACTGGGCCATCAGGGCTCGGTGCCGGCGATCCGTGCCCGTTTGGGCCGGAAATCTCCCACCGAACCGCTGTCGTGACCGCTGCCGGTTCGACGCTGGCGTTGTGCCCGTACGGCGACGGGTTCGATCAGTTCTTCCATCCGGCAGTCGAGGATATCCATCAGCGCGACAAGGATTTTGACGTTGATGCGTTCGGGGCGCTCGGTGACCAGCCGGAACACCTGACTCGCCGAGAGCGCGATGCCGCGTTCGGCCAGTAGCGGGCGTAGATCGGTGGTTTGGAACAGCCCGCGGGTGGCCATCACGGTGCGTAGATGCCACTGGTAGTCGAGTCTGGGGGTCATCGCAGCTGCTCCTGCTCGGTGGTGAACGCCCGCTCCAGTGCTCGGCGCATCATCGTGTTCATGAAATCGCCGCTGACGGCGGTGTAAATCGCTGTGGTGGAAGCGAACCGGTGACCGACTTGCTCCTGGACGAATCTGGCATCGGCACCGTCTTCGATCGAATGCGTGACATAGCTGTGGCGAAGACAGTGCGGTACCAGATCGCCCGGCAAGCCCAGGGTGTCGCGATAGTCGGCGAAGCGGGCGTCGATCTCTCTGGGCTGGAGCCGGCCGCCGCGTTCGGTGAGGAACATCGGGCCGTCGGCGCGGTCGGTGAACCGAGGCCTGATGTTGACCATGTAGTCCTCGAGTGCCTCGACCGCCCACGGCATCGTCGAGGCCACCATCCGCCGTCTCGGCGGAGATCCCTTGCTGGCCTTGCCCCACCGCACATGCAGCTGCCCGAACCGGCCCAGCTGCGGCGCGGCCGGATTGCGGTAACAATCGGTGCTATCCAGCTTCGAGGCTTCCCGAGCGCGCAATCCCCACCCGTAGAGCACCTTGAACACCGTGGCGTCTCGGTAGGCGGTCAACGCGCCCTTGCGGCCCAGCCGCACCGCTTGCTCGACCTGGCCGTCGGCGTAGTCGAGCAGCAACTGAATCTCCTCGCGGGTCATCGGCCGCCGATCCGGGCCGCCCTCGTAGTCGACCAGATGCGCGGCGGTGTTCCACTCGTGGCAGATCTGCACCGGATGGGTACCGAATCTGTTCTCGCACTCCGCGATCCACCCGTAATGCGGCGAGGTCACATACGCGCAGAAATCCTGCACCGCACCCTGATAGGCGCGCAGCGTCGACTTCCGGCGACGGTGGACCACCACGAGATCTACCATCCACTCATCGAAATGAGCCGCGGTCCAATGCCACGGATACTCCGCCGTGAACCCCCAGAACCGCCGCACCGGGCTCAAATATCCGCGCACTGTCCGCGGCGCCAGTCGTCGCCCGCCCAGCAACTGCCGTTCCCATCCGCGCAACATCGCTTGCAGTACCGCGTCTTCGGGATGTAGTAGAGCCACCCCATCGACGAGCTCGAGGTGCGCTGAACCCGGCAGCTCACCCGACCCCACGGTCACCCCCTTCACTGCAAGGATCATGCATCAGATGCATGATAGCGTGCAGATGGGCAGGTCAGCAGCTGATTGCTAGAATCGCTTCCGCTGCCCCATCGTCCCAGCCCACTCCAACGTGCGTGCGTCGGATGCAATTCCACTGAGAAGTCTGGTCGTTTGGTCTACGTTGGGCATGTCGGCACGGGTTTCACCCGCGCAATTCGCCGTACGTTGCTTGAGCGACTGACCGCCTTGGCCGCGCCCGACAGTCCTTTCGACCGGCCCGCTCAAGCATGGCGGGTGACGGGGGCGCATTGGGTGAAACCACAGCTGGTGGGCACGGTCGAGTACCGGGAGTTCGTCGGAGCGTTGCGGCATCCGAGCTGGCGAGGATTGCGCGCCGAGATCGACCCCACCGAGGTACGGCTACCGATCTGAGACGTTCGCATCCCTCAGATCTGAAGCTGCAATGCCTGGCAGTCCGTTTTGCGACGCGACCGTCGCCGAGCCCCGGAGATCAGGCGTTGGCGTAGCCACCGGCATTCCACACCAACCAGCGGAAGTGCTGCGGGACGAATGCCTGGCGAGCGGGAACACCCGGTGCCGGAGAATGTGGCCAAAACGCCACACCGAACCGATGACAGTAGAAACCGGCCTGCCACACCGCGTGCGCGTCACGACGTCCCCGAACGATTCGACCGTTGCGGCGAATACGGCACACAGCGACAGTGAGCAAGACAGCGCCAGGCGCCGCCAACCCCCCGAGAAACATCACCATGGCGAGGGCGGCGACCCCGTGCGAACCCCAGGCACAGGATGGACGATGCCATCGACCGCCGGAACGATCCCTGCCATCGCTGGCACGAGCAGCACCAGCGAGAAGAAGGTCAGCCACCCAGCAGGGGTACGGGCAGGCTCGCGGGCAAGGCTGTGGGCGAGTGCGGTGGTGTGCGTCCGTTCGACAGCGGCAGTGCCGAACACCGGCACCAAGCCAGTCGAGGCGACTCCGACGCCGGAGTAGACGTTCGTGCCGAAGCTGGTCGAGACGCCATCGGCATGCAAGGCGGGCACACTCTGCACCAAGTCGAGTTGATGGCAGTGCGGACACGTCAGATCGACATCCATACGCGGAACCCCCTCCCAAGCCGCTGCGCTGTAGCGGCGCGTCTGTGGTACTGATCCCTGCAACGAAAACTCTGTGGGGTATCCAACACCCTCGGCCACCTGCTGTCGAGAGCTGTTCACGAGCTTCTTCACCGACGAGTCCTTCCATTCAGGCTGATGAGTCAATTCCCGTCATGGCCAGCCGCAGTCCGCACTCATCAGCGCGGAACCCACTTCTCGTGCCGTTGCGCCTCCGCTTGACCAAGCGCAGCAACGGAAACCAGTTTCGGGTGGGCGGCCCGCTGGAGCGAACCTGGGCCGGGGCGCCGACTACGAGCTGTCCGGCTGAGCAGAGGGGTCACTCAGTCGGCTGGACCCGACCAGATCGGGGCAGGAAGCATGTCTGCCACCGCTGAGAGGCCCGGCTTCGTGGGGCAATCGCGACCTAGGAGACGCGGGAGATGCCCGGTGACGCGGTCACCGATCCGCAATCCCGGGCCGGTATTTCGCCTGGTGACGGCGTCACCAAGAACGTGTATGTTTACGTATCGAAACGTAACCAAACGCCGTGGGATGAGGTTCAAACCCGCTGGCAGAGCCACGTTTCGAAGCCTTGACCAGCAGTTTCGGCGGTCGGGGGGTGCGGAGGTTCAAGTCCTCCTAGGCCTGGTATGTGCATCGGAGGTCAAGGTCATTTGGCCCTTTGACATTCTTATTGCTTCTCACCAACTTTAGTCAAGGTTCTGCCTCGATCACGGTTCCCGGTATGGCAGTGCGGATGCGGGTTGTCCGGACCATGTTGGCGTGAACGTAGCGCCGGTGCATGCTGTTGCAGCGTAGTTGTCGGGCTGAGCTGTGTGCGTCCAGAAGGGTGGGGAGTGCGACAGGCGTTCATGAATCAGACGCCGAGATTTTCTTCCAAGCGTTCTATCGCTGCTGAGTACGTCGTGGACGTTGAATCCAAGACCCAAACATCGTCATTGACCGGGTAGAAGCCGATCGATTGCCAGACGTGTCGAACCTTTCGTAGCTCGGCATCGAACTGGGGATCATCGGAATCCACTTCAAACGGATGGGGAAAGGTGACCGCGATCCCGTCGCCGTCACCAAGAAGATGTCTGAGGATGTAACTGATCAGGAGTCTGCCTATGCCGCCTTGCCCACGAAACTCCGGCTCCAGCGACGCCCTGTCGATCAGTACCACTCGCGAGGCCGACATGGCGAGCGTTTCCTCGACGTTGTCGCGCAGACTGTTTCGACCGTGCTCGAACACTGCGGTCGCCAGTTTTTCGTAATCACTGCTGATCGCGTCCAAGGCGTGGTAAATGCTGTGTTTCGGGGTCCAGAGGTCCACTGTTACACCGTTCATCCACAGGATAGTGCGAGGGGGTTCGTCATCCTCCACGGTGGAGCCGAGCTGTCCGTAGCTGTACCACTGTGAGATGCCTGGACCGAAGGTACCGGTACTCCTGGCGGGTGTGGTGATCGTTGTGTCGACGTGGACTCTGTCCCAATCTATTTCGACCGACATACTTGCATGGTATGCGTGCCGCAGCACCTGCCGAGGAACACGGTGTTCGGGTACGGCAGCGGTGCCGGGCGTTGAAGTGGCGGTGGGCGATCGCCAGCGGACCGGGGAGTCATCAGACTGCGGAGTTGAAGATCCGAGGCGCGAAAGCAGGATGTCTCGTGCTGGTCGGTCAAGCTATGCCGTTCAATTCCGTATCGGCGGAATAGAATGGAATGTAATGGAATTGAGAAGGTGGGGGCGACAGCCTTATCGACGAATGCCTTGCCCCGGTACCCAGTCCGCTGCCTCACTGCGCTTCGGCGTCCTTCAGGACCGCCGTGCCGTGGCATCGACTATCTGTCTGCCCACCTCGTCGAACGCCCCGTGTGCGCACGAACGACCACGGCTCGGCGCCAGGTGCTGCCCCATTGCTGTCGCGTGATCCGCATCGGTCAAGCATATGTAGCGCGCGGCAGGCGGCAACATCAACTCCTCGACATAGGAGACAGCCACGCGGACGGTGCCGTAGGGATTCGCACCCAGCGTGGCTTACCACCGAACTTGCGTTCCCGGGGCGGTACCTGGCCTGGATGCGCAACCTCTGAGCGGTGTCCGCTCGTGCGTGGCGACCCCTGCCACTAGATGGCAGGGGCGCTCACGACATGAGCCATCATGCTCGTCGATCTGGGTTTCACAGGCCGCTTCGCGGGAGCGAAAGGGCCGCGGCTTCGCTGAGTATCCGGCTGATCGTCGACCTACTCCTGTTCAATTCGTTGGCAATGCGGGTCAAATTCCAACCGTCGCGGTGATGGTGGGCCAAAGCTCTGGCCACGAGTTCAGGATCTCGTCTCCCGGCCGGATCGCGTGCGCACAAACGCGCCGCAACGTCCGCAAAGTCTTGGCTTGTGACGTCGGCCAGGTGCGGTGCCGTGAGAACCGGCTCGACTACATCTGGTGGCGTGTGCACGGGCTCGTCGTCCGCGAACGAAGGGTTTGCCTGCGGTACGGAGTCGTAGTTGCGCGGGTCGTCCGCGTGCGCACGCTCGTCGCTGGGGGTCGAGTGGGCGAGGGCGAGTAGCGCGACGGTGGATTGGGCCATGGATCCTTCGATGATCAGCGGCCACAACCACGCTTCGCCTTGGGGAACTCCGGCGGTGATCGCCAACGACCGTAGAGCAGTGAAGGAGAGCCAGAATGCGCCGGTCGCGATGCGAACCGTCATCGCGGTCGCCACCCACCGTGTGGCGCGGGCCGCGGTGTGCGCACGCGCGAGGAGCGTCACCCCGTGCACCGCCGCCAGTAGAGCCAGGGGTGGGATGATCGCGACCGCAGCGGCCACGACGGGCAACGCCGTGTCGTGCAGTAGAGCTTGGGTGGCGTTTCCGGTGATGCTGACGGTGGCCGCAGCGGTGAGCACCGTCCAGAAGAAGCCGTGCGCACGGGACTTCGGTGTGGCTGCCTCCGCTGATGGCGTCCGCGCGATTGCCGTGGGCGGGGCGAGCGCGATCTCGGTCATGAGAGGGTTCCCTAAGTTTGTGGGTGTCTGGGGTTGGTGCCCTGGATGCCCAGGGCGGTGGGGTGTAGCTGATGGTTGGTTGCTGTTGTTGTGGCTGCGAAGGAATGGCTGCCCCACCGTGCTGGACGCTCCGG
>NZ_VUOT01000071.1:0-7079 GCF_009829295.1 Nocardia sp. CY15
GATCTCTTCGGCGGAATGCCGCTTACGTCCAGCCATGGTTCTCAGTGTCCCTTCCAGCCCCTCACCAGGGCCAACGGAACTCTAGTTCCAGGCGGTCTCATTCACCGGGGACAGGCCAATGGTTCTGGGGTATTCGCGGTGGCTGATGGCGCTGCTGGTCCCGACCCGGCATGCCGATCTGTTCGCGGGCTGGTGGACGCTGATCCAACGGTTGGGTTCGGTGCCAAAGGTTCTGGTCTGGGATGGTGAAGGCGCGATCGGCCGCTGGCGGGCAGGCCGCAACGAGCTCACGGCCGAATGCCAAGCCTTCCGTCGTGCGCCCCGAAATCGCTGCGAGCGCAGAGACCAGCATCGACACTGGCCTCCTCGGCGGCGGTCTGTCACGCGTCGTGGATTATCGAGCCGGAGAACTGCATGGTGATCGAAGTCGCGTTCGACAAGTCGGTTGTCGACGGGTCGACCGTGATGTTCCATCCGGCGAAGGGGGTCGGTTCGAAGTAGGCGTAGCTCACCTCATGATCGAGGGCGCCGTCGACTTCGACGTAACCGTAAGTTCCGTCGTCGAAGCTCCAGTCGGGTGGTCCGTTCTTCTTGGCGGTGACCCGGTACTCGAAGTCGAGAGCCAAAGACTTGGAAGTGAATTGATACGTTTTCCCTCGATAGCGATCGAGGTAGTTGCCTTGGTTGCCGAGGGTCAGGTTGATCGAGCTGCCGTTTCGCGGCACGGCTTTGTCCACCCATATCCGGACGCGGGTGAGCCGGACTCGGCCGAAACCGGCGAACTCGTCGGTGTCCAGGGGTACCTCGAAGCGGGCGGTCCCTGTCTTCTTGAATCGGGCGAGGACCTCGGGGGCGTTTGTGCTGTCGATGGTGTATCTCTTGTCGGCCAGGACCTGCGGCGGCGGGGAGAAGTGTTCCAGCGCCGTCGCGGAGTCCATGGTGATGCTTGTCAGGTTCGTCAGTCCGGCATCGAGTTCGCCGATGTTGTCGAGAATGCGTGGGCGCACTACCGAGGGTGCCAGTGCCCAGTAGAAGTACGAGGCGCGGTAGCCCTGTAGGGCGGTGAACAGCGAGCTCTTGGTGTCGAGGTAGCGCTGGTACAGCTGCTGCATCAGCGCTGCCAGGGGAGCCTCGCCGTGGACCAAGGAGTCCAGGTACTGCTGCAACTGCTGCTGTTCCTGTTCGGCCAACTGTTTTTGCAGACTGACCGCGGCGTACTGCTGGCCGGCCGCGACCGCGGCCGCTTGGGCGGCAGCCAATTCCTGCCCGTGGATGGCGACGGCGTCGACGGCTAGTTCGAGCTCGCGTGCGTAGCGGATGCCTTTCTGGACCGGATCGGCGAGCATGGCGTCGGTGTTTTGCTGGTAGATCCGCCACTGGAAGGTCGCGGTGAGATCTGCCCCGCCGGTGTCGAGGTTCATGTCCCGTAGCTTGGCGGCGTATTCCTCGGCGTCGTGGAAGTTCTCGACGGCGTCGACGATCTCCTTCGACAGGTCGTAGACCTTTTTCAGTGCCTCCGCGATTTTTTTGAGCTGGCCCATGCAGTCTTTGAGGCTCGCGGCCAGGTTCGCGATGTCACTGCCGGCCTGGGCGGCGGCTTCCACCGCCTCCGCTCCCTCGATCGCGCTGCCCGCGGCGGCGGCGCCTGCCGCAGGGTCGCCGACGAACATGGCGCCGATCCCGACGCCGAAGGTGATGACCGCGGTGCTGAGGTCGATGATCGCCTTGAGGATCTGTTGATTCTTCCATTCGGGTACGCCGATCTCCTCGAAGTCGATCTGGGTCTCCTCGGCAGTGTCCTGAGCCGCCGTCAGCCGTTGCTGCGCGGCGGCGACCGCGGCGCTGGCGTTGTCGAAGTTGTCTTTCGCCTGAGCCAGCAGTTGAGTGGCGTATTGGGTCTCGTAGGTCTTGTTCGCCAGCAGCGCCTTGGCGAGCTGGATGAAGTTGTCGGTGACGACGGTCTGGGTGCTGAGGGCCTGGTAGTCGGCCTCGTACTGTTTGGCTTCGGCGACGAAGGCCTTCGCGAGGTCGGTGTAGACCTGCCGACTCAGATACGGGACGAAGACTGTCCCATCGGATTCCGCGTTCATCTGCGCGGTGAGCAGTGCCAGCAGCGAGGAGCTGCGCAGGAGCACGCCCAGCAGCTCGACGTTGTAGCTCGACCAGTTCTTCAGCCATGCCAGCTGGCGTAGCGCCAGGTCCGGATGGGTGTCGTAGAGCAGCGAGGCGAACACGAACTCGGTGCGCATCGCCTGTTGGAAGTAGTCCGGGGCCGACAGGGCCGCGACCCCCTGGGCCCGGTCCAGAGGGCTTTGGACCGGACCACTGCCCTCGACATACTTGATCAGCACACCGCCGGAGGGCGGTGGAGCATCGATGACGGGTAGAGCGATGGTCTGCTGAGAGGCGACCACAGCCTGACCCTGCACGCTGCCCGCCAGCTCGTCGCAGAAGAGCACGAATCGGGCACCGTGATCGCTTCGGTAATCGAGGGTCACGGTGAACGGCTCATCGCTCTGCATCCGTCGCGCCTGGATCCACAGAACAGTGCGCTTCAGCTGCCACGAGATTCCGGCGGGTACGTTCACGACGTCGGCTACCAGCGTCACCAGGACAGGATCGAAACCCGAGTCGTGCAACGCGGTCTGTACCTCGCCCAGGTCGAGGTACATGGCCCGGAACACCGCGTAGGTGGCGTCGATCACGGTGGCCGAACAGCAGGGCACGTTGCCCTGCTGTTCGATGTCACCGTAGAGCGTGCGCCAATCGTAGGACTGCGCCGCAACGACATTCATGGCGCGGTCCTACACGCCCGCCAGGACGAGGTTCGGCGTGATAAGGGTCTCCAGCCGCCATGCCTCCACCGTCCACTGGTTGCGCTGCTGCTCAGTGACGTAGGCATTCATGCGGAAGCTGTCGGCCTCCTCGGCCACCGCGGCCCACTTACGGATGGCCGCGTCGACGCCCAGGTCCATGATGAGCGGGGGAACCTGCTCGATGTTCTTGTCGATCATCGTCCGGATCGTCTCGAGGTCGCTCGAGATGGCCCCCCAAACGCCCTCGATCTTCTGGATTACCGGCAGCACCGCGGTGAGGTCCTGCCCGATCGTCGTGGAGCTGTCCTTAGCGGATTCGACGGCGTGCATCAGGTTCGCGTAGGCGGCGTACTTCGCCTCCAGCGAATTGATGAGGTCCTTGGCGGCATTGATCCTGTGCAGGGCCTCCACGGCGCGACTGCCGTAGACGCCTGCCACGACTGATGCCGCGATGAAGCCGGGCAGTCCCAGCCACGCGTAGGTCGGCGTCGTCGCGGCCACCACGACATCGTGGTTGTACTCGTCGTTCGCTGCCTTCAGTACGGCCTTCGCGTCGGCGATCTGCTTCGTGACGTCGGC
Organism: Nocardia sp. CY15; assembly: GCF_009829295.1. Taxonomy (NCBI): domain Bacteria; kingdom Bacillati; phylum Actinomycetota; class Actinomycetes; order Mycobacteriales; family Nocardiaceae; genus Nocardia; species Nocardia sp. CY15. The sequence goes on from NZ_VUOT01000071.1 coordinate 3,396, forward strand.
GACGTCCTTGCTGGCTTTGCCGTACTTGTCGTTGTAGTACGCGACGAGGCCACCATCACCGCCCGTCCCCACCATCGTCGTCTTGTCCGTCTCGGTGTCCTTCGCGAACTGATGGATTTGGGCGGTGACTGCGGTCGCTTTCTGCACCCGCGTGTCGGCGTCCTTCTTCAACACGTCCAGAATCGCCTTCAGCTTGTCTTTCGCCTGCTGGTCGTTCGGGTTGTCCGTCAGTTTTTGCGCCAGGTCCTTGATGGGCGGGTAATAGATGGGCGCTTTGTTCGAACCGTAATCGTTGATGTCGCTGGCCAGGCTGATCGTGGCAGGATAGATCGTCTCGCGCCACGTCGTGACGTGCTTGTTGATCTCCTGGTAGGCGTCGATCAACTTGGTGAAGTCGGATAGATCGCTGGGCGCGCCCGAGCCCAAGTTGTTCCGGAACTGGGTCTCGGTTGTCGGGAGAACAAGGGCCTCCTGAACGTAGGCCTGGATTCTGACCCACTCGGCCCGGCTCAGCGTAAACGCCGGCCCGCCCTGCTCGCCCGGGTCTGCCAGTTCCCGGGGCCCGATATTCAACTCCGCCATCGCAGAATCTCCTTCCAGGTGGTTGCAGTGACAGTCACCGGAGCGCGCCTGCGAGGACGCGGTTCGGCGTGATGAGGGTCGCCAGCCGCCATCCCTCCACGGTCCACTGCTCGAAACCGTCGGGCTGCTCGCTGACGTGGGCGTTCCTGAGGAATTTCTCGGCCTCTTGGGCCACCGCGGCCCACTTGGCGATGGCCGCGTCGACGCCCAGGTCCATGATGATCGGGGGGACCTGAGCGATGTTGTTGTCGATCAAGTCAAGGATGTACCCGAGGTCGTCGAACAAAGCACCCCATACTCCCTCGATCTTCTGGACCACCGGGAGAACTGCCGTGATGTCCTGCGCGATCGTCGAGGAACTCTGCTGAGCGGACCGAGCGGCGTTCATCAGATTCGCGTCGGCTGCCAACTCGGCTTCCAGCTTGTTGATCTGCGCCTTGGCGGCTTTCACTCGTTTCAGGGCTTCGACAGCGCGAGCGCCGTATTCACCGGCCACGACCGCTCCGGCGATGAACCCGGGCAATCCCAGCCACGCGTAGGCCGGCGTTGTCGACGCCACCACCACATCGTGGTTGTACTCGTCGTTCGCCGCCTTCAGCACAGTCTTCTCGTCGGCGATCTCCTTCGTGACGTCGGCGACGGCCTGGCTGGCTTGACCGTATTTCTTGTCGTAGTACGCGACCAGGCCGCCATTGCCGTCCGTCCCCACCAACGTTGTTTTGTCGGTTTCGATGTCATACGCGAACTGGAATGTCGTGCTCGACACCAAGCGCGCCCACTGTACCTGCTTGTCGGCCTCGCCCCGCAACGTCTTGAGAACCGACTTCAAGTCGTTCTTCGCCTGCTGATCGTTCGGATTGTTCATCAGCCGTTGCGCCAGGTCCTTGATGGGCGGGTAGTAGACCGGGACCTTGTCCCTGCCGTACTGAAGGATGTTGCTGGCCACGCTGATCGCCTTGGGATAGATCGAGTCACGCCAATTCTTGCCGTCATCATTGATCAGTCGATAGACATTGATCAGTTTGGTGAAGTCGGACAGGTCATTGGGCGCGCCCGGGCCCAAGGAGTTCCTGAACTCGGTCTGTGTTGTCGGAAGGACGAGCGCATCCTGGACGAAGACCTGGATCTTGATCCACTCGGGCCGGCTGAGAATGAAATTCGGCCCGCCCTGCACGCCGGGCTCGGACAACTCTCCGGGTCCGATATCCAAACTGGTCATCGATGACCTCCTTGTTGAGGGAAACCGGCCGGATAACACCAGCGAATGTCCTCTGTCGCTTTCGGGCACCGGCTGTAGTCAGAGCATCGGTATCAACATGCCCGCAACGCAATGAGCGACCAGTCGACCGATCGGCGGGTGCGATGGGGAAGATGGTTTCCGAACTCGAGCCTCACCAGGTTCGTAGATTTCGCGGCCGACAGTGGCACGAGGTATGCGGCGGTACGCGATCGTGCGCGCACGCTCGACTCACGCCCTTCACCCGAGAAGGTTCGTCCGATTTGCCTTCGCTTGCTCCGGTCCAGTGTTACTGCCGGAGAAGAGATTTGCTGACAGCCCTGTCCTGGCTCCACTCAGTTTGCGCCGAAAGTACGCGTTGTGTCGACATGATCGCCCTAACGACTCCGCCACTATTCCACGGTCTGACGCCGCACCTATTTCAGACCTGGGGTCTGCAATGGGCAGAGTTTCGAATGGCCAGGCTTCGTTCCTGCACGCGGTCGAAGAAGAGCGTCACGTCCTGGTCCGAGAACAGGTCCATCCGGGCGGTTTCTTCCCTCGAGAACTCCGCTTGCAAGTGCAGATGCACAATCGGTGCGCCTCATCCACCCGATCGGACCCGGCCTTCGAGCAGCAGACCGAGCGGTTTCCTTCGTCGTCCCATTGCAATAGGACTTGCAGCGGCATGGTGACCTGGGGGGCTCGACGGGATCGCCGTCGAACGCACCTTCACCGACAAGGCCTCCGGGAAGTACACCGCACGCCCACAGCTGGAGGAGCTGATCGCGTTCGTGCGCGACGGCGACACCGTGATCGTGCACTCCATGGACCACCTCGCCTGCAACCTCGACGACTTGCGCCGGTTGGTGCGCACTTTGACCGGCAAGGGTGTGCGGGTGGAGTTCGTGAAGGAGGCGCTGACCTTCACCGGGGAGGACTCACCGATGGTGAATCTGGTGCTGAGCGTGATGGGTGACTTCGCCGAGTTCGAACGCGCCCTCATCCTCGAACGCCAGCGCGAGGGCATCGCCGCGGCGAAGGCTTGCGGCGCCTACACCGACGCAAACCCGCCCTCACCGCCGAGCAAGCCGCCCAACTGCGCGCCCGCGCGGCCGCCCGGAGTGTCGAAAGCGGAGCTGGCCAGGGAGTTCGGTGTCAGCCGCGAAATCGTCTACTCATACCTGCGAACCGACGCCGCCGCATCCTGAACTGCGGATTGCACAGTTTCGAGGGTCAACTGTGAAACCGTCGCCGTGTTCGATTATTGGCAACAGCATGTCCACTTGGTTGTCCACCTCGGAGGTGTAGCCATAGCAGACAGACGGCCCGATCCCGTCGTTGACCGAGGTGCCGTTGCCGGGGACGTTCACCGTCAACCCGCCAGCATTGCGGACCAGGTATTCGGTCAGGTAGCACATGAACTGGTCAGCGGCCAGTGTTGTCGGCCAACGCTTTCGGGGTCGGGAACAGCGCGATCGCACCATATTCGACCCCATTGGGCCCTCCGCGGGTGATTGCCGCAGGATGGACTCGGACTCGGCGGTGTCCAGCTAGGTGTATGAGGCCGTGACGTTGGTGACGCCGGTGTGGAGGCGGCTGGCTGGGGGCCGGTTTCCGGCGGCAGTGTGGGGTCGATGGTAGTTGTAGTGGATGTTCCAGATTCCGAGTGCGTCGGTGCGTTGGGTTTCGCTGGTCCATTCACGGGCGTAGAGGAATTCCTCGGCCAGGATGCGGTGGTAGCGCTCGACCTTGCCGTTGTGCCGCGGCGTGTAGGGGTTGATGCGCTGGTGGCGAGCGCCGAGCAGCACCTTGGAGAAATCGGCCGCCCGGTAGCAGGCGCCGTTGAGTTCCTAACGGATGTCAACTCAGTAGAGTCTTCTCGC
>NZ_VUOT01000072.1:0-5877 GCF_009829295.1 Nocardia sp. CY15
GATCGGCCACCACCACCGACCCCACACCCGTCACAAACCCGAAAACCCGATCACCAGGCACCAACCCCGACACACCCGCACCCACCTCCACCACCACACCAGCACCCTCCACACCCAACACAGCGTCCGGGTCGGGGTAGGTGCCGAGCGCGACGAGTACGTCCCGGAAGTTCAGGCCCACTGCCTTCACGCGCACGCGCACCTGCCCCGGAGCCAGCGGCGTCCAGGCGTCCGGAAGTTCGCGCAGGCCGAAATTGTCCGGGCTCAACGTGCCTTTCCCGATCGGCGCGAGTCGCCATTCCCGGCGGTCGGAGGACGCGGCGGTGCCCAGAAGCTCCGCGTCGCGCAGGCGGGCGGCGCCCGCATGCCCGGCGCGATGGAGTCGCGGTGCGTGGGGGACGCCGCCGCGGACGGCGAGTTGAGCTTCGGTGTCCAGCGTCAGCGCCAGTACGACACTCTGCCGCAGATGATTCCATTCATCGACGTCGACGAGGACGACCCGGTCCGGGTGCTCGCTCTGGGCGGTGCGCAGCAACCCCCACGCCGCGGCCGCGGCCGGATCCAGGGGCTCACCGGCATGGACCGCCACCGCCCGCCGGGTCACCACGACAACTCGGCTGTCCCGGTCCAGTAGGTCCCGCACCCGCGCCGTCACCGCGGTCACCACCGTCCGCACGGTAGCGGGCATGTCGCCGTCGCCGACCTCGTGGAGGCGGACCACCGTCGCGACCCGCCCCGCGACGTACACGGTCTCGAGGTCACCGGCAACGTCCCAGTCGCCGGCGGCGCCCGGCTCGAGGGCAGGCACGGCGATCCAGTCGAGTCCGTAGCCGACGGCGCGGTGCCCTACCGCAAAGGCCTCGGCCGAGAGGCTACGTAGCATCAGCGCACCGATCTCGGCCACCGGCCGCCCCGAGGTGTCGGTGAGCGTCACCGCGATCCGCGTGTCCTCCGCCGCCGAGCCGGACACGGCGGCATGGACCCGCACCGTGGTCGCTCCCGTCGCATACAACCTGACGTTCTCCCACGAGAACGGCACAGCCACCGCACCGGCCACCGGTTCGGACGTCAGCCCGCCCAGCAGGATGGAGTGCAGCGCCGCGTCCAGCAGCGCCGGATGCACTCCGTACCCGTCGACCTCTGCTCGAGCGGATTCGGGCAGCACGACCTCGGCGAAGACTTCACCGTCGCCGCGCCACAGCGCAGTCAGTCCCCGGAAAGCCGGACCGTACTCGTAGCCCAGTCCGGCCAGATCCGCGTAGGCGCCGGTGAGTTCCCGCACGGTCGCGTCGGCCGGGGGCCAACTCGCTGCCACCGTGGCGGCCGTCCGGCCGCCCGTCCGCGCGGTCACCGTCGCACTCACGTGACGAACCCATTGAGCGGAGTCGGCCCCGGCCTCCGCACCGTCGAGCGACCGCGAATACACCGCGACTGCCCGAGCACCGGATTCATCCAGCCCACCGGCGACCACCCGCAGATCGACCGCGCCCGTCGATGGCATCGGCAGGGGCGCCTCGATCACCAGCTCCGACACCGCGGGGCATGCCACGGCCGCACCCACGTGCAGGACGAGTTCGACGAAGGCGGCGCCGGGGAACACGACCGCTCCGCCGACCGCGTGATCGGCCAGCCACGGATGTTCCGCTCCGGACAGTCGGCCGGTGAACACGACATCCGGCGAATCCGGCAACCGCACCAGAGCGCCCAGCAGCGGATGGCCCGCGTCGTCCAGACCCGAGCGCGATACATCCGACACGCGTACCGGGGGCAACCAGTACCGCTGCTGCTCGAACGCGTAGGTCGGCAGCGGCACCCGCTCGATCGCGCGGCCCGCGAACAGCGGCGTCCAGTCCACCGGCACCCCTCCGGCGCCGGCTTGCGCCAGCGCGGTCACGAACCGATCGGCCTCGTCGGTCGAGCGTCGAGCGGCCGCGACGACGATCGACTCCGCTTCCGTGGCCGGCGTTTCGGCGAGACACTGCCGAACCATGGCGGCCAGTACGGCATCCGGGCCGACCTCCAAGAACCGCCGGACGCCGTCCTCTATCAAGGTGGCGATACCCGGTGCGAACCGGACACACCCGCGTACCTGGGCGACCCAGTAGTCGGGGTCGGTCAGTTCGGCGTCGACCAAGGCGCCGGACACGTTCGACACGATCGGGACGGCCGGCCGATGGTAGGTCAAACCTCGCGCCACTCCGCGGAACTCGTCGAGCATCGGCTCCATCGATGCCGAATGGAACGCATGGCTCACCCGCAGTCGCGAGGTCTGCGCATTCGCCGTGGCCAGACGATCGGCGATCGCGTCGATCACGGTGGCCGCACCGGACAACACCACCGATCCCGGACCGTTCACCGCGGCGATCGACACCCGACCGCCGAATTCGTCGAGCAGGTTCACCGCCTGTTCCTCGGGTATCGCCGCGGCCAGCATCGCGCCGTCGCCGGGTAGCGCGCCCATCAACCGTCCGCGCGCCACCACCAGCGCGCACGCATCCGGTAGCGACCACACTCCGGCGAGATACGCGGCGGTCAGCTCGCCGATCGAATGTCCGATGAGCGCGTCCGGAACGACGCCGAACGATTCCAGCAGCCGGAACAGCGCTACCTCGAACGCGAACAAGGCGGGCTGGGTGAACTCGGTCCGATCCAACAGCCGCGCACCGTCCGGGTCGAAGACCAGCTCTCGCAGCGAACGGCCGAGCAGCGGATCGATATTGGTGCACATCTCGTCGAAGGCCGTGGCGAACACACCGAAAGCCGTGTACAGACCGGCGCCCATCCCGGCACGTTGCGCGCCCTGACCGGTGAACAGGAACGCCGTCCGGCCTGCCGTATTCGACTTCGCCGCGATCGCGCCCGTGCTACCAGCGGCCAATTCGGCCAGCCCGGTCAGCAGTTCGTCTCGGTCACGTCCGACGACAGCGCCACGCCACGGCAGCTGTGCGCGGGAGGTGATCAGCGCGTGAGCTGTGTCCCAGGGTCCGGCGTCGGGATGGTGGATCGCCCACTCCCGTAGCCGCTCGGCCTGCGCCCGCAGGCCGGACTCGGAATCGGCCGACACCAGCCAGGGCACGACCGTCTCGATACGGCGCCCGGGAGCGGGCACGACCGATGACGGCGCAGCCGCGGGCGCCTCTTCGAGGATGGCATGTGCGTTGGTGCCGCTGACACCGAACGACGACACGCCGGCCCGCCGGACGCGCTCCCCGGCGGGCCACGCCTGGGCTTCGGTCAGCAGCCGAACGTTGCCCGCCGACCAGTCCACATGGGGGCTCGGCTCGTCCGCGTGCAGTGTCTTCGGCAGGGTTTCGTGCCGCAACGCCTGCACCATCTTGATCACACCACCGACACCCGCGGCGGCGATGGTGTGGCCGAGATTGGATTTGACCGACCCGATGAACAGCGGGCGACCGGCACGATCACGCCCGTAGGCATTGATCAGGGCCCGGGCCTCGATCGGATCGCCCAATGTCGTACCGGTGCCGTGCGCCTCGACCGCGTCCACATCCGTCGGCGTCAACCCCGCGTCGGCCAGCGCCGCCGCGATCACCCGTTCCTGCGACGGACCGTTCGGCGCGGTCAGGCCGTTGCTCGCACCGTCCTGATTGATCGCGCTACCGCGCACGAGAGCCAGAACGGTGTGTCCGAGGCGCTGGGCGTCGGAGAGCCGTTCGAGTACGAGCACCCCGACGCCCTCGGCGAAACCGACGCCGTCGGCGTCGGCGGAGAACGACTTACAGCGTCCATCGGGCGCCAGGCCGCGCTGCCGGGCGAAATCGACGTAGAGGTATGGACTGGCCGCGACCGTCACACCGCTCGCCAGTGCCAGCGAGGTCTCTCCCTGGCGCAGCGCGCGGGTGGCCTGGTGCAGGGCGACCAGCGACGACGAGCACGCGGTATCCACGGTGACGGCCGGACCTTCGAAGCCGAAAACGTAGGCCACCCGGCCGGAGACCACACTGTGCGTGGTGCCGGTGAGACGGTAGCCCTCCAGTTCTCCGGTGATCCGCTCGCTGTAGCCGGATGAGCACGCTCCGGCGAAGACGCCGGTATCGCTGCCACGCAACGCGACCGGGTCGATACCGGCATTCTCCAGGGCCTCCCAGGTCGCTTCCAGCAGCAGGCGCTGCTGGGGGTCCATGGCGGACGCCTCCCGGGGACCGATGCCGAAGAAGCCGGCATCGAAATCCGCCGCGCCGGAGAGGAATCCGCCGCGCCGGGTGTAGGAGGTACCCGGTTTGTCCGGGTCCGCATCGAACAGTCGCTCGAGATCCCAGCCACGGTCGGTGGGAAAATCTGTGCTCGCGTCCGTGCCGGAGGCCAGCAATTCCCAGAGACTCTCCGGTGAGGTGACTCCGCCGGGGAAGCGGCAGCTCATGCCTACAATGGCGATCGGGTCATCCACCACACGCTCCGGGCGCGGAGCCCGCTCGGCGGATTCGTCCGCGGTGGTCGGCACCGCCAGGGAGCGCACCAGCTTCGCCATCGCGGTGGCGGTCGGGTGGTCGAAGACCAGTGTCGACGGCAGCTGGAGCCCGGTGGCTTCCGACAGCCTGTTGCGGAATTCCATGACGCCGAGTGAGTCGAATCCGATATCTCGGAACGGTTTGTCCGCCGGGATCGATTCGATGCCGGTATGCCCCAGCACCGCCGCGGCCTGGGCGCGGATGAGGTCGAGGACGACGCGATCCTGCTCGGCAGCCGAACGACCCGCCAGTCGCGCGGCCAGCTCCGGACGCTGCGCCACGTCACCGGCGACCCGGCGGCGGGACGGCCGTACCAAACCGCGCATCAGGGCACGGGGTACCGTTTCCGCCAGCGCGTCGCGGTCGACGCGGACAGCCACGAACGCCGATGCGCCCCCCGCGAGTGCGGAGTCGAACAGTGCCATACCCTCCCGCTCGCCCAGCGGCGGGAAGCCCTCCCGCCGCAACCGAGCGATATCGGCTCGGCCGAGTGCCCCGGTCATGCCGGTGCTCTGCTGCCACAACCCCCACGCGATCGAGGTCGCGGGCAGACCGGTCACGTGCCGGTGGTGTGCCAGCGCGTCGAGGAACGTATTGGCCGCGGCGTAATTGGCCTGGCCCGCGTTGCCGATCACGCCCGCGATCGAGGAGTACAGCACGAACATCGACAGATCCAGATGCCGTGTCGCCTCGTGCAGGTTCCACGCCGCGTCCACCTTCGGCCGCAACACCTGCTCGATCCGCTCCGCCGTCAGAGCGGTGAACAAGCCATCGGCCAGCACCCCCGCAGCGTGGACGACGCCGGTCAGTGGATGCTCGGACGGGATCGCCGCGAGCGTCTTCTCGAGGGCGTTCCTGTCCGCGGCGTCACAGGCGACCACGTCCACGTGCGCACCGAGTGCGTCGAGCTCGTCACGCAGTTCCCTCACACCGGGCGTATCCGGGCCGCGTCTGCTGGCCAATATCAGCCTTCGGATCCCGTACTCGGTGACCAAATGCCGAGCGGCCAACGCACCCAATCCTCCGGTACCACCGGTGATCAGCACCGTGCCCTCAGGCGACAGCGGCGTCGGCACGTTGAGCACGTTCTTCCCGATATGCCGCGCCTGACTCATGAACCGCAACGCTTCCGGCGCCTGCCGCAAATCCCATGCGGTGAGCGGGGACTGCGTCAAGATTCCGGCCTCGAACAGCTCTACGACCGATGTCAGGATCTCCCTCAGTCGATCCGGCGCCACCTCCAACAGGACGAAACTCTGGTACCGCACCCCTGGATGGACAGCGGCTACTTGCTGGGGGTCGCGGCGATCCAGCAACCCCATCTCCACGAACCGTCCACCCGGCCGCAGCAACCGCAGCGAGGCATCCACGAATTCCCCCGCCAGCGAATCCAGCACCACATCCACAC
>NZ_VUOT01000073.1:0-5424 GCF_009829295.1 Nocardia sp. CY15
GAAGGATGTTCCGGCGGTGTCCTACTCTCCCACACCCTGTCGAGTGCAGTACCATCGGCGCTGGCAGGCTTAGCTTCCGGGTTCGGAATGGGACCGGGCGTTTCCCTACCGCTATGGCCGCCGTAACTCTATGAAACTATCCACACACCCCCGCGCGCTCCCACCCACCAACCCCGCCCCGGTAAAGAAGGGGGGGTTCATGGGAAAAAGCCGGGGTATCTGTGTGTTGTTTCAGATACCGCACAGTGGACGCGTAGCAACCTTTGTCAGTAAGTCCTCGGCCGATTAGTACCGGTCACCTCCACACGTTACCGTGCTTCCAGTTCCGGCCTATCAACCCCATGGTCTATAGGGGGCCTTAACCACTCGAAGGTGGTGAGAAACCTCATCTTGGAACAGGCTTCCCGCTTAGATGCTTTCAGCGGTTATCCCTTCCGAACGTAGCCAACCAGCAGTGCCCTTGGCAGGACAACTGGCACACCAGAGGTTCGTCCGTCCCGGTCCTCTCGTACTAGGGACAGCCTTCCTCAAGTTTCTGACGCGCGCGGCGGATAGAGACCGAACTGTCTCACGACGTTCTAAACCCAGCTCGCGTGCCGCTTTAATGGGCGAACAGCCCAACCCTTGGGACCTACTCCAGCCCCAGGATGCGACGAGCCGACATCGAGGTGCCAAACCATCCCGTCGATATGGACTCTTGGGGAAGATCAGCCTGTTATCCCCGGGGTACCTTTTATCCGTTGAGCGACACCGCTTCCACATGCCGGTGCCGGATCACTAGTCCCGACTTTCGTCCCTGCTCGACCCGTCAGTCTCACAGTCAAGCTCCCTTGTGCACTTGCACTCGACACCTGATTGCCAACCAGGCTGAGGGAACCTTTGGGCGCCTCCGTTACATTTTGGGAGGCAACCGCCCCAGTTAAACTACCCACCAGGCACTGTCCCTGAACCCGATCAGGGTCCGAGGTTAGAAGTCCAATACGACCAGAGTGGTATTTCAACGACGACTCCACGAACACTGGCGTGCCCGCTTCACAGTCTCCCACCTATCCTACACAAACCGTACCGAACACCAATACCAAGCTATAGTGAAGGTCCCGGGGTCTTTTCGTCCTGCCGCGCGTAACGAGCATCTTTACTCGTAATGCAATTTCGCCGAGTCTGTGGTTGAGACAGCAGAGAAGTCGTTACGCCATTCGTGCAGGTCGGAACTTACCCGACAAGGAATTTCGCTACCTTAGGATGGTTATAGTTACCACCGCCGTTTACCGGGGCTTAAATTCTCAGCTTCGCGTCCGAAAACGCTAACCGGTCCTCTTAACCTTCCGGCACCGGGCAGGCGTCAGTCCGTATACATCGTCTTACGACTTCGCACGGACCTGTGTTTTTAGTAAACAGTCGCTTCTCTCTGGTCTCTGCGACCACACCCAGCTCGGAGAGCAAATCTCGTCACCAGACGTGGTCCCCCTTCTCCCGAAGTTACGGGGGCATTTTGCCGAGTTCCTTAACCACAGTTCTCTCGATCGCCTCGGTATTCTCTACCTGACCACCTGTGTCGGTTTGGGGTACGGGCCGTGTACCAACTCACTAGAGGCTTTTCTCGGCAGCATAGGATCACTGAATTCGCCTCAATCGGCTACGCATCACCTCTCAGGCACATGAATGGCGGATTTGCCTACCACTCGCCCTACAGGCTTACACCAGGTACTCCATCACCTGGCCCAGCTACCTTCCTGCGTCACCCCATCGCTTGACTACTACACCCAGGGTCTCGTGCATCCCCTTCCGGCTTCCCGAAGGAAGTCCATCCGGTTCAGGACGATTAGCACAGATGACTCGCCATTGGGCGCGGATACACGGGTACGGGAATATCAACCCGTTGTCCATCGACTACGCCTGTCGGCCTCGCCTTAGGTCCCGACTCACCCTGGGCGGATTAACCTGGCCCAGGAACCCTTGGTCATTCGGCGGACGAGTTTCTCACTCGTCTTTCGCTACTCATGCCTGCATTCTCACTCGCACAGCCTCCACAACTAGTTCACACTGCTGCTTCCACGGCTGCACGACGCTCCCCTACCCATCCCAGCTCCTGGCTCGAAAGCAAGATCAATACTGGAATGCCGCGGCTTCGGCGGTGTACTTGAGCCCCGCTACATTGTCGGCGCAGGATCACTTGACCAGTGAGCTATTACGCACTCTTTCAAGGGTGGCTGCTTCTAAGCCAACCTCCTGGTTGTCTTCGCGACCCCACATCCTTTTCCACTTAGTACACGCTTAGGGGCCTTAGCCGGCGATCTGGGCTGTTTCCCTCTCGACTACGAAGCTTATCCCCCGCAGTCTCACTGCCACGCTCTCACACACCGGCATTCGGAGTTTGGCTGACTTCGGTAAGCTTGTAGGCCCCCTAGGCCATCCAGTAGCTCTACCTCCGGCGTGAAACACGTGACGCTGCACCTAAATGCATTTCGGGGAGAACCAGCTATCACGGAGTTTGATTGGCCTTTCACCCCTACCCACAGCTCATCCCCTCAGTTTTCAACCTAAGTGGGTTCGGGCCTCCACGACGTCTTACCGTCGCTTCACCCTGGCCATGGGTAGATCACTCCGCTTCGGGTCCATGATGTGCGACTCAACCGCCCTATTCGGACTCGCTTTCGCTACGGCTACCCCACACGGGTTAACCTCGCCACACACCGATGACTCGCAGGCTCATTCTTCAAAAGGCACGCCATCACCCCACCCCGAAGGGAAGGCTCTGACGGATTGTAAGCGTCCGGTTTCAGGTACTATTTCACTCCCCTCCCGGGGTACTTTTCACCTTTCCCTCACGGTACTAGTCCGCTATCGGTCACCAGGGAGTATTCAGGCTTACCGGGTGGTCCCGGCAGATTCACAGCAGATTTCACGGGCCCGCTGCTACTCGGGCACCCACTACAACAGAGCACGCATTTTCGCCTACGGGACTCTCACCCTCTACGACAGGCCGTTCCAGACCACTTCGACTAACACGCACTTTTCTGACTGTTGCCCACCACGGCAGTGATAGGAAAATGGGCCCCACTACCCCGTCCAGACAACCCCTGCCGGGTATCACATCTGAACGGTTTAGCCTCATCCGCTTTCGCTCGCCACTACTCACGGAATCACAATTGTTTTCTCTTCCTGTGGGTACTGAGATGTTTCACTTCCCCACGTTCCCTCCACACCGCCTATATATTCAGCGGCAGGTGACACGACATCACTCGTGCCGGGTTTCCCCATTCGGAAATCCTCGGATCTCAGCTCGGTTGACAGCTCCCCGAGGCTTATCGCAGCCTCCTACGTCCTTCATCGGCTCCTGGTGCCAAGGCATCCACCGAACGCTCTTCAACACTTACAAAACAAAGATGCTCGCGTCCACTGTGCAGTTCTCAAACAACACACCCACTCGAACCCGAACCCGACACCAGCCGAAGCAACAAAGCCCCGCGGTATGAACCGGAGATCCGAGCGGATCGTATTTTTTGCCTGGAAAGAACGTCTGTTCTTTCAGGACCCAACAGTGTGTCGACTACATCCGACCCTCATCATCACAAAGACTCCGAGAACGATCGGCCCATGTCAGCGTTCCACCCATGAGCTCCGCAGTCCCACATTCGGGGACATAAGCGGCTCTGCCAGAAGCGATCCCGACTCCACGGGACACTCACTGGAGATGCTCCTTAGAAAGGAGGTGATCCAGCCGCACCTTCCGGTACGGCTACCTTGTTACGACTTCGTCCCAATCGCCGATCCCACCTTCGACGGCTCCCTCCCACAAGGGGTTAGGCCACCGGCTTCGGGTGTTACCGACTTTCATGACGTGACGGGCGGTGTGTACAAGGCCCGGGAACGTATTCACCGCAGCGTTGCTGATCTGCGATTACTAGCGACTCCAACTTCACGGGGTCGAGTTGCAGACCCCGATCCGAACTGAGACCGGCTTTAAGGGATTCGCTCCACCTCACGGTATCGCAGCCCTCTGTACCGGCCATTGTAGCATGTGTGAAGCCCTGGACATAAGGGGCATGATGACTTGACGTCGTCCCCACCTTCCTCCGAGTTGACCCCGGCAGTCTCCTGCGAGTCCCCGGCATAATCCGCTGGCAACACAGGACAAGGGTTGCGCTCGTTGCGGGACTTAACCCAACATCTCACGACACGAGCTGACGACAGCCATGCACCACCTGTACACCGACCACAAGGGGGCCTACATCTCTGCAGGTTTCCGGTGTATGTCAAACCCAGGTAAGGTTCTTCGCGTTGCATCGAATTAATCCACATGCTCCGCCGCTTGTGCGGGCCCCCGTCAATTCCTTTGAGTTTTAGCCTTGCGGCCGTACTCCCCAGGCGGGGCGCTTAATGCGTTAGCTACGGCACGGATCCCGTGGAAGGAAACCCACACCTAGCGCCCACCGTTTACGGCGTGGACTACCAGGGTATCTAATCCTGTTCGCTACCCACGCTTTCGCTTCTCAGCGTCAGTTACTGCCCAGAGACCCGCCTTCGCCACCGGTGTTCCTCCTGATATCTGCGCATTTCACCGCTACACCAGGAATTCCAGTCTCCCCTGCAGTACTCAAGTCTGCCCGTATCGCCTGCAAGCTCACAGTTGAGCTGTGAGTTTTCACAGACGACGCGACAAACCGCCTACAAGCTCTTTACGCCCAGTAATTCCGGACAACGCTCGCACCCTACGTATTACCGCGGCTGCTGGCACGTAGTTGGCCGGTGCTTCTTCTACAGGTACCGTCACTTACGCTTCGTCCCTGTCGAAAGAGGTTTACAACCCGAAGGCCGTCATCCCTCACGCGGCGTCGCTGCATCAGGCTTTCGCCCATTGTGCAATATTCCCCACTGCTGCCTCCCGTAGGAGTCTGGGCCGTGTCTCAGTCCCAGTGTGGCCGGTCGCCCTCTCAGGCCGGCTACCCGTCGTCGCCTTGGTAGGCCATTACCCCACCAACAAGCTGATAGGCCGCGGGCCCATCTCGCACCGATAAATCTTTCCACCCCCAGCCATGCGACCAGAAGTCATATCCGGTATTAGACCCAGTTTCCCAGGCTTATCCCGAAGTGCGAGGCAGATCACCCACGTGTTACTCACCCGTTCGCCGCTCGTGTACCCCGAAGGGCCTTACCGCTCGACTTGCATGTGTTAAGCACGCCGCCAGCGTTCGTCCTGAGCCAGGATCAAACTCTCCGTTGAAGACTCACAACCACACCCCCGAAAGGGTGCAATCAGATCAAAAACTAGAGTCCGAAAACCTAGCAAAACAATCGCCAGCAAAAAGCTGACAAAAAATGCCCGACCCTCCACACGGGGAGTGCAAGAGCCGGAACCAAAAAATATTTGGCACTGACATTCATCGACACACTATTGAGTTCTCAAAGAACACACGCACACAC